>JAWXCO010000182.1:0-55497 GCA_034408705.1 Bacteroidota bacterium
GTTGAAACAATAAATCAACCATTTTATATAGATTAAAAATGAGTAACAATACACGCATGCCGCGGGGGGAAATAAAAAGAACGATAAAAAATTTTAAATGAAATGATTTATACCTTTTTAATCAATAACTATGCAATCTATTCTACTAATTTCTTTCGTTATGTTTTTTAAAACTACCCTGCTATTTGATTTCAATAAATCGGCAGACATAAGTAACTGGCGCATGACTGATGACGTGGTAATGGGTGGCCGATCAAATGGAAACTTCCAACTTACTGCCGAAGGCCATGGTCTTTTTAGCGGAGAAGTTTCTCTGGATAATAATGGTGGGTTTTCATCTGTTCGTTATTATTTCACACAAAAAGAAACTACGGAAAGCAACAGGTTTGTGATTCGGTTAAAAGGCGATGGCAAAGTTTATCAGTTTCGGGTAAAAGTAAAGTCAAATGATTATTATGATTATATAATATCCTTTGCCACTACCGGCGAATGGCAAACAGTTGAATTGCCATTTGATAAAATGATTGCTTCATTCAGAGGGCAACTGCTTAACCGTCCTCCTTTTCCCGGAAAATCTATGACAGAAATAGGTTTTTTGATCGGTAATAAGAAAGCAGAATCTTTTGCGCTGCAAATAGATGAAATTTCAATAAAATAATAAATAGCTCTATTGTCAATTACAGGTTGCTGTCATTTCCTTATGCTGTGGCAAGTGTGCTGAGTTTGCCAAAGCATCTCCACCCGTCATTTATATTTTAGGCTTTTATTTTTTGAAGGCTAACAAAGACTTCTTATTGCATGTGGTTGGTGAGGGGAAACACCAACGGTGTGATACATTTTTTGTGAACACCAACCAGGGCAAAATGGTGCGAACTAATGAAATATGTCTTAATGATGACCATCTAATAATTTCATTACGGCTTTGTGAAATTGGGCTGGATTTTGTATTGGCCCCCCATGGCTTACATTTGGAAGAATCACACAAATGGCATTGGGTATCAGGCCTGCCAGTTCCTCAAAATGTTCCCTTTTATAAAACTGTTCATACTGCCCGGCTGCAATTACTGTTGGGGCTTTGATGGTTTTTATTTCAGCAGGTATCAGGTTTGGCTCAGTGCTATACATTTTTCCAAGAGCAGCTCTAAACTTCAGAAAATCATCAGGTGTTGGAGAGAGTTTGTGATAATCCGCTCTAACTTTTGTCATAAACTTTGCTCCCGTAGCAGAATCCATCGGTTCTGATTTTTCTCCGGACTTCTTAAAATTTGTACCATAGGTAAACAATTTATCAATTCTGTCAGGATGCTTCATGGCCAGTACCAATCCAATTATACCCCCATCGCTCCAGCCTACAATAGAAACCTTTTGAAGATGAAGCTGATCCATCAATTGCAATACATCAGATGCCATTAGTTGGTAGCTGAAGGCCTGATCCGACATAGTACTACGACCATGTCCTCTATTATCCAATATAATCACCTGGTGTGTTTTGGATAGTAGTGGCACTTCATAACCCCACCAATCGGCGTTCCCAAATCCTCCATGAAGTAAAATAACCGGTTCTTTTCCTTGTTTATTAAATATGGCATAATACATATTTATATCATTCACCGGCAGAAACCCGATTTCATCTGCCGATGGCATTACGGGAATTTCTGGCAGCGTTTTCCAGATTGGCGGTGTTTTCTTAGATGCAACACAACCTTGCAACAATAAGACGACTAATACTATCATCCGTAGTTGTTTCATAAATATCTGTTTGAGTCTAACAAAACGCATTTAGCTATTTATTGGTTTGCGTAGATCGTTTTGCTTTATTGAAGTTAATGTATTAATTGCCGAACAACTCACAAGGCATATTCGTTTTAAAGTGCCATACCTTATTGCGGCATTTTCTCTTTAGTTCGTTTTGTACAAAGACAAAGGATGGTATATTTTAGGAACTTCCTCCATAGCGGAAGGATGTGTTTGTGATAAGTGAATTTGATCAAAACTTTGGAAGTCTTTAACACATGTGGTTGGTGGAAGAAAACACCAGGCGGAATCTTTTGCACTGCAAATAGATGTTTTTTTTATTAAAAAATAAATAGTGCTATTGTCAATTACAGTTTACCGGCATTTCCTTCTACCTGCAACGTAATAACAAGATGGAAGATTTCAGGTTATTTATTGGAACGATCCAATAATCGACGGTGATAATTTATCTGTCCGAGGTGATACATTAAATGGCCGGATAAATGCAACAAGAAAAGCTCATAAGTAATCGGTTCACCAAACACCTGTATAGGATATTCTTTTTCTAATTTATCCAATGTTAATTTATCCAGGCTTTGTTGTACCATCTTTATCACTTCTTCAATTTTTTTGATCAACACTTCCCTGGGAATGTTTTGGGCAGTAAACTCTTCAGGCCTGTTCCGTATATATCCCGTCTCGCCTATCGCCGCACCAATAAATGTATTCAGGTTACCGAGCAGGTGCAAACAAAGATTGCCGGCCGAATTAGAAATATTTTTTTCTGTTTTCCATACGATTGACTCGTCATTGTATAAAGCAATCTCCTCTTTCAGTTTAGTAAGATCCCTTGTAAATAACTGTTGAAGATTTTTGATCACCATAGGAATTTATTTTGATGTTGAACTAAAATAGTAAATGAAAGAAGGGAGGACTAAAAATTAATAAAGACTATTTACTCTACCTTTATTATCACTTTCCCCTTGTGCTTTCCTTCCCCAAAATGCTGAATAGCTTTTGGCACTTCGCTTAATGGATGAGGACCGTCAATTACCGGTTTTATTTTACCCGCTGCGTAAAGTTCATGTATATATGCCAAGTCCCGGTTGGACTTCAGGGCTACGATATGTAAACTCTTTTTACTGAATTTATTGATCCAGAATTTCACCAGTAAGGTCTGTAAAAGCCTGCCTGCATTACCACCCACCGTAACATACTTGCCATTTGCAGTAAGCGAACGCAGATAAGCGAAAGGAGAACGGGTCGTCTTAGCATCAATGACGAGGTCATATCGCTGTCCGTTCTTTGTAAAATCTTCTTTTTTATAATCAATGATATGATCAAAACCAAGCGAATTCATCATCTCCAGTTTATCACCGGTATCCACACCCGTTACTTCGGCATTAAATGTTTTTGCAATTTGCAAGCCAAAAGTGCCTACCCCACCGCCTGCCCCGTTGATCAGTATTTTTTGTCCCTGCTGAATTTGTCCCTTTTCAATAATCGCCTGGTATGCCAGCATCGAAGCGTGGGAAGTGGCTGCTGCCTCTTCAAAAGGCATACCGTCGGGTTTATGCACAACAGCCTTTTCATTGATGCAGATATATTCTGCAAAACTTCCAAAACCATAGTTTGAAATATCGCCATACACTGCATCCCCGGCTTTGAATAAAGTGGCATTGGTACCAGCCGCCTCCACCACACCTGACAGCTCCATGCCAGGTATGGGGCGTTTGGGTTTTGTTAGGCCAAATAATAACCGATAGATATACGGCTTACCCAGCACCAAACTCCATTCATAATCATTTATTGCGGCAGCATACACTTTTATCAATACCTCATTTTCTTTTGGTACCGGTTTTGGTACCTCGCTAAACTGAAGCTGATCTGTTGACCCATATTTTGTACATAGAATGGCTTTCATTATTTATAATTACTGCTAAATTAATTAATTGTGGCAAAAGGCGCTAAAATGGATAAAGGCTTGTAATTAGTTGGGGAAAGCAATAACCAGGATATAAATTTTTATGAGCCCGGCACATGTACCACTATCATCATATGTTGCACAGTTTACCCTTAGGAATGAAGGGTACTCTTTAAGGTTCTGTTCGCAATTGAGCATTAAAAAACATTTGCTGCTGACGTACGCCGTTATTGGTGTACTGTCCCGATAGCCATCGGGATGCCGAAGTATCTTCCACCAACCACGGTCCTTTACTTTAATTACGGTGAATTTAATTTTTCTTTTCGAGCAGATTATAATTGGCTACTACATCAAAAATTTTTGTTTTAGGTATTAAACCGGCAAGTGCCAATTGCACATCCAGTTGTTTTATTTCACCTGAGCCCAAAGAAATATTCTTAATATCGATTGTATTGCATCCAACACTTTTAATAGTTATCTCATAAATACCTGGTGATTTATAGAGTTTGTAGGAACCATTTTTTTTAAAAAAAATATTAGCTTCTTTGCCATTCGTTTTATTCCTCAGCATTATCATGGCTGCCACGATTGGTTCCATAAATTCTTTACCCTTAAAAATATATGTATTTTCAATCCTCCCCAAAAGCATGGCTATAGTGGTATCAGCTATGCCTGTAGTTTTAAGATTGATTACTTTACTATCAAGATACTGTACTTCCGGTTTTACTATTTCATGGCCTGTATCAGATGAATAGAATTTACTAACATGGTTACAGGAATCAAGTAAGTGAATAGCAAATAAGCCAATAATGAAAAAGCGAAGCATGAATAAATTTAGGAAAATTTCTTTAGCTGGTTCTCAGAAGGTTCTCAGATGGTCTTGGCTGGGAAGAAGTTATTGCTTCACCATAAAATAGAAATTCATGTTTCTTGAAATGGTAAACCCCAGCCGTTCATAGAGGGCAATTGCTCTCTCATTATCCTCCCGGACATGTAAAAAAGGTTGCTGACCATGTTGTACTATAAGTTGTAACTGATGTTGAAGTAAACGGTATGCATAACCTTTGCCCGTATAATCAGGATGCGTACATACAGCACTTATCTCTGTAAAATTTCGTACATGGAACCGCTGACCGGTCATAGCTGCCAGTTTTTTCTTATCGAAAATTCCGAAATAGTAACCAAAGTTAATGGTCTTTGTAGCAAAAGGACCCGGTTTGGTTATCGCAGCCAGTTGTACCATTTCATCAACATATGCCTGCCCTAATGGGATTATATCAGAAAATCTTTTTTCCTGTTCCGGTCTGCGGCATATACAAATCGTACTCCTTTTATTTCATGGAGTATTTTCCAGCCGGTTGGTTGTTGAATAAAAGAAGGAGTGGCATATAAAATTTTTCTGCCAGAAGGAAGCAGGTCAGATAAGTCTGTAAAACCCTTAGAATAATCGGTTTGAAAACCTACAAAAGGAGAAACCTGTTCATCAAAGAATCTTACCTGGTCATTACCAAAACTAAGATGCCTGTCACCCGATAACAAAGCATTGTAAACAGGGTTATGCAATAAATCTTCCATACAGTAAAATTATCTGTTTTTACGGTTTGGTTACTGTGCGAAGTTTAATGTAGAATCTCCACCCGCCAGATAATCTTATCAGAAGGCTGTGTTGCCTGTCTCGACGCAACACTTTATGTTTAAGTTCCGTTGCGTAGAGAAACGCAAAGCGGCTTTGTTTATTTTAAGAACACTAACCAAGACGTCGGTTCTCGCTATAATGTGTTTTCGGTAGGTAATTCTTCCGCAATAACGTAAATGAAAACAATACAGAGAATACCTGGTACCGCCTGCAGGGCAACGAGAGAAATAATGTTCAGATAATCCATTTTAATCTTCGTTTTCTGCTTCTATCATATCAAATCCTATTACCCTATTTTTGATCCTGTCATGAAGAGTGAAGCCAATATGAACTATAGGTGTCGCACAAATTGAAAAATCGGTTTTTGGGAATTCCTGCTTTAAACTGTCTTCTATTTGATGAAACAACATGCTTTTGGTTATAAACTGAATAACATATACTTTATTACTGTTCCCAGGTTTAGATGCAGTTGTTTTATAGGAATCAAAGGAATTTCCAAATACCTGTATGCTGAATTTATTTTTCAAAATACTATCAGCTACAGCCTGTCCAAGTTCTTTATCTGGTACTAATATTTTTACAACAACCATATGAAAAAGATTTTAAAATAATTTTAATTAATAGAATTTAAATGCTCCGTTTTTGTAAAATAGTATACCACTTACCCTATAAAATGATGTTAAAGCATTACACAATAACCGCAGTAAGAAAATAATTAGCGGACCAAAACAACATAAAGGAAGATGGTTTTTATAGTATTTTTTCAGGGCTGCCATGTTTGATCTCCGGGAAACAGATTTTATTGAAATTTTAACCTGTAAAACAAACACAACAAAAAGGTATAAAAGATTGCCCGGAAGCAGTGGATAAAAATTAACAGTGGTCTGGGGGCGGTGTTATCACTCCGGAGAAAGAAGCGATAAGTTTAGGATTCATTTCAATAGCAGAAAGGGCTGAAATATAAAGATTATTGCGTATAGCATAGCAGAAATTCGAAAGATGATACTCCTCATTTTCTACTTCTTCTGTTTTAGCATTTCTCTCATTTTTTTCTTCATCCTGAGCAAAAATTGAAACTTTACTTTCCTTTATTACAGAAGAGATTGCCGGCCCCGTAATGGTAGCAGTAAAAATAAGCAGAAGTATAAAAGAAATTTTTTTCATTACGTCATGCAAATATCTGACAAAACAACAATTGAGGAAGTTTATAGAGACTAAATACCTTTTTTTTATAAAAAAAATTACATTGCCATGACTAAAACTATACTTCCTGAAAAACAAAGTTCATATTCAATACTACTCCTGCTTATAAGGTGTTGTTAGGCGATGAACCATTAGCTGGCAAGTATAAAGTTTGTAAGCACCGGCTGGCAAGAATAATCATTTTGCTTTCATCCGGTTATTCTTTGGATAATGCTCTAATTCTAACAGACCCAACTCCTCCAACAAAGGCGGAACATAGTTACCAAAGTAGCCACCGAAACCCTTTTTCAATCCGTACCAACCACCAACTGGATTTTTTGGTGAACTTCCCCATGCTTCTACTGTTACGCCATGGTTGGTGCCTGCCTGCGGGTAAGCAGGTTTGTATTTTCACCAACTATGGTAACAAGCGATTTTTATTGAAGCTTTGAGAGTCTTTAACACATGTGGTCGGTGGAGATACTTCGTCATCCCGATGGCTATCGGGACAGTACACCAACCACGGCGTGTTAGTTTTTTGGGAGCATCTGACAAGGCGGAAAGCCCGGAGCGTTGCGAGGACTTGCAGAGAACAGCTGGAACAACAGTTGAGTAAAAACAGAACGTTGAGAGCACCACCTTCATAAAGACTTCGGTGGGCAATCCCAATTAAAGATACCGGATCAAGCCAGGCATGACGAGACGGTGTTCCCTATCTTTGCCCCTTAACTACTTGCACTATGGATTTGGAATTTAATAAGAACGGATCAATCTTTGCCTAAGCTACGGTTGACAAGAACGTTAAGAACTATCTTTATCAAATAATAAATAGAATTATGAACTTAGAAATACACCATGGCGGTTGTTTTCTTCCACCCACCACTTTAACATTAAGATTTTGAATATTTATAAAAAATAGAGAGAATTATTAACGGTGTGTGGTAGGTAAGGGCAAACACCAACCTCGGAGGAATACTTTTTGCAGAACACCTGCCAAGGAGAAAGAACGACCCTCAACTTTGATTCGTGATACACCCAACAATAGCAAAAACGAATATTAAAAATTTAACGATTGAATTTCATAGTCACCAGCAATTCCTTAAAAATAATAACAGAAAACTTGTCACCTGGATAGGAAGGATGGGGAGCAAAATAAGCAACTCCATGTTTGCCAAAAAAATCATTTGACTTATTAAAGGGACCAGCATCAAAAAAATAAATGTCACCTGCCGAGACTCCATACATTTCTCCATCTTTAATTGCGATTTGAACGGTAATATCGGCTTCATATCCTCTAAGCTGCCAGGAAGGCGTAATTAAATACCAGTGTTTATCAAGCCCATTAAAATAAACACTGGCCGGTTCAGTTCTCCCCGCATCAAGCAACTTACTGTTGTTATCTTTTTGTTTCATCACCAGTACTATTGCGTTGGGGTTATTATTGCACAGCGGATTATCAATTTTAATGTCATGATGATATGAGGTGTATCCTTCCTGTGTTTCACTGATCATATTCTGATCGCCGGCAACCAGTGTCATTACAGACATTTTTTCAAAAGTTAATTTTGCACCTATCGCATCAATTTTTGCTTTAAGGATTTCGATCCGTTTAATGAGGCTGTCCAATATACGGGCATTGATTTCTACATCCTGCGCCTTGGCTGTGTTGTTCAGAATTGACAGCAGTAAGCTTGTAAAAAATACTATTTTTTTCATTTTTATCTGCATAGTTTAATAGTAATGGTTATAAATTTTAACGGAAAAATTCAATCATTCCTGAATCTGTATATTTCCCTTCATTACGATAAGTTCCCGAAAAATGATTTTTATCCCCCCGCCTGAGATTATATATCTGTGTTGTTTGTAAACCTGTTACCCTGCTCAATAAAAGTTCACTGTTAATTAAAGTGCCGGATATCGCTGTCTTTGTTTTATCATTAGTAAAAAGGTTTCCTGAAACAGAAGTTTCGTTGACCACTAGGAAAACTTTTCCTGTCAAGGTGGAACCGCTTGCCGATACCATTTTATATTTCCATTCCCCCGATACTGAAATCATTGGCATCGTCATTTTTTTTGTGCTAGTATCAACAGTATTGGGTGTAACCAGCAAAGGAATGTCAGTTCTGGGATTAGCCGTTCTGGGAGTATCTATATAGGGCTTATCTGTTCTGGGCTTAGCCGTTTTGAGGTCATCCTCTGGAACGAACTTAGTCATAGGAACTGGCAATTCCGTAAAAATGACAACAGAAAACTTTTCTTCTATACCAGGCCATTTAGGGCCAGCATATCCTATACCATATACCTGTCTGAAATCGGTATATTTTACTTCCCTAAAGCCCGGTTTTGATGACGCTGATATTCCCTTTATTATCGTTGGCTGAGGATCAATAATAATTCCCGGCTCAAACCCTTTATACTTCCAGTCGGGGGTTTTGATATACCAGAATTTATCACTTT
Source organism: Bacteroidota bacterium (assembly GCA_034408705.1). Taxonomy (GTDB): domain Bacteria; phylum Bacteroidota; class Bacteroidia; order Chitinophagales; family Chitinophagaceae; genus JJ008. The sequence continues at coordinate 8,934 of JAWXCO010000182.1, forward strand.
CATTATAAAAAATATTCACAGCTTCGACTTCATTTCCAATCGCATGATTAGCTACTAACACTATGGCTTTAGAATTATTATTACATACAGGATTATCAATCTTAATTTCATGATGATAAAAGCTAAAGCCTTCTCTCGCCTCTTTTATCATATTCAGATCGCTAGTCACCAATGTCATAACCGCCATCTCATCGAAGGATAATTTTGCATTGATGGCATCCATTTTACCTTCGATCCGGGCTACTTCTTTTAGCAGAATTTCAATCTTTTGATCAGTAAGGGTTATTTGTGAAAAAGATTTTTCGCCCGTAAATAGGCAAATCGAAAAGCAGAAAAAAAGAATTTTTTTCATAAAACAAGTTTTAGGTATTCTAAATGTACATTATTTCAGGTTTAAAAAAGGTTCAGTTATCGTTTTTAAATGGTTACGCAGTGGTGTTTTCCTGAACCAATTCTCAATTTCTTTTAGCCCGCTTTCCCATTTTCCCAATACCTTAATATTTTTTTTGTAAACATAGGAGTCTCCCCGCCCTGCTCCTTGTGTGACGGACTCCTTGTCTTATAAAGCACAATGTTGCTGTCATAAATTGTGACTTCAAGATAGCAAATCACCTATCTTGATAAGTTTCGATGAAATATAAAATAGTTTCGGGTGATTGAAAATATTAAGTCCAAGGGCTGCTCCAATAAAAACCGGAGTCTGCGACCGGATGGAAGCCGAAAGCCCGCAACGTAACGTGGACTTGCATCGAACAGCCGGAAGTACAGATGAGTAAAGAACCGAACGATGAGAGCCCAGCTCATCCCGACCTTCTCCTAAATGGGAAAGACATCATCGCACAAGCCCACTCCACCTCCGCTCAGCTAGATGCGCCGCAGGTTGGAAAAGATATATTTATCCTGTTAATCGTTTTTTCTACTTGCCTTTCTTTATATTTCCTGCTTGTCCCGGTTTTTTCGGGTTTATTTTCTTTGCCTCGCTTTCAAGCTTACGCTGCACTTTCTTAACATCTTACTTCCCTCACGAGATTCTCCCAGCTCGGCCTTGCGAGCAGCGGACTCGCTGTTATTTACAAATACTTCACTTTAAAATTTACCTCCCCGGCTAAATTTTCAAACTCATGGTCACCGGTAAGCAATGTCGCTTTCTTTTTAATAGCCAGCGATGCCGCAAAAGCATCAGCAAACGACAGTTTGAACCGGGCTTTAATTTTCGCCGCTTCTAATGAGTTGGCCAGGTCAGCTTCTACAAAGTGAAGGGGAAATTGCAGCATAGCGGCCCACACTTTTTCTGCTTTGGTGGCACCGTCTTTCCGGTAACTTATGTAGTACACTTCTCCTGCATTCACAACGTGGATATATAACTCATGCTTATTTTCTGCGGCCTCATATAGCAACTTTTCCACGGCATCAGCTCCTTCTTCATTCCTGAAAAAAGCCAGCAAGGCATAACTATCTAAAATGAAATTAGCCATACGTTCTATTTTCTTTTGCTGGTTTTATGAAGGCGTAGTTTTCTTTCTTCCAATTGCTTTTCTTCTGTCTTCATTTTTTTCATTTCATCTTTCAGGTTACCGATAGAGCTTAATATTCCCCGGAAAGCATTGAAATACTCCTTGTTCATAGGCCTTATCAGTACCGCACCATCCTTTTCTTCAAAAACAATTTTTACGCCTGATTCAATACCATATTTAGTACGCAACCGCTTTGGTATCAGCAATTGCCCTTTTGAAGTTAACACGGAGGTTTCCATACTTTTAATTTTTAGTACCCCAAATGTATAAAAGTATTACGATTTAAAAAAGTGTTACTTTAGCTATTTTGAGAAACTTTAGCAAATTGGTTGTAAAGCTGAGTTGAATTCCCATTGCCCTAAGGCTGCCGGATCCGCCACAGGTGGTCACGGTGGAAGCGGAAAGCCCGGATACCCCCTTTGTGGCTGAGGACTTGTAGTCCCGGTATTCATCGGGATAAACTCCCAGCCGGGACTGAAGTTGCGCAGCGAACAGGACGATGACAGACCATAATACAAGATACCTTCCCGAATCAAGCTCGGGACAAGCTATTCCCCGGTATGACAAAGACTCGTTCCTGCCTTCGCAATGGCTACGGCAGGCAAGCCTTCTCTTTGCCCCTCAACGAATTGCAATCATGAACCTCGAATTTAATAAGAACGAAGAAGTTTTAAAACAAAGCCTCAGCGATATGCGCCGCGGGCTGGAAAAGATATATGAAGGCGGCGGTAAAAAAGCCTACTTACGCCGTGGGGGTGTTTTCTTCCACCCGCCACTTTACCTTTAAATTTCAATTAAGAATCCTAATTGCAAGTGGTTGGTGGAAGACACTTCGATATCCCGATGGCTATCGGCACAGTACAGCAACCACGCCGTGTTACTTTTTTGGGGACACCTGCTAAGCCGGAAAGTAAACCGGACAGTTCTCCTACAATTTATCATACAAACCCCGCAACTTCTCCCTTGTTATGATCTTTTCCCAGTCCCTTCCCAGCGCATTTTCCCAGAGCGGTTTCATGCCTAACGAAACATTGATCATTTTATCAAAATCATCTTCGCTTAATCCTTTGCAGATACCAACGGGGATATCTATTTTATTCTTCTCCACCATGTATTTAAATTCATTTACTCCCGCCGGGTAATATTCCTCGAGATGATTCATCACGATACAATTGCCGATACCGTGTTTAGTGCCGAGCAAATAACTGAGACCATAACTCACCGCATGGGCCACACCCACCTGGCTATAAGCAATGCTCATTCCGCCGGCATAGGATGCCATCATGAGTTTATCATCAGCATCCTGATCCCAACCATCTTTATTGACAAACACATCCCGGCAAAGCTGCAAGGCTTTTTCGCCATAACTTTTGCTGAATTCATTTAAATAGGTTCCTTCCAGGCTTTCGATACAGTGGATATAACAATCCATACCGGTATAGAATCGCTGATTCTCAGGAGCATTGGCCGTTAGCTCGGGGTCCAGTATGATCTGGTCAAAAGGGGTGAAGTCGGAATTCATCCCCAACTTTTTAGTGGGACCGGTCAATACCGTTGTCCGGGAAACTTCTGCACCGGTACCGCTTAATGTGGGAATACCAGCTTTATATACACCGGCCTGTTTCACCAGGTCCCATCCCTGATAATCAGCTGAAGAGCCGGGATTGTTCATCATCAGGCCAACGGCTTTGGCGAGGTCCATGGCAGATCCGCCACCAATGCCGATCACCCCGCTTACGTTGCCGAACTCATCTTTTAATTGCTGTGCCAACTGGTCAACATAGGTTGTCTTTGGTTCATACGTAACATCCACGAAGATCAGCTTGTCGTTCCCTGTTAACGGGATACGTGCCGCCAATGGCTTATCCCTGAAAAAATGATCGAGGAGAAAGACCAATGGTCTTCCATCTTTCCGCTGAGGTTGAAGGATCTCATCCAGCTGGTTAAACGCGCCACGGCCATATACCACATAGCCAACCATTTTGAAATTTCGAAAATTCATAAAAGAAAAATTGTGGCCACGAAATTACATGAATTAAATACAGAGTTAGCCACAGATTAAGACAAATGAACACGGATTGAATACAGGGTTAACCACAGATTAAGACAAATGACACGGATTGAATACAGGGTTTCAGCCAAGATACAAGGACCCAGGTTTAGAGGCGAGAAAACAAGTCCAAATTTATCAAAGTTTGCTGGCCGGGCTGTGTTCTTCGTGGCTTTGTGGGAAACAGATTTTACCAGATAGACTTTATATCCCACAACTTCAGCAATACGACTGTTGACCGGCCGCCATTACTGAAAAGCTCAATACCGTTATTGTTTTCTGCAGAAAATAATTGTGCTGTTAAAACAGCTTCGCCATCATTTACAAAAATTTCGGCGATGCTATGGTCATAAAAAATATGCAGTTGCAGTTTTTTATTTTTCAGCGACACGCGAGTTTCAAAACGACTCAATGAAGAAAAGTTTTTATTGAAACCGGTTAGTTCCGTTTTACTTCTGTCAATATATACAGTTTGCTTCGCTGCATCATAACCAATTTCGAAATAACTATTCTTACCCATCGCCAGCCGTACACCACTGTTAGCAGCAGAAGGCTCATACGTTAACAGCATTTCAAATTGCCGGCTTTTCCGGGACAATGTTTTTGTGCCGGTAACGCTGGTGTTTTTTATTTCCATTGGATTGCTACGCAATGTTTTTAAACCATCAACAGGTTTTTGCAACAACACCCATTCATTATTTATCTTTTTTACACGCAGCGTTCTTGGCAGCGACATGGCTCCTTTCCAAGGCGTGGTGGGAATATCGTTGGCATAGTTCCAATTGTTCAGCCAGCCGATAGCTGTTGGTAAATGTGCGGAGGGAAGTTGGTTCCAGGCAATAGCTGCATAATAATCCGGTCCGTAGTCGGGACGAACAATTTTATCAGCAGAGTTTTCATTGGTAAACTTTATACCATCAAACTCACCAACAAAATATTGCATAGAGGCATTTTGTGAAGTCTGTAATACCCATTTCTTTTTTCCGGGCATTCCTTCAACAGACACTTGTGTTAGATCCGGACATTCCCACACGCCAGCGGTATCGCCCTCCGGACCGAAGTTGCTTAAATGTTTCCAGTCCTTTAAATTACCGGAGGAATAGAATTGCACATAATGTTCTACCGGAAACATTAAGGCCATTACCCAATAATTTTTGGGTGCATACCAAAATATCTTAGGGTCACGGAAATCCTTTTTGCCCAAATCAAGCACCGGGTTCTTAATATACTTTGCCCAGGTAGTACCATTGTCTAAACTGTATGCAATATGCTGCGACTGGTTTATATTTTCAATATGACCGGTATAGATCGCAACCATTGGAATTTGTCCTGCTTTCTGTGCAAGGCCACTGGTGTTATTCTTATCTACCACACATGTTCCCGAAAATATCATGATACTATCTTCTTCGGGAATAGCAATGGGTTCATGTTTCCAATGAACAAGATCCTTGCTGGTGGCATGTGCCCACGTCATATGCCCCCATATATTACCAAAGGGATTGTGCTGATAAAATAAATGATAGGTACCATTGTTATATACAAGACCATTGGGATCGTTGCACCAGTTGATGGAGGGAGAAAAATGGAACCGGGGACGGTATTGTTCGTTGTATAAAGAATTAGTCTGTGTGTTTGCAATAAATGCGATGCAAATACAGAGGGAAATAAATATGCTTTTCATACAGGGATGTTTAATAGTAAAAGTCTAAATCAACATTTTACTTTTTTGTCTTAATACAAAAAAGTAACAAAAAAAGTCAAGGCTCCGAAAAAACCACTAAAAAATACTTCGTAAGCCTAAACCTGGCAAACTCGCCGCCAGATTTATTTATATGCATAATAGTGCAGGCTCAAACAACGCCGGCTTTTTACCGGGTTACTACACAATTTTCTTAACGTCATTTTTTCTAGACCGGGTCGTTTATTTATTGTAGCGAAGCAGCGATCAATTGATGTTCACCTGTCTAAATCCGTGTTATCTGTATGCCTGTATTTATTATTCAACAATTAATTTCTTTTCCAGCTCTTCGAGTGACACCCCTTTGGTTTCCGGAACTTTTACAAGGACCCAGATAAGTTGCAGCACCATCATGCCCGCAAAAAAGGCAAATATTATCCAGGGTTTATCTTTTAGTATTCCATCCTTCCTGTCGAGGAACACCGGCGTAATTAATGTAATGATAGCGGCAAATATCCAGTGCACACTGGCGCCGAATGACTGGCCCATTGCCCGTACTTTATTGGGAAATATTTCAGAGATAAATACCCAGATAACAGCACCCTGTCCAATGGCGTGCGCAGCAATAAATATCATTAATGACATTAATAAAAATCCGGCACCGGCATGAGAATAGAATGACCATGCTACCAACCCAAGGCTTACTATATATCCGAATGAACCAATTATTAATAATGTTCTTCTGCCAAGCCGGTCAATAAGATAAAGTCCAACGAAAGTAAAAACCAAATTGGTGCCACCAATGGCAATAGAATTAAGTAATGATTCTTTGGCAGCAAGACCGGCATTTTCTAAAATCTCCGGTGCGTAGTAAAGAATAAAATTAATACCAGATAGCTGGTTAAAAAAAGCAATCAGAAAAGCCAGATAAATAACGTTGCGGTATTTTTTATCTGTGAGAGAGGATTTAACACCAATTGTTTCAACGTGTTTGTTGCTGGCAATGATGGCAGCAATTTCTGCATCCGTATCTGCTACTCCCATCTGTACTAAAATTTTTTTAGCGGCCGCCTGGTCATTCTTTTTTGTAATCAACCATCGGGGGCTTTCGGGAATGCTCATCACCATAATAGTATAAATAATAGATGGAATAGCCAATACACCGAGCATCCACCGCCAATCATTCACACCGCCGACACCTTGTAAAAAATAATTGGAAAGAAAAGCAATCAATATTCCAAAAACAATATTGAACTGATACATAGCTGTCATCCTTCCTCTTATTGATGAAGTGGAAATTTCAGAAATATAGGTTGGTGCTACTACAGAAGATACACCGATACCCACACCTCCAATAAAACGAAAAACAGAAAAAGTATAAGGATCCTGTGCAAAGGCAGAACCGAAAGCAGAGATGGCGAATAATATTCCAATCCAGAAAAGAACCTTTTTCCGGCCATATTTTTCTGTGGGAATGCCGCCAAAAAGGGCACCGACCACTGTTCCCCACAAAGCCATAGACATAATAAAGAAACCATGAAACAAAGGAGAGGTATGCCAAAGCTCTTTTATCGGCTGATTGGCGCCGGAAATAACAACAGTATCAAAACCGAAAATAAAGCCGGCAAGCGCTGCTACAATGCTCCAGCTAACCAATTTATTTTTATTCATCTTGCAATCGTTGGTTGTAGTAAGAAAGGTAATAAAGATTGAATAGGTATCTGGTTTATTGCAATTTTATATTGCGATAAAAATACACATCAAACGTTTGCAGGAAATATTCGCTTTATAGGGTTATAAAAGTTTTGCTGCTTTATATAAATCTTCCGGGGTGTCAATTTCCACACCCATATAATCCACAACAACCATACGGAGGGCAATCCCGTTTTCGAGATAGCGGAGACATTCAATTTTTTCGGTGGCTTCCAACGGGGTGACAGGCCAGGACTTAAAATTCATTAAAGCCTGTTTGCGGAATGCATACACACCGATATGTTCATAGTAGGGAACAGGAATATTTTTTGCTCGTGGATAAGGAATCACAGATCGACTGAAGAAAAGAGAATTCATCTGTTTATCCACCGCCACTTTTACAAAGTTAGGGTCCATTATATCATTGTGGTCGGTAATGACCTGCATCAGCGAAGCAACCTGCACAGTGCCGTCATCAAATTGCTGTAAAAGTTTTTGAAGAGGTTCTTTTTTTACAAAAGGGGTATCACCCTGAACATTAACGATGATATCAACATCCATATCCGCTGCTGCTTCAGCGATCCGGTCACTGCCACTCTCATGTTCATACTGGCTCATCACGACTTTCCCACCTGCTGCTGTGATTTCCGTAAAAATAATATCGCTATCGGTAATCACCACCACTTCATCAAATAAACCGGTGGCTACTGTTGCATCATAGGTATGACGAATAACGGTCTTATCACCGAGTAATTGCATCAGCTTCCCCGGAAAACGGGTTGCCGCATAACGGGCCGGGATCATGGCGATTTTCTTCATGACGCAAAACTACACACCGGAAGCCATAAATATGACCACCTGGTTATCGAGCATGTACATTTCAAAAATATAAGTTGCACCCTCTGAATATTCTATATGGATTTTATCTACCCACACATACTCTTCCCCGAATGACCGTTTTTCTACGGTGATCTCGTAATCAATATCTCCTTTCTTATACTTTTTACTTGCAGTCGGAAACTCATCTTTTTCACCGATCACTTCTTTAAACTCGGGGATCAGCCGCAATAACAGGAAGCCCTGTTGTAAGGAAAAACCGGGGAGAAAATAGACATCCGAGCCATATTCATAACCCTGGTATTCGTGCCACTCCGCACCATTCTTATAGAGTTGCTTGGTAAGCTGCCAGCCACCCTCGCTTATATTATTCATGGTACCCGACTTGACCAGCAACTTGCCACCAAAAGGAACGGTGACCTGTGCAAGGTAGTTCTTCATTTCTTTCACGGTAGTTAATTTTGGGGGTGCCCAGGGAAATAAATAAGAGTCGACGATATAACCTGTCTTGTTATTATATTTTACTTTTTGCCAATAGCCCAGGATGCCTTCGGTGGTAATGCTTTTCTTTTCTTCCGTCATTTCCAGCAGGGTAATTTTTGTACCGTAAGGTATCTTTTCGAGTACTTTGGAAGCTGCTTCTGGTTTTTCACGGATGCTTAAACCCGTTTTGGCGGCCACATACATAGTGCCGCTTTGTTGTGCCACGGCAACTACAGCTACAAACAGGCATAAAGAGAGAAGGATCTTTTTCATACAAAGGGTTGATGTTGATAATACAAGTTTGTAAAGGAAAGATAGGGCACCGGTTTTAAGAATCCAGTTTTTGAAAAGGCTTTTTCAGCAAGCCGATCACATCTTCATCTTTTTCGCCGGGATAATACCGGTCGAGGCCATAGCGGATCTCTTTGGTATCTAATTTTCCAAAGGTTCCCAATAAGCGGTCCCAGATGGAAAAAACAGCACCGTAATTTGTATCGGTATAAGGTTGCTTCCAATGATGGTGAACCTTGTGCATATTGGGAGAAACTAAAATAAAACTCAGGGCTTTGTCCAACCGCTTTGGGAGATTAATATTGGCATGCGTGAAAGCAGTAGACAATACCACCATGGTTTGATAGATCATTACACTATACATTGGTGCCCCGGAAATAAAAATCAGCAGAATAAAAAAAATGCCCCGCAATAAACTATCACCCGGGTGATGGCGGAGACCCGTAGTTACATCCACTGTTGTATCGCTGTGATGAATCAGGTGGAAACGCCAGAGTAAAGGCACTTTGTGCATGACAAGGTGCACCAGCCAGCTGCTGAAATCAAGCGCCAGCAGCCCGATCACAATTGTCAGAATGACGCTAGCCTTCAACCAATACACCAGGCCAAAACCATTACGCAAACACCAGTCGGAAAGCATGACGATCAAAACGGCGAGGCCGGTATGGATGATCAGATGAATGACGGTAAAAACAAAGTTGACACCGGCATGGCGCATTTTATTTTTTTTATACCGTAATGGCAACAAGGGTATAGCTCCTTCAATGACCCAGAACAGCAGCAGACCACAGACCAGGATGGCCATCCGCTCCAGCGGTCGTTGTTCCAGGGTTTGAAAATATTGAAGAAGGTTATCCCACATGGTGAATCGTTTGCCGGCAAAAGTTACGAAGGAAAAATAAGAAATTTCATTTAGCCTTTGGCAATCCGTTTAAGTACAAGATCCCACAAAGACGCAAAGGCCGCAAAAAAAACAATGATAATAAATGCTTTGTGTTCTTAGTGTATTCGTGGGAAACATTTTTTGAAAACCGAGCCATTATAATTCCGCCTCTTGTTTAGCTTCCGGGAATTCATTCTGGCAATCAAAGCAGTGGTGGACTTTATCAATAGCCATAGCGAAATCACCGAGGAAAAAAGTTGTAATGGAGCTCAGCCAGTTCATCGCTTTGCGGGGTGTGCTAACCAGTTCTGTGTTATGGGAACCGCATTTTGGGCAAACAATGGCCTGTTTTTGTTCCTTTCTCAGCAGCTCTAAAATTTCCCAGGCCCTTTCCGCATCCGCTTTTGCCACCAGTATCTTAATACCGCCAACTGCATTGGTGAGAATAGGATCAATGGTCACTGTATTTTCATCCTTTAACCAAGAACCGATCCCTTCTGCTTCGAGTACCCCTTTGGCAATATGGGCTTCGATATAATTGTTATAGGAATTAAGTACAATAAAATCCATTTACAAAAGTAAGCGAAAAGCCCTGTCCTGCTTGCACAAAACGGGGCTTTCAACAATACTTTTACTTAACGGCCGTATTCATCACCGTATTCTTCTGCATATTTTTCATAGCGCTTAATCATCGTAATGTTCTTTTTTTCTATATCGGTCAGAAAGCCTTTGATATCAATTGTGTTGGGAACATACCAGTCCTGTATTTCAAATTGCTGGCGCAGGTGTCTTTTGTTAAAACAAAAACCATGACGGGCAAAAATTTCATTGCGCATGAATTCTAGGTCTTCCTTCATCAGGTTTTCTACATCGGCTGCTTTCAGCAGGCGCTGTGATGCTTCAGGGAAATCGCCCACATCTGTTTTGTAAGTGAAGGCTTTCCGCTGCAGCTGGTATTCTTTTTCTGCCCGGCCTTTGGCAAAGGGTTTCCAGCCACCATTCACCACATCGAGTTCAGAATCATACATCACAAAATTAAATTCGCCATCGTCTTTATGATCTCCCGGTTCTTTGGCATTAAAAAAATAATTATTTCCGTCCTTATGAAAAGTGCCCCGGAAGGGTCGGTCATTTCCCCCCACAACGCTGCGGCCTATTACAGAATCTCCAGCCACTTTGGTGATGAGCATGGTAATTTTATTATTTCCAAACTCTCCAACAAAAGAACCTAATAATTTTTCCAGGGGATTGGGTGCCGGAACAGGATCAACAGCTGTGTTGTTTGTAGAGGCTATCGCAGTGTCCGGACTGTCTTTTGCTGTTTCTTTATCGGTTTTTGCCTCTTCCTTTTTATTGTTACAGCTGATCATTAAAGAACCAGCCAGTAACAGGATCAACAATTTTCTCATGGTGAAAGGTTTAAGTTTGTATGGTTAATATTGAATGGCTTTTAAAATTAGTATAAATTATCAGTCGCACAAATATTTGGAATGCAGGGCTACTGCTCATGCTGGCTTTTTTTTGCTGGTTGCTGGCGGCTATAACAATGACCTATATCCCTTACAACACGGATGTGGGATTTTTGCGGATCAAACAGCAATACATTGATATTGACCACTGGAGAGGTGCTTTTTTTATTCATGTATATGCCAGTATGTGGGTATTATTTGCCGGCTTTACCCAGTTTTCAAAACGATTATTAAAGCAGAATCCACGTTTGCACCGGACCCTGGGTTATATCTATGTGGTAGATGTGTTGCTGATCACCGGACCAGCTGGACTGATCATGGGTTTTTATGCCAATGGCGGATTATGGTCGAGGGTAGCTTTTGTGGCATTGGCGTTATTGTGGATCGTCTTTACGTCAATGGCTCTTGTAAAAGCAAAGCAAAAAAACTTCAAAGCCCACCGGCAGTATATGATCAGGAGCTACGCCCTCACTTTATCTGCCCTTACATTAAGAGCCTGGAAATATGCGATCACGAATACTGTCACCCTTCCCCCCATGGATGTGTACCGGGTAGTGGCCTGGTTGGGATGGGTGGGAAATTTGCTTGTTGCAGAATTTCTTATTCGGAGACACCGGGCAAGGAAACAAAGCCGGGTATAATGAAATGGTGCCTTGTTGAGTATTGATAATTGTATATTGATTGTTGAACATTGGGAAAAAATAATCAATATTCAATGCTCAACAATCAATGTTCAAGGTATGAACAGCCAATTATTGATTCAGCATCAGCGGCATCACCAGCATCAGCATTTCTTCATTTTCATCCAGGTCAGTAGGCTTAATGATACCCGCCTTGGTAGGTGTAGATAGTTCCATATTGATCTCATCGCTGTCCGCAGCACTGAGCATTTCGATCAGGAAGCGGGCATTGAAAGCGATCATCAGGTCTTCGCCGTTATACTGGCATTTCATGCGCTCATTTCCTTCGAAACTGAAATCAACATCCTGTGCTGCCAATTGCAATTCACTGCCGCTGATATTCAGGGCCACCTGATTGGTGCTCTTGTTACTAAAGATGCTTACGCGGCGAAGTGCATTTTGAAAATCATTTTTATTGACCGTTAAACGGTAAGGATTGTCGGTTGGTATCACCACTTTATAATCCGGGAAACGGGCATCAATCAGGCGGCAGCTCATTTGCGTGGTGCCGTGTTTTATAAAGAGATGATTGCTGTTATAGCTTATGGTTATTTCATCTTCCGAAGCCGGAATGGCCGTTTTTACCAGGTTCAGGGGTTTGCGGGGAACGATAAAAGAATCGGCTTTCGGGCATTTTACATCGGTTCTTTTATAACGGACCAGGCGATGTGCATCAGTAGCCACACACTGTAATCCTTTTTTATCCAGTTCAAAGAATACACCCGTCATAGCCGGGCGCAGGTCATCATTGCTGGTCGCAAATAATGTTTTGTTGATCGCAGTGACCAGGGCAGAAGCCGTCATGGTAAAGGAAGTGGTATCATCGGCGGCCGGTTCTTTCGGAAAATTATCCGGGTTTTCACCCATTACTTTATACTTACCATTGTCGCTGGTGATCTCGATACCGAAATTCTTATCAATATTGAAGGTCAGTGGCTGGTCGGCAATATTTTTTAATGAATCCATCAGGATCTTGGCGGGGATACAAACTTTACCGCTGTCTTTGGCTTCAATATCCAACTGCACCCGCATCACGGTTTCAAGGTCGGTCGCTACCACGGTCAGCTTGTTTTTTTCCACTTCAAACAGGAAATCTTCCAGGATGGGCAACACCGTATTGGCGTTAATAACTCCCGAAATGTGCTGCAGTTGTTTCAGTAAAGAAGAGGAGGAGGCAATAAACTTCATCTGTAACGATTTTATTGTTCTTGTAGATCAGATGGAATCCGGTCAGGAAAAATACTGCCTTCTTTCATCGTCCATTGGTTAGGGCGAAACTACTGATTTTTAGATTACAGCGAACACCTAAAAAGGGCTGGTGGAATACTTATTACCCCCCGGATCCGGGCTATTGGCAAGGGTCAATAAATCAGCGCTTCTTTGTATATTGCCTTTCCTCAAAACGGTGTACATGTTCGATAAATTATTTGGCAGGAATAAGAAGAAAGAAGTTGCCCCCCCGGGACCGGATATTGCGTTTGGCCGGTATTCAGACAATAACAAACCACCCGCCAAAGTAACCCGTTGGACCGATGCAGACAGCCTGTACAAGGAAAAAAAATATACCGAAAGTATAGATGCCTTTTTTGACTACCTGCGGGACGATACGGCACAAAATGTCGTGTACGAACGCAATGGCGCCGAAGGCCGGTTTCATTTTTTCCAGGGCTCCAAAATTGTAAGGGGCAGCTTTGATAATGAACTGCTAAAAGCAGAAGTCACCCTCGCAAAGATGCCTCAGCCCTCCGTACCCGTGATGCGCCGGCTGCTGGAAATGAATTTTACTTTATACTACAGCCGTTTTGCGCTGGACAATGGCAGGCTTTGTATGCGTTTTGACAGCGATCTCGAAACGGCCAGCCCCAGTAAATTATACTATGGGTTAAAAGAATTGTCGACCAAAGCTGATAAACAAGATGATCTGCTGGTAGGGGACTTTAGTATGCTGGAAACCAGCGACAGCGAACACCTTGTTACCATCCCCGATTCAGAAAAGCAGGTAAAATATGATTACCTGCTGCAGTGGATCAAACAAACACTGGATATGATCACGGGCTTAGATACGGAAAAATATTCCGGCGTAATTGCTTATATGCTGCTGGCATTGATCTACCGGATCGATTACTTAATAACCCCCGAAGGAAAACTGCTGTACGACCTGGAAAAAATAACCGCTATCTACTTTAAAAAAGACGAGCGGCCGGGGATAGAAAAAAACCGGGATATGATCGAAGAGTTTAAAAAAATGCAGTCGAAAGCCAGGGAAGAAGTATTCAGTGGCCTGTTCCGGTCGAAATATACATTTTCCATTGTGGCGCCGCAACCCTACAAGACCATTACGGATTCAATTCACGGGGCCAACCAGAACCTGGTTTGGTACCGTGATAATAATTATCCTTTTGTTGCCAGCCAGATCGCCGAGTATGGATTTTCGTACTGCCAATATTCGTACAGTCTGCCCAAAGTGATCACCGAATTTTTCCAATTGTATATGATGGTGAATTACGCCGGCTATTTTACTGCATTGGGCTATAAAACGACGTATTATAACCTTGAAAGAAACCAGTTCTATCCGGAAGAGACCATAGAAAAAATAAAAACGATCCAGGGAGCATGGAAAGAAAAATACCCGCTGATGGATTTTAAAACACAAAACTTACGTTTCGACAGCCTGGTAAATTTTAATTATAGCTTTACCAATGAAATGGAATTTTTAAACTTAGAACCTAAATAATTCAAAATTCATTGTTTGTAGTTTATAGTTAACACTCTATTCCGGGTGTTCAGAAAGAATACCGAATTATTTTTTTAAACGAAATAACCAGTAATCAGCACCCAGCCATGGATTCACAACAGATCATCGAACAATACCAGAAAGCCATTATCCAGATCGCTACAGCGGGTGGAACCGGCACGGGCTTTTATGTAAAGGAATTTGACCTGATCGTTACCAATGCACATGTGGTAGCAGAAGATGCAGAAGTAGCGATTACCGGTAAAGCTTTTGACAAAGCCCTGTCAAGGGTTTGGTACACCGACCGGAAACACGACCTGGCTTTTTTACAGGCTCCTGCGGGCATCGACTTGCCGGAAGTTCGTCTCGGACAATATGAACAAATGAAAGATGGTGATGCAGTGGTTGCTATTGGACATCCGTATGGGCTGAACTATACAGTTACACAGGGTGTTATTTCTAAAGTGGACAGGATCAGGGACGGATTGAAATTTATACAGATTGATGCAGCGATCAACCCGGGTAACAGCGGCGGCCCGTTGGTGAACAATAAAGGAGAAATAATCGGGGTGAATTCGTTTATTATCCGTGGCGGCGATAATCTGGGTTTTGCTCTGCCGGTGAATTATTTACGGGATGCCCTGCAAATGTACCTGCCCAACAAAGGGATAGCTTCTACCCGCTGTTTCAGCTGTAGTTATTTGGTCACGCAAAATAATATCGATTCAAAAAAATATTGCCCGAGTTGCGGTACCGAGTCGAAACTGCCCGAAATACCCGAAAATGAAATACTGGCTGTTGGTGCGGTCAAGAAAATTGAAGACATATTAAAAGAACTCGGGAAGGATGTCAGGCTGGCAAGGGAAGGAGTAAACAACTGGAGTGTGAAAGAGGGTTCTGCGAAAATTAAGATCACGTATAACGCAGAAAATTTTTTCATTGCCGGCGATGCATATTTGTGCCAGATGCCTTCTGATCCCACTAAGATCAAACCCCTGTATCAATTCCTGTTGCAGGAAAATTTTCGGGTGAATGGCCTGGTATTAAGCTGTGTAAAGCAAAATATCGTACTAAGCTGTATCATGTATGACCAGGATATAACCAAGGAGACCGGGGCCGATTCTTTCCGCAATCTTTTTCAAAAAGCAGATTACTACGATGATTTTTTAAAAACGGAATATAATTGCGTGGACAGGCTGGAAGAATAGAGAAGAGCTTTTACAACAGGGCTGCTGCGCTACGCAGGAATTAATATTAACAGGAATCTGTGCCCAACAGGTTTTACTACCCATGCTTTATAAAAAACATCTCACAAAAGAACAGGCATTACAAAAACTAAAGCATTACTGTGGCTACCAGGAGCGGAGCCATAGCGAAGTGAAAGAGAAATTGTATGCCCTCGGTGTTTGGAAAAAAGACCATGATGAGATTATTGCCACGCTGATCGAAGAAAATTACCTGAACGAAGAACGTTTTGCCATCGCTTTTGCAGGGGGCCGCTTCCGGATAAAACAATGGGGCCGGGTAAAAATTAAATATGAACTCAAGCAGAAGAAGGTGAGTGAGTATTGTATTAAAAAAGCCCTGAAGCAGATTGAAGAAGAAGAATATATAAAAGTGCTGGATAAACTGGCGAAAGATAAATACGCCTCACTGAAGGCTGATCAATACCTGGTACGGAAAAAGAAAACCATGGATTACCTGATGGGCAAAGGCTTTGAATCCAATCTGATCAGTACGGCTGTGAATGCTCTGGGCGGGAAAAAATAATGCAGGGGCTGCTCACAGAAGATCCCTTTGCAGCAGTGCAGACATTTATAATGTACGGTCCGGAATCAAAGCCAACCCGGTAGACGCAATGGCTTTAGAAAAATAGATTATTCGGTGCGGTTGATTCGTAATTGGTAACATTATCCTTTGAAACAATGATATGCATCCTCTTCTACCAGTTTTACAAACTCCTTCAAATTTCTTACTTCTGGCTGAGGATCATATGCATACCACTTAAGATTTGCCCGCATCCAATATACTTTCCATTTGTCTCCTCTTTTTATGTAAGTCGCTTTGGCATAACCAGATTCTATTTTCTTTTCGGGTTGTTTGAACATCGGCCTTACAGTCTGAAGAATTATACTTTTTTTTCTATTTTATACGTAATATCTAATTTCTCCCGAATGTTTTCGGGTGGTCGGATCTTTGCAACATAATTCTCCATCACTTCAATTATGTCCACGATATTTAGTAAATCTAAACTCATACTCAAGATTACGGGAATAGCTCCTATTTAATAAATCTGCCTAAAATCGCACCTGCGGTTCAGGCCGCTGCTGTGCTGATTATTAGTGTTCCATCAGCCGGCCCGATCTGGGTGCAAAAATGAAGTTGAAGTTATATTCTTTTGCTGAGATTTGTTATTTAGCCCAGACCAAGCTGATAGTGATATATCGATAAGGATATTCTTTTCAGCCATCAAGCAGAAACCCTTTTTTATCGGATGCTCTGCTTTTGAACCCTTTCCCATTGTTTGTCAGATCGGCTTTCTACTGAGCTTACGTTCCAGCCTTTATTTTTAGCGGCTTTTGTTGTGTTACTTAGTATGTAATGGATATGGAGTCAATATGCAACGCTCTTATTTACTTCTGTCCGTTTCTGACATTTACTTGTCTTTTACATCATTTAAAATCATTTCTTCTTTGTAGGGTTAAAACAAAGAAAAATGATTGAAGCAATTTCAGGTATCGTTACGGCAGTTGTGATAATTATTTTATCGCAGGTTTTATCCAGGTACTTTACGACTAAGTTGTACGCTGCAACCATTTTAGTAGCGATCGCATTTATTTATGTAGGGTTCTCCTTAAAAGACAACCCGGTTAGTTTGATCATTGTTGAAATAGTGTTTGCCTTAGCCTTATACACACTGGCAATTGTTGGCTACACACGAAATAGTTTGTTAATCGCTTACGGAATTATTCTTCACGGACTGTGGGATATCGTTCACCATAATAGGTTTCTCATTGGCACAGATATTCCAGGTTACTGGCCCTCGTTTTGTTTTATAATCGACATCATAGACGGACTGTATTTTTTGATCGTTTTTAAAAAGGGAAAAGCATTGTCTCATTTAATAAAGTAAATACATGCAACAGCAGGAAAATATTCCGATTTTAATGGCCGACTTATCTGGTTATTCTGCCCTTACAGAAACACATGGCGCTGTTTCTGCAGCCGACCTGATTGATAAGTATGTAGCAATTGTAAAAGATTGTCTCGTTGGGGATAGCCAATTAACTGAACGTGTCGGTGATGAAGTAATGATTATTTCCGCATCTGCTGACCATTTACTTTCTACAGCCGCCATGATTATACAGAAGACCTCAAAGGAAGATAATTTTCTGCAGGTACACGGGGATCTTCATTATGGAGAAATACTCAGGAGAAATAACAGTTTTTTTTGGTCTACCATTAATGTTACAGCAAGGATAACGAAGAAAGCAAACCCGGGTACTTTTTGGTGTTCGGAAGACTTTATGAATGCACTGGAAAATAAATCGCTGTTTAATTTTCAGGCAAAGGGACGACATACGTTTAAAAATATAAGTGAGGAAAAAGAGATAGCCGAATTAGTCATTGAACGCCGGGAGGATTTTTTTGTTGACCCTGTCTGCAACATGCTTATTTTAAATAAGGAAATTGCTACAAAGCATCCGGAGTCAGAAGAGATTTACTTCTGTTGCCATTCCTGCCTGGATATTTATACTGCAAATAAGCGTGCCTGAAAGGCATGGGACAGACGAGCGGCTTAGAACCTATGACGGAAAATTGCGAAAATATACTAAGGTGATCGATGCGCTCAATTTTATGGGAAAAGAAGGCTGGATTTTTATCCATGCATTTCCGGTGAGCAATGGGAATATTGTAGTATAACATTTTGGGTTTAATATATTATTGGCCAGGTCGGAGGTTTATTAATAACTGCACCAATGCCTTTTTACCCGGCTGGAATATAAATTTTTTACTGTATTTTAATTGTCTGTCTGTTTTTGACAGGTAGTTGTCTCCCGAAGGGTTTACTAACCGGATATCTTTGTTTTCTTAAACTCAACCTAACAAAATGAAAAAAGTCGCCTTTATAATTCCACCCTTTGTTGAATTATTGGACCTGGCAGGTCCGGTGCAGGTATTTACTGAAGCAAAATTTAACGGCTATGAGTTATCGCTTGAGTACTATACGTACAGCAATGAAATAATAAGTACGTCCGGGTTGGGTTTTGGGAAAATTGCCAATTATACCGAAGCGGATCTGGGAGAGGGTGATTTTGTTTTTATGCCGGGCATGGATGATAAATATGTAAGAAGTATTGGGTTTAAAGCAGAGCGGGCGTTTTTTAACTGGCTGCAAGAATGTGCTGATAAAAAGGTGTTTGTTTGTTCAGTCTGTAATGGTGCATTTGCCCTGGGCCATGCAGGATTATTGAAGAATACAGAATGTACTACGCATTGGAGAAGAATTGAGGAACTGCAGGCCGAATTTCCAACGGCCAAAGTAATAACTGATATACTTTTTAAAAAAAGCAATAATATATATACAAGTGCCGGAATCAGCGCAGGTATCGACCTGGCCTTAGCCATTCTGGAAGAATTAAAGGGGGCGTTGTTTACCCATAAAGTAGCAAGAGGGCTTGTTGTATATCACCGGCGAAGCCAGAATCATACGCAGCAAAGTATTTACCTTGACTACCGTAATCATATTAACCCCAACATCCATACGGTACAGGATTATCTCATTGATCATCTTTCAGGCGAGAACAAAATTGAAGACCTGGCAGCGCTGGTTGCGATGAGCCCAAGAAATTTAAGCAGGATTTTTAAGGATAAAACGGGTACTACCATACTGGAGTATCTTACCATGTTGCGGCTGGAATTTGCAAAAACAATGCTCAATAACCCTGAATTCACCATTGAATATATTGCCTCCAGGTGTGGCTTTAAAACGGCCAGGCAATTACAAAGAATTTTGAAGGAGAATAAGAATGTACAGGTAGTGGAAAGTTGAAATTGTTGGTCAACGACGAAATTTTTGTCTTGGTCTTACACCCAAAGCAAAGAGTCAATAGTATTAATGATATGAATTTAAAGTGTCTCAAGAAATGGTTGGTAACGTCTGAATTAGCGAATATACGATCCATGATTTCGGCCAACTCTCAAAAATTGTTAAATAGATTCTCAATCCATTTGCACGATTTACACAAGATTTTGCAAGGCTAAAATCAGCTTCGTAACTACCAGTTTCCCGGCGCAGCAGCAATTGCACAAATACAACTAATTTAGCTGGCTTACGAAATATCAATTTATGTCAACGCTGTCTATTACCTGCATTCAAACCCATCTTCACTGGGAAGATAAAACCGCCAACCTGCAAATGCTGGAGCAGAAGATCAATAGTATCAAAGAGAAAACTGAGATTGTTGTACTGCCGGAAATGTTCAGCACCGGCTTTAGCATGAAACCGGCAGAACTGGCCGAAACGATGGAAGGAGAAACCGTGCAATGGATGAAAAGAATGGCGGCGGCAAAGAAAATTATTTTGACAGGCAGTGTGATAATAAAGGAGGAGGGACCGGTGGTGGGTTTACAATCAAGTCAGACGGAGCATTCAAATTCGGTTCAGACGGGGACTGTCGGACCCCGTTACTTTAACCGCCTTATCTGGGTGCTCCCCAATGGTCAATACGGTGTGTATGATAAACGGCATCGCTTTGCCTTCGCCGGAGAAGATGAACAGTATACAGCAGGTACCAAAAGGCTGATCGCTTCGGTAAAAGGATGGAAGATCAATTTACTGGTCTGCTATGATCTGCGGTTTCCGGTTTGGGCTCGTCAAACCTCACCCCCCGTCCCCTCTCCCCAGGGGGAGAGGGGGGGAACAGGCGCCGAGTACGATGTGCTGATATATGTTGCCAACTGGCCCGAACGAAGAAGCCATGCCTGGAAAACATTATTGCAGGCAAGGGCTATCGAAAATCAATCCTATGTAGTGGGCGTAAACCGGGTGGGAAAAGATGGTAATGATATTTACCACAGCGGCGACAGTATGATCATTGACCCGATGGGAGAAGTGTTATACACAAAGAAAGATGAAGAAAATATTTTTACGATTACGTTAGACAAAACGCATTTACAAAATATAAGGGAGAAACTTCCTTTTCTGAAAGATGCTGATGGGTTTATAATAAACTTGTGAAGACCCTTCGTCAAGCTCCCTTCGTCAAGCTCCCTTCGTCAAGCTCCCTTCGTCAAGCTCAGGGCGAACTCAGGGTGAGCCCAGGGTCTTATCTTTATTAATAAGCTCCATTGCTTTTTCCAATTTATAATCAGCGCCTCTTTTTACATCCGGTATCGTAGGAAAGGATTCGATCTCCGGCTGTACACCTCTTCCTGTCTTGGGAACATTTTTATCAATCACCAAACGGAACAAAGGCAAACGGAAGCGGATACCCGTTTCAGGTAAGTGGGCATCCGGGATCAGCCAGGCGGAATTGCCATAAGCCCCGCCACCCGTCTCTTCACCTATTACTGTAACATTCTCCTGTTTGATCACCGCGCTCACAAATAAAGTAGTGGCCGAAAAGGAATTGCCACCCGTGAGGATATATATTTTACCATGATAATGATTTCCTTTCTTCGGTTTGAAATAATGCCGTTCAAAATATCCGAAATGATAATAGCCATCCTTTTTCTTCCGGGCGAAAAATGTCATAAAGAGCTTGTTCCAGAAATGATCATTGATATAACGCTGGTACGGGCTTTTTTTTGCAACGGCAAACAAGGAATCACTGACCTTGAATTTTTGTTTGGCCAGGTAACGGCTGATCAGTGTTGAATTGGTCACGCTGCCGCCACCATTCCCCCGTACATCAATAATTAAATGACCGATCTTATTTTTCTGCAGTGCTTCAAAAGAATTATGAAAGAATTTTCCCAACCCATAGCCCCGGCCAAAAGAAGAGAGATCCATCATGGCAGTATGGCTGGCCGAATCAATTTTTAATAAGCGGACCGTATTGGCCTGCTGTCTTCTTCTTTCCCGCTTGGAAGGCTGGGGTGTTGTTTGCCGGAATGTACGGGTGCCGGTCCTGCCGGCAGTATCCCTCGCCGGGTTATATACCGGGATGCTGGTAGTTTTTATTTGCCCGGTCGAGTCTTTATATTCGATCGTGTAATTTTCGGACAAGCCAAACAGTGTCGTATATAAAGAACCAAAGAAACCCCGGTTGCTCAGGGTCTGGAATTTATGCGTGCGGTTATACCCATCGGTAGAAATATAATCAAAAAGCGTATCAACAATTGACTCCTTTGTTCTGCCATTGATCTTCAGGACCTCTGTTCCTCTTTTTAAAAGACTGTCACGCCGGTTCAGGTTGGCTGTTACCAGCATGGCATCTTCCCATACTTTCATACTGAGCGGAAACATTTTTCCCAGCCGCACAGTATCACTGTATTTGCCCCATGCTTTGGAAGAACGGACCGTGGTATGCCCGCAATTGATTTTGGCGGTAACATAAGTAAGCAGTTTCCGGAAATCCGGCTCGGTCATGGAGTCTTTCAGGTTTTGCTTGCCCCAGTTAAAATAATAATCCATACTGTCCTTACTTGTGTACCAGTAAAGGCTGGGATGATGTTCTTCTAAAATGTTTTTGTAAAGAGAATAATCTTTCTGTACCTGCTCCAGTGAATATTTTTTCGTGGGTGAAAAAAAAGACTTGCTGGCAGAACAACCCGAAAGCAGCACGATACCTGTAAATAAAATCAGCGTCTTCATATCCGGATAAGATAATTCTAATAATTAAAAATTTTCCACTAACTACGTCTAAAGTCTCCGCCACAGCGGAGATTCAGGAAGCCAAATGATTCCAGCCCTGTGCTGTGATCGCATGTTTACTGCCTCCCCTGGTAATGATCGTAGCGCCCTGCTCTGCTTCGGTCATATAGCCCACCACACTTATTTCTTCATTTAATACCAGTTTCTCATATTCTGCCTGTGGAATAGTGAACAATAATTCATAATCCTCTCCGCCACTTAATGCGCAGGCTGTGGGGTCAATTTCAAATTTAAAAGCGGCTTTCTTCATTTCTTCTGCTATCGGTATTTTTTCTTCATACAGCACGCAACCCAGGTTGCTGTCTTTACAAATATGCAGGATCTCTGAACTCAGTCCATCACTTATATCAATCATGGATGTTGGGGTGATCTCGTTTGTTGCAAGGAACTCCACAATATCTTTGCGGGCCTCCGGCTTCAGCAACTTACCGATCACATAGGCCTCTCCTTCGAGGTCAGGCTGTACACCGGGGCTTTCCATAAAAATTTTCTTTTCCCTTTCCAGGAATAATAAACCCACATAAGCTGCACCAAGGGATCCGCTTACACAAAGCAGGTCGCCATTTTGTGCCGTACTTCTTTTTACAAATTTATCCGGAGCTACTTCTCCGATTGCGGTAACGGATATGATAAAACCTTTTTGCGAGGAAGTGGTATCCCCGCCCACCAGATCAACCCCATATTTTTCACAGGCCGCATATACACCTTCATAAAATTCATTTATAGCTTCGAGGCTGAAGCGGTTGCTGAATCCCAGTCCGAGGATGATCTGCGTGGGAATGGCATTCATCGCATAGATATCACTCAGGTTCACGACCACAGCTTTATAACCGAGGTGTTTAAGTGGGGTATAGCTCAGATCAAAATGCACAGCTTCCAGTAAAAGATCAGTGGTCACCACGGTTTGTTTACCAAAATGATCAATGATAGCTGCATCATCACCCACACCTAATACGGAAGAAGCGTTTTGCAATTCAATATTTTGGGTAAGGTGATTGATCAATCCAAATTCACCCAGTTCGCCGATTTCTGTTCTTTCAAAACTCATGATGTTATGTACGATTTTAGATGTACGATGTACGCATGTCTTTATCCCGAAGAGACAATAGATGCCACAATAATCTTTAATAAGGTTTCCCCTTCGGGGTAAATATCAGTAATCTCTTTTTCAAATGGTTTATTAAGTTCTACATGCATTTTAGAAAAGAAGAGGCTTTTGTCTGATACCGGTCAGACGTTAAAATACATTTTGAACACGGATAACACGGATTAAACGGAAAAAAACTGATTTTTCTGCTACGCAGAAATCCTGGATTTTGATTTATCAAAATAATCCCCGCCTGAACGGACGGGCAAGTATATTCATCTATACAATCAGTGTTATCCGTGTGCAAATTCTTTCCTCATTTAACATGGTACACCGTACATATTCTTATAGTTCTTTTTTATTGTTGATTACATCGAGCATTTCATCGTGGATTTTTCCATTGGTAGCTAAAAGGCGATGCTGATATACCGAAAATTTATTTCCTTCAAAATCCGTTACTTTTCCTCCCGCCTCTTCCACAATCAAATAACCGGCCGCACTGTCCCAGGCTTCCAGTTTATGTTCATAAAATCCATCAAAACGACCGGCCGCCACCCAGCAAAGATCAATAGCAGCAGAACCTAAACGCCGCACTGGTACTCCTTTCCGGATAAAGCGCTCAAATATTTCCAAAGGTCCGTTGGGTATATTAATATACGTATAGGGAAAACCTGTAACCAGGCAGGCTTTGATGGTTTCTGTTTCCTGGCTAACATGGATGGATTGATCATTCAGCGTGGCACCTTTTCCTTTTTCCGCAAAATAAAACTCATTCATATGCGGGTTATAGACGGCCGCCATCACGATCTCGCCTTTAAGCTCAATGCCAATCGACACACAGTTCAAGGGAATGCCGTGGGCAAAGTTCACCGTACCATCGATCGGGTCAATGATCCATTTATACTCCGAATCCTGGTTCAATGCTCCTGCTTCTTCACTCAATATCTGGTGACCCGGAAAGGCAGCTTTGATAGTTGCAATGATCGCTTTCTCGGCAGCATGATCGGCCTCGGTCACTAAATTATTGACCCCTTCTTTATTGGAGATTTTAAAATCTTTGTTGAAAAATCGGAGAATTTCATCCGCACCGGCCCTGGTGGCGGCTATCAGTGTTTGTTGGAGCATGGGCAAAGATAAACACTGAGGGGAAGGATTATACCAATTATATCTCAAAAAATACCTATAGAAAATGGGTGCGTACTTTCAAAAGGTTGCTATTACTTAGTTTGCTTCGGATTGCTTCAAAACTTATTAGGTATGTAGATTCCTTGTTGCAACCCCCGCAAGGACGAAACTCCGACGGCGCAAGGATCCGCCAAGCAATGGTTTCCCACAAAGACACAAAGAACACTAAGTGGTTGATCCAACTTGAATTTTTTGTGTCCTTTGTGTCTTTGTGGGAGATTGTATTCTTTGTGTCTCAGTGCCTCTGTGGCAAATTGTATTCTTTTTTTGTGTCCTTTGTGGAAGATTGTATTTAGCCTGATCTTTCCTTATTTAGTAGTGGATCAAGTTTATTTTTTTTCACGCAAAGTCGGTAAATAGCCAAGACATATCGATTGTATTCTTAGCAGGTTTTCCCTTTTCGCCTTTGCGTGAAACAACAGTATCCTAGAATTTTCAAACTGTCCCATTACCCCTTATTTTGAACTCTTATTAAAAACTTCGTACTTCGTGCCCAATACATCTTATTCTAGTGCAACTATCTGTCATCATAGTCAATTATAATGTCAAGCATTTCCTGGAGCAATGCCTTTGCTCTGTGCAGGAGGCTTTCGTTGGAATGGAGGCAGAACTGATCGTAGTTGACAATAACTCAACGGATCAAAGTATTGAATACCTGGTCCCTAAATTCCCTGCGGTTCATTTTATTGCCAATAAAGAGAACAGCGGTTTTGCCAAAGGCTGTAATATGGGATTGAAACAGGCCAAAGGGCAGTATATCCTCTTTTTAAACCCGGATACGATCGTTCCGGAGGATTGTTTCCGCCAATGTATCAGCTTTTTTACTACCCATCCCGATGCAGGCGCCGTCGGTATAAAAATGCTGGACGGCAGCGGCCATTTTCTCAAGGAATCCAAAAGAGCTTTCCCTTCACCCATGACCTCCCTGTTTAAATTGTTTGGACTGTCCAAACTATTCCCGCATTCCAAAACATTTTCCAAATATCACCTGGGTCACCTCGATGAGAACGAGAGCAATGAAGTGGATGTACTGGCCGGCGCTTTTATGATGATCAAAAAAGAAGTGCTGGAGAAAGTGGGAAGTTTTGACGAAACCTTTTTTATGTATGGGGAAGATGTGGACCTGAGCTACCGGATACAAAAAGCAGGTTATAAGAATTATTATTTCGCCGGGAGCAGTATCATTCATTTTAAAGGAGAGAGCACCCGCAAAGGCAGTATGAATTATGTGCGGATGTTTTATATGGCGATGAGCATTTTTGTCCGCAAACATTATGGCGGCAGCCGCGCCGGTATTTTTAATTTCCTGATCCACCTGGCCATCTGGTTCAGAGCCGGCCTCTCGGCGATCGCCGGTTTTATCCGGAAGATCGGTCTACCCCTGATCGATGCGGGGCTGATCCTTGTTTCCTTCTGGCTCATGAAAAATATCTGGACCATGTATATGCGGACCGGAACCGAATATGAAACCCGTTTACTATGGGTGGCGTTCCCGGCTTTCACTGTTTTTTACCTGGTGGCTGCTTATTATGCTGGGCTCTACGACCGCTGGTATAAATGGACCGAACTGGTCAGGTCTACCTTAATTGCAACGATCGTATTACTTGCCGGCTATGCTTTATTACCGGAGCAATACCGTTTTTCAAGAGGTATCCTTTTGTTTGGATCTTTACTCGCCTTTATGCTGATCAGCATCTTAAGATGGTTATTGATCAAAACGGGTGTATTAAGCAGTAACAATGAAAAAGAAGAACATACCAGTACCGTTATTGCCGGCACGATACAGGAGTATGAGCAGGTACTGCAATTATTAAAAGAAGCTGGTTTACACCAGCGGGTGCTGGGCCGGGTGGCCGTACAGGAAGAAGACCAACAGGCGTTGGGTCACTGGAAAAAATTGGCGAAGCTCTCCACTACTGTTCCTTTCGGGGAAATCATTTTTTGCCAGGGCCATTTATCTTTTTCCAATATTATACAGGGTTTGCCGGCATTACCGAATGATTTGGTAGCCAAAATTCATGGAACAGGCAGCAGTAGTATTGTAGGCAGTGATTCAAAAGATACATCCGGGGAAGCGGTATCCAAAGAGAATGGGTTTAAGCTGGCGAACCATAATAATCGCCGCCTGAAACGATTGATGGATGTCAGTATTGCATTGCTGGGTATTATTAGTTTCCCGGTTCAGTTATTTATTGTAAAAAAGCCCTTTCATTTTTTGCCAACTGCGTGTTGGTATTGTTTGCACAAAAAACATGGATTGGATATGCAGTACGGGAAAATAAATTGCCCGGTCTTCGTCCCGCTGTCATTGCTTGTAATGGAAACCCTGTTACACTGCAACAGGAACTGCCGGCTGAAAGCCTTCAAATGATGGATTATTGGTATGCCCGCGATTATGAACCCGGCAATGAGCTAAAATTAATAGGTCGGGTGTACCGGAAGCTGGGCGGGTAGGATTTGCCTTTTGTGATCTTATCAACCGGCAGGAACCGGTATTTTCGCCTTCAATGATCTTTTCCCGCTATATTTTCGCAGGATTACCACAACAACATTGCGTAACTTTAAGTACAATCTTCTACTTACTACATGGCCACTATTATCGATATAAAATTACCCAGAGCCATTGCAGCTGCCCTCCGCATTCCGCCCAACGATCCGAAACGTCAGCAAATAAGAGTACTGAAAAAATTATTGAAGAAAGCAAGATTCACTGAATTTGGCCAGCAATACCGCTTTGATGATATTTTATTGAGTAAAAACCCGGCTATAAGTTTCCAGGAACTGGTACCCGTTCACGACTATAATAAGATCTATGAAGATTGGTGGAAGAAAACCCTGGAAGGTGTGCCGGATGTTGCCTGGCCAGGAAAGATCAAGTATTATGCTCTTAGCTCCGGCACTTCTGAAGCAGCCAGCAAGTATATTCCTGTTACCAAAGAATTATTACGCAGTAATACGGTCAACTTTTTACGCCAGCTCCTGAGTTTGATCCGTTATGAGGAGGCGAATAAAAGAGCGATGACAAAAGGTTTTTTAATGCTGGGTGGTGCAACGGATCTCCAAAAAGGAAAAGCTGGCTGGTATGCCGGTGACCTCAGCGGTATCCTCGCCAAGAAAAGACCGTTTTGGTTCCAGACCTTTTATAAACCGGGTGGCCGCATTGCCGCATTGACCGACTGGAATCAGAAATTGAATGAGATAGTAGAGCATGCCCGCGAATGGGATATTGGTTATATCGTTGGCGTACCGGCCTGGTGCCAGATGTGTATGGAAATGGTGATCGAACATTACAAAGTGAAAAATATCCATGAGATATGGCCCAACTTCAGCTTCTTTGTACACGGTGGTGTTGCCTTTGAGCCGTATAAAAAAGGTTTTGAAAAATTACTGGGCAAACCCATTGTTTATATCGAGAATTATCTATCCAGTGAAGGTTTTATCGGTTACAAAACAAGGGAACATGCAAAGGGGATGCAGCTTATTCTCAATAACAATATCTTTTTTGAATTTGTCCCTTTTGATGATAAGAATTTTGAGAGCGATGGACAAATTGTAGCGAGACCCGATGCTAAAATGATCCAGGATGTGGAAGAAGGAAAAGAGTATGCCCTGCTGATGAGTACGAATGCCGGCACCTGGCGCTATCTTATCGGCGATACTATTAAATTCGTGGATTTGGAAAAAAGCGAAGTGGTTATCACGGGCCGGACCAAGCATTTTCTCAGCCTTACCGGGGAACACCTGAGTGTGGAGAATATGAATAAAGCTATTGAACTGGTCAGCGAAGAATTTAATGTCAGCATACCGGAGTACACGGTCGTTGGGTTCCCCTACGAAAACTTCTTTGCCCACCGCTGGTATATTGCGACCAATGATAAAGTAGATGCCAAAAAAATTGCACAGCGCATTGATGAGCATCTGCGGGCCCTGAATGATGATTATGCTACGGAAAGAGACAGCGCTTTAAAAAAAGTATTTCTCGAAGTGTTGCCGGAAGAAAAATTTATGCAGTTCATGGAACAGAAAGGAAAGATCGGCAGTCAGCATAAATTTCCGCGGGTGATGAAAGGGAAGATGCTGGAGGAATGGAATAGGTTTTTGGAAACAGGAAGGATTTGAAAGGGGGAGTGGCGAGTGGGGTTGGAACATGTACACATGAATATTTATTTTTACCACATAGGATGATAGAAACATAGGGTTGACATAGATGTCTATGTGTTTCTCTTCTTTTGTGTGCTATGTGTCTATATGGTTCAATTTCGGTCTGTAGAGGCGGAGTAGTAGTAGAAAAAGCGAAATGTTTTACATGCCGCTCCTACGGAGCTGAACGAACCCCGGTTTACATCTTTTACTAACATACGGGCCCTCCGGGTCTTTTACTACGGTTTCGGGGACAGGATCAGGGAGCTTATTACTGAAGGAACAGAAATTTTGAAAATAATGGTATCCTCGATACTTAGTACCCGGGCGCTGGTAAATAATAAATAACAGAAATGATTTCTAAGCCTCGTAGAGGCGGAATGTCAATAGAGAAAATGAAATTTTAATATTTGCAGAGCTCCGTAGGAGCGAAATGTTTTACATGCCGCTCCTACGGAGCTGAACGAACCCCGGTTTACATCTTTTACTAACATACCGGCCCTCCGGGCCTTTCCGTATATTTATTTAAGTAACGCTGTCAACTGGTTATAACTTCGTACTTTATTTATTATGCTGGAAGTAATGCTAAAAGGCCTGGGGTTTGGTTTGCTGCTGAGTATTGCAGTGGGCCCCGTCCTTTTTTCTATTATAAAACAAAGCCTGAACAACGGGCACCGGGGCGGGTTTGCATTCGTCCTGGGTGTTTCGGCCAGCGATATTACCCTGGTGCTGGTCAGTAATGTGTTTACCGAATTATTTAATAGTTTAAAAACCTACAAGACCGAAATTGGCGTGGCAGGTTGTGCCTTCCTGGTTTCGATGGGTATCTATTTTCTCTTTTTCAAAAAAGTAAAAGTGAATGAAGACGGAAAACAAGTACTCAAAATGCGGAAGAGGGATTTTGCCAAAGTATTCTTCTCTGGTTTTTTCATGAATACCCTCAACCCTGCGGTCTTTATTTTCTGGATCACCACTTCCACGGCCGTGATTATTCACTCAATTAATGAACGCATTATTATATTTACCACCTGTCTCGTTTGGATGCTGGGTACCGATATACTGAAAGTATTACTTGCGGGAAAGATCCGCAACCGGCTGACCCCGCACAATATTCATATCATCAACCGCATAAATGGTATTATCTTAATTGTATTTGGCGTGGCCCTGATCTGGGGCTTGATCATCTATGGCAAAAGGCTGTGATAATTTTAACAAAATAACGTCACCCGGATTTGTACGTTTGAAACATGAACCGGCTGCTACTACTCCTATTCCTGCTCATGTGTTGTTCCACCGCTTATTTGCAGCCCAATTATTTATTTATCAAAAAAGGCGTTCATAAAAAAAAGACTTATGCGGAAGGTGACCGGATACATCTTTTACTGAAGGATGGAAAAGAAAAGACAGGTATCATAACAAGATTGCTCAATAATAATATCTACATCAATGGTGAAGAGCTCGCCCAGGAGCAGATAGCTATTGTCTTCCTGGATGGAAAACCAAAACAGCCTTTCCCGGTGGATGCTAAAACTATGTTGCTGATCGGTGCCGGTGCCGGGCTGACCACGCTGGGACTTTCCCTGAATAATGCTAACGATCCCAAGGTGGCACTTGTAGCAGGCCTGGTGATTGGGTTTGGTCCCTTATTGCTGAAACATTTTGGCGGCAGGCTCCTGTACGCCCTGAAGCGGAAAAAATACAAGATGGGTAAAAAGTATAAGGTGCAGGTCTTTGATATCTATGTGCCCCGCAAACTTTCATTTTAAGCAGCTAGATTTCAAAGGTGTCGCACGATAAACTCACCCCAAAAAAAATTTTTCTATTCTAAGATGTTGCCGCCCCTTCGTTCGAAGGGATGAAGACTCCTTTAATGGGGAATTTTAAATCCCCCCACACAGCGACATCCGATAGATATCGGATTTGAGATACTCGGTAATGGGTCAAGTTGAATTTTTTCACGCAAAGTCGCTAAGTAACCAAGACGCAACGATTGTATTCTTAGCGGCTTTTTTCCCTTAGTGTTTTTGCAAGTAACAACAGTATCCAATAATTTTCAAACTGACCCACTACCAAATACTCAATTCTAAACGCAAATACGATCTTTCTTTATAATATTGCAGCGCAGCATGAAAGCAAA
The DNA here is from genome assembly GCA_034408705.1 of Bacteroidota bacterium. Classification (GTDB taxonomy): domain Bacteria; phylum Bacteroidota; class Bacteroidia; order Chitinophagales; family Chitinophagaceae; genus JJ008. The sequence continues at coordinate 39,673 of JAWXCO010000182.1, forward strand.
GCCACTATTACAAGGGATCTGGCGCTGGACTAAGAAAATAGCCCTGGTCCTTTTTATTGCCCAGTTTATTTATATCCTCCTGCTCAAATGGGTGAATCCGCCGATCACGATCACCCAATTGGTGAGCTGGGTAAGCGGACATGGATTAAAAAGAGATTATGTTAGGGGCAGCTCCATATCACCAAATGCAAAACTGGCGGTCATTGCTTCGGAAGACCAGTTGTTTCCCGATCACCAGGGGTTTGACTGGAAGAGTATTAAAAAAGCAAGAAAATATAATGAACGAAAACCCGGGCGGGTGAGAGGGGCCAGCACCATCAGCCAGCAGGTGGCCAAGAATGTTTTTTTATGGCAGGGCCGCAGCTGGATACGAAAAGGACTGGAAGTCTATTTCACGTTCATGATCGAAAAGATCTGGGGAAAGAAAAGGATACTGGAAGTCTATCTTAATGTAATTGAAATGGGTGATGGAATTTTTGGAATTGAAATGGCGTCGGAAGTCTATTTTAATAAACCAGCTAAAAACTTAAGCCGGCAGGAAGCGGCGATGATAGCGGCTTGTTTGCCTAACCCCAAACGATACAAAGTGAAACCTCTTTCTTCCTTTGTTGCAGGAAGAGCAAGAACGATCCAGCAACAGATGAATAACCTGCTGACGGATCCGGATGTACAGCGGATTGCCGGTCTTGCACCACCCTGATACATCAATCAACGATCAACGCTATCTTTTCACTGTTATGTGTGGGATAATAGTAACCTGAACGAATTGCAAAGCGAAGGAAATATTTTCCGGGGGCAAGTCCGGGGTTAATAGTTATTTGTCCGCTAGGATTATTCACCAACTCCCGTAATGATAAGGAAGTATTGATATCTTTTATCCAGCCTTTAGCATTGAATACGCCTAGTTGTGTTGTGTCCTTTAAATTTGGCGTAGTTATAATCATCTCTTTGTAGGCTGGTGGCATCACCAGGTTAAAGTTTAACACAAGAGCAGTATCCTGTGTTTTTATAGTATAAGACTTACGCACTGTTTCAAACTGTACTTTGCCAAAGGAAATAAAAGAGGAGTCATACCCAAAGCCAATTAAGCCCACTGTTGTTTTTAGTGAATCAGGAAAACGCCAAAGATCATAGAGATCTAATAAATACACTGGTTTGCCCAGCAGGGAATCTTCGATCGGCCAGAAATTATAATTGTTTCGCCGACCCTTGTAAATATTCTGCGAATAGGTCATCTGCCCCGTATAGAACCAATACTTGGAAGCCCGCTGGTAGGAATTGCTGAAAACCACCGGGAACCCTTTTGTTTTTTCTTTCATTTGCGCCGGCCATTCTTTCCAGGCATGATAGCGCTGTTGTATAGCTTTTATCGGTAACAGGTCTTCGATCATGATGACCCGGGCAACAAGAACCAGGAAAAGCGTAAGAGGCAATAATTTAAAAAGAATTTTTTGCCAGCGCAGTTTTTCATTGAGAAACTGGTGAGCCAGCACGATCAGCGAAACCAGTACGGGTGATGTCCAGTTGCCTTCTACTTTTCCCCGGAATGAACTGAGCAGAAAAAAACCATAGAGACCGATCATTGTGTACTTCAACGCTTTTTCAAGCCGGTAGCTGACAGATTGCTTTTGTGGTTTATATAAAAAAGCAGCTGGTAATAAGATAAACCCGGCGATAGGGCCCGGTAATAATAATTGCCCGATAATATAATCGAAAGTGAAAGATGGTTTATAGGCATTTACATTGCTTTCAAATAAATGATAGCGGAAGCTTACCCAATCATGCTGGTATTGCCACCAGAGGTGGGGGGCAAATAAAGCGAGTGCCACTACGCCTGCAATGTATAGCTGGTATTTTGTGAATAAGCGGATATCAGACAACAGTACAAAGAAGATGATCAGTACCGCATGGTACTTGCTGTAAAGTAATAAGGCCACGGACAATCCTAAAAGAAAAGTATTGACCAGCGAATAATTACCGACAAATCGTTTGTAACATAAAAAGAACAGCGCCGTAAAAAAGATCAAGGGGATATCCGGCACTGCTACAAAACCGGTGACCTGTATAACGGCTATGGACAAAGCAACGGCATAGAAAAGCAGCGGATTCTTTTTATCCAGCAGCTTTTCTATGATAACTAAGGAAAAAATATTCAGTAATAAGGGAAAAAACCGGACACCAAGTTCATTGGGGAAAATGGCATAACCCATTTTTACCAGCACTGCAATCATTGGCGGATGATCGAAATAACCCCAGTCAAGGTACTGGCTGTACACCCAGTAATAGGCTTCATCATCCTGGAGTTCGGTAAGGCCCGCCTGCAGGAGGCCCAGCAATAACCATAAACCATAAAAGGCCAGCCGGTGATTTTTTTGTAAGAAGGCTTTCATTGTGGTTGCGAAAATACTATTCCCCGTTAGCTTCGGGGTATAAACCGGGAACTATTATTGCAGGAGCCGGTCCACGAGTAGAATAGCTTTTTGCAGCCGTTGCTCATGGTCGCCGCTGATATCCACCCAGGGAAGCTGCTGATTGGTCATGATGTCTTTATAGATATTGTATAATTTTTTGCGGGTTTGGATATCGGGATATTCCCGCAGTTCGTCTTCTACCCAGGGCAGGTCAATATTGCATAGAAGATAACCGTCGTATTCTCTTTTGATGATCTCATCGAGAACAAAGCGATGGCATTTACAAAATACAAATTCACACCATACTTTGGCCACATACATATCGGTATCAATGAAGAAGGGCAGGTGTCCGCCAGCTTCCAGCATGGGCAGGGAGTTTCTCTCCAGGGTGGTCACATATTCGTCTTCCAGCGCCAATTGACCTTTTGCAATGGTCAGCAGATCATCATATTCATAGTTGATGCCATTGGCCAGTAAATACTCCCGGGCAAATTCAGGGCACCACATCGTATCATAATGCTGGGCCAGTTGTTCGCATAAGGTACTTTTACCTGTGCTTTCAGGGCCGATGATGACGATTTTCTTAAGCATATTTTTGTTTTGCTTTTTTCATCCATTCCAGTAAACCAAATACCGCCATTACAAGTAACACCAGGTAGTAAACACTTGTCAGCGCATAACCTTTTACAAAGTATAAAGGGATCGAAGCAATATTCGTAGCGATCCACCAGTACCAGCTTTCTATTTTTTTCTTTGTCATCATCCACATACCGGTAAAAGCAGTCGCCGAAGCAAACGCATCTGCCCATGGAATAGCACCGGGTGCAAAGTCTTTTTTCAGGTAAGTCAGTAAAAAGAAGATAAGAAAATAAAGAATGGAAAAGAATACCAACTGGTACTGCCACCATTTTTTATTGGAGAAACTAATGCTGACCACTGGATGCATCAAGCTGTCTTTTCTGGACCAGAGTATCCAGCCATAAATGCTCATGGTTGTATAATAAAAATTAACGGCTGCCTCACCGATCAGGTCGCCTTTAAAACTTAACCATACATAGATGATGGTATTAATAAGACCAAACGGGTAAACAAGAATATTTTCTTTTTTGCTGAACCAGACACTTAGGATTCCTGTAACCACAGCAATCCGTTCCCACCAGGAAGAATGTTGAAGATCAAAAAGAAGCTGGTTAAAAAAATCCGTCAATGAAAATGGTTTTACCAAAAATAACTACTCCGGCTTGCTGTTGCGGTATTTTTTCATACCCTTCAGGTACCTGACTCCTTTTGAAGTTTGAAAACGGGTGGCAACCTGCCGCCATTGGCCTTCGCCCGATCGCCATACTAAAAAATGAAGATGAGGAATAAAAGCAAAGCCAGTTTTTCCACTCAGTGCAATTACCTGCCCCTTCCTCACTGTGTCTCCTACATTGACCAATGCGCCATCGGTCTGCAAATGCCAGTATCCGGCGCGGGTACCATCATCATGTTGTATCACAATATTATTCCCGTGCGAACGGAATTTCTTTTTCAGCCCACCCAATGTTCCGTCTTCCTTTGCTCTTACAACCACCCCTTCCCGAACTGCCGTGATCCGGGTTCCCCGTTTCATATTAAAATCAAGCGCTGCTCTTTCGCGGTGGGTAAAGCCACGGAAATAACCCTGTATCACCCGGAACGTTTTACCTTCTTCGTAGGGCAGGGCATAGATATAGCTTGTATCATCTTTGATGAGCCCCTTCTGCAAATTTTTTACTTCCTTTCGTAAGGGGTTTTTGCTGACAGAACAGGCGGAAGCCATCATCAAAAAAACCAGTAAGAACGGTAGCCAATTATTTTTTCCCAACATTATTTTTTCCTCTTTTAGTATAGTAGCAAAAACAATTTTTTCTTTTTCCAGGTTCACCCCGCTTACCGCAGTTGATCCAATCAACAAAACTATTTTTTTCTCTTTAGCCAGCATCGACAATTCCATCTGTGGTAGCCATTTCGCCTTATTTTAACAACCTGGTAATACAGATAAAGCGGTTTCGGGAGTATTTCGCAGCCGTTTGTAAAATTACACCCGGCCCTCTCAAAAGTTCGTACCTGCTTCGCTGGCCTTATTTAGGGAGGAAGCTAATAGCTATTCAATCTTGGAGCCATAACCTGTACCGGATTATTTCCCGTTCATAATTATTTAATTGCCGGACAGACCGGAAGGGTGTAACTTTTATCTCCATTTTTATTAACTATAAAATCTAACTATTATGTCAACAGAACTTGCGGTCATGACAACAAAGGATGTTGCCAACCGGTTTAATGAACTGGGTCAAACAGGCCAGTATGACAAAATTCAGGAAGAACTCTATGCGGAGAATGCAGTGAGTATTGAACCGGCCCATTCACCGGGCATGCAATCCGTAGAAGGATTAGAAGCTATCAAGGCAAAGGGCCGTCAATTCAATGAGATGGTAGAAGAAATGCACGGCGGCTATTCTACTGAACCCGTTGTGGCGGGTACACATTTCTCCGTTTCCATGGGCATGGATGTGACCATGAAAGGAGCAGGCAGGATGAAAATGGATGAGATCGCCGTCTATGAAGTAAAAGATGGTAAGATCGTCAAAGAACAGTTCTTCTATTAAATGATTCCAACGGGTTAGTAAGTCCTGTCTTTCTGAGCTTTTGTTTTAACAAAGCACCGGGGAAGACAGGACTTTATTATTTTAGCAATTCATACTATAATGCATGCATAAAAAAATTCTTCTCTTAGGCAGTGGTGAATTAGGTAAGGAACTGGTGATTTCATTAAAGCGACTGGGACAAACCGTAATAGCAGCCGACAGCTATTCCGGCGCACCAGCCATGCAGGTTGCAGATAGTTTCGCAATACTTGATATGCTCAACGGGGTAGAGTTAGATGCAGTTGTTGCCCAACAGCAACCCGACCTGATCGTACCCGAAATAGAAGCTATCAGGACCGAACGATTTTATGATTATGAAAAGCATGGCATACAGGTAGTGCCCAGTGCGAAAGCAGCCAACTTTACGATGAACCGTAAACTCATCCGGGACCTGGCCAGCAAAGAACTTGGTTTGCGTACGGCCAATTATTTTTATGCAACAACCTTTGAAGAGTTTACTACTGCTGTGAATGAAATAGGAATGCCTTGTGTGGTCAAGCCGTTAATGTCTTCATCCGGGAAGGGACAAAGTGTACTAAAAAAGGAAAGCGATCAGCAAACTGTGTGGGAATATGCGATCAATAATTCAAGAGGAGATATCAAAGAGGTCATCATTGAAGAATTCATTTCCTTTCATACAGAAATTACTTTACTAACCGTTACACAAAAGAACGGGATCACTTTATTTTGCCCGCCTATCGGTCACCGGCAGGAAAGAGGTGATTACCAGGAGAGCTGGCAACCAGTAGCTATCAGCGAAAACGATTATACCGATGCCTGCGAAATGGCGGAGAAAGTCACCACTGCCCTAACCGGTGCCGGTTTATGGGGCGTTGAGTTTTTCCTCACGGATAAAGACGTATATTTTTCTGAACTAAGTCCCCGGCCGCATGATACCGGCATGGTAACATTAGCGGGCACACAAAATCTTTCGGAGTTTGAATTACATGCCAGGGCCATATTGGGATTACCAATACCGGAAATTAAATTGGAAAGAGCAGGAGCCAGTGCCGTTGTATTAGCGAATAAAACAGCGGAACAGTTTTCTATAATAGGAATAGAAAAAGCATTGGAACAATCGAATACGGATGTACGGGTCTTTGGTAAACCCGGCATCCGGCCGTACCGGAGAATGGCGGTAGCATTGGTTTATGATAAGACCAATGCAGACATGACCCTTTTACGAAAGAAAGCAAAAACAGCAGCCGATCATATTTCTATTGAATAAATGCAATACGTACCAGCATGGAAAAAGTCAACATCACCGAAAAACTAGCCAGTTTCAGCGATTATTTTAATCCCCGCATTGCAGGCGAATTAAACGGGCAACAGGTAAAACTGGTAAAGTTCAAAGGAGAATTTGTCTGGCATCACCATGAAAATGAAGACGAATTATTTTATGTCCTGAAAGGAAGTTTTGATATGCACCTTCGGGATAAGATCATTACACTAAATGAAGGGGATTTCCTCGTCATGCCCCGGGGAGTCGAGCATAAACCGGTAGCCAATGAAGAAGTAGCGATCCTGCTGTTTGAACCGGCTACGACTTTAAACACCGGTAATATTGAAAATGAAATGACAAAAAGAGAGCTGAAGCATTTGTAAAACTATCCTTCACACATCTTCTTCAAATTCACCAGGCCCTGTTCAAATTGTTTGCTCAGGCTTTTTTGTAACATAGGTCCCATTAGGCGGGCAATTGGCCAGGGAAGGGCGCCGCTGTTTTGCCAGGTTACTTTGGTTTCACCATTACCCCACTGTTCCAACAGCCAATTGTCTTTGGCTTTGCTCTTCCAGGGTTTTAAAAACTCCAGGTCAAAGTGAACATGTTTATCATCCGTTGAAAGAAGGGTCAGGCTGCCTATGCCTACTTTTTTTCCTTCCCAGGCATATTTGTGACCCGGCATTTTAGGTGTACCGGTAATTTCTCTTTTTGTAGTGGGATCTGTTTGCTGCCAGGGATTCCACTGGCTGTAATAATTCAGGTCGGCTACTTTATCCATCACTACTCCCACGGGTTTCGAGATCACAGTCGTTTTTTCAATATTAAAGATTTTGGGCATCAGGGCGGCGATGATCAGCAACGTAACGATCATTCCGATGAAAATGTAAACGACGATCATAACAGGGAGTTTAGACGGTTAAGGTAATGCAATGCAATGGAGTATACAAACCGTTCATATATCTGAACCAGGATAAATGCGCTTTAACAACCCGGTAATAATTGTTTGCCGAACAGGTAAATTGGCGGGAACGGATGAATTATCTTTGTGCTTTCTGCGGGCCGTATGTAGCTATTGTTCAACTCATCCCATGTGATAGATTGAAAAATGAAACTACGGTGCCCCGGCCATCACTTTTCAAACGCTTTATTACAACTACTTTCTTGGCAGATTCCATGCAAACCGATGTAAAAAAATCTGCCATGCGATTGGCCGTCTCAGCTTTTTATTTTTGCCAGGGTTTATGTTTTGCTTCCTGGGCAAGCCGGATACCCGACATCAAAACAAAATTGCAATTAAGTGAAGGAGCGTTAGGCAGTATATTACTGGCTTTACCCATTGGCCAACTCCTGATGATGCCTGTATCAGGAAGACTCGTGACCAAATACGGCAGCCGTGCTGTTTTATCTGTTGCCTTTTTATTATATGCATTGGAGTTAACCAATATCGGATGGGCAAATCAACCCTGGCAGCTGGCATTGGCCTTATTCTTTTTTGGTGTGTTTGGCAACCTCTGCAATATTGCTGTTAATACACAGGGAGTGCTGGCAGAAAAGATATATGAACGACCGATCATGGCCTCTTTTCATGGCGCCTGGAGTATTGCTGGTTTTACCGGTGCCCTGATCGGTTTATTGATGATGAATATACAACTGCCGCCCCGCACCCACTTTTTTATTGTGATCAGTTTTGTTTTGCTCATTGCTTTTATTGCACGGGATTATCTTATTCCGGGTACAACGATTGGAACAGAAAAGAAAAAATTCTTTTCGAAACCTGACAGTGTATTACTGCAACTCGGATTGATCGCTTTCTGTTGCATGGCAGCAGAAGGTACGATGTTCGACTGGAGCGGAGTTTATTTTAAAGAAATAGTGAAGGCACCTGCGGCATTGGTGACCACCGGTTATGCTTCTTTTATGATCATGATGGCCACCGGGAGATTTACTGCTGACAGGATCATTGGCCGGATCGGCAGAAAAAAAATGCTGCAGGCAAGCGGTATAATGATCTCGACCGGTTTACTGATCTCCGTGTTATTTCCTTACCTGGTTACCGCTATTATTGGGTTTTTAATTGTTGGCTTTGGTGTTTCCTCTGTAGTGCCTACGATATATAGTACTGCCGCTGGTGCCAGCAAACTTTCACCGGGCAGGGCGATAGCTGCTGTATCAAGTGTCAGCTTTCTCGGGTTTTTATTGGGCCCTCCACTCATTGGCTATATCGCTCAATTGACGAGCCTTCGGTATTCTTTTGCCGTGATTGCTTTGCTGGGCTTTTGTATTACGATCATGGTATCGAAGCTGAAAGTAATGGGATAAGCATAAACGTAAAAATCTTTTATATTGCTGAAGGTTGAGCATATAAACTCATCAGCATTTTCTCCGGTGTCATTGGTGCATCATAGGGAATAGTGGCCAAAGGATTAAAGGCTAATACTGCTTTGCGTAAGGCAAAATAGGCACCAATGCCATACATTAACGGAGGTTCTCCCACGGCTTTACTCCGGAAGATTGCCAGGTTGTCTTTTTCTGTTTCTAAAAAATGAACTGCAATTTCTTTCGGTACAGAATAAATATCCGGCACTTTGTAAGTACTTAATGCATTCGATTTTAATTTCCCTTCTTTATCATACAGCAACTCTTCTATTGTCATCCACCCAATACCCTGCACCAGGGAACCTTCCACCTGGCCAATATCGATGATCGGATTCATGCTTTTACCAAAATCATGAACAATTTTTACCGAATCAATTTCATAGACACCCCGCAGGCAATCCACCGTAACAGTTGTAATAGCGGTGCCATATACATGATAAGTAAATGGATGGCCCTTTTCTTTGCTGGCGTCAAAATAAATACCCGGTGGCGCATAATGGGCATGTTCGGATAAACTGACCCGTTTGGTAAAAGCAGCCATCACCAGTTTGTTCCAGTTCCAGTCTGTTTTTTTATCATTGATAAAAACCCAATCATCCTTAACAATAATTGTAGCTACATCTGCTTTTAGCTCTTCTGCCGCCACTTCTTTCAGTCGTTGTAAAATGGCGAGGCAGGCAATCTCGGTGGCCTTTCCATTCAAATCGGAAGAAGCGCTGGCGGCTGTGGGTGATGTATTGGCTACCCGGTAGGTATTCGTCGTGTTTACTTTTATCCTTGCCGGATCAATCGAGAGTATCGATGCGGCCACCTGCAATATTTTTGTGTTTAGTCCCTGTCCCATTTCTACACCGGCTGTACTTACGCCCACACTACCGTCTGTATAAACATGTACAAGAGCACGGGCCTGGTTCATCAGCGTTTTGGTAAAAGAGATACCAAAACAAATCGGCATCAGGGCCATTCCTTTTTTATGCAGTTTATTCACTGCATTAAAATCATCAATCTCCTTTTCAATTTTTTTCAGCTCATATAATTCAACTGCTTTATCCCAGCAGGCATCCGCTTCACTTTGTGCTATTTGACCGTATGGAAATTCATCACCGGTTTGCAGTAAGTTCTTCTGTTGAATTACCGAAGCCGGGATATTTAATTGCGCTGCTGCTTTCGCAATAGCTGCTTCTATCACGAACATACCCTGGGGGCCGCCAAAACCCCTGAAAGCGGTATTGGGTGGTAAGTGGGTGCGGCAACTATAGGCCGTTGCTTTTACATGCGGGATAAAATAGGAATTGGTACAATGGAATAGTGTTCGTTCCATTACGGCAGGCGACAGATCAGCTGCAGCCCCGGCATTCTGGTAAAATGTTACTTCGTAAGCAACGATCTTTAATTGCTTGTTCAAGCCAATTTTAAAATCGGAAGAATAAGGATGTCGCTTACCGGTCATCCGCATATCTTCCATCCGGTGCAGGGCATACTTGACCGGCTTCTTTAAGTGAAAAGCTGCGAGGGCGCAGAGCACTCCCCACGTGGTAGCCTGGTCTTCCTTGCCACCAAAGCCACCGCCCAGTCTTGTGGTATCCACTTCAATAAAGTTCATTGGCAGTTTCAATATTCTTGCGGCAGTTCTTTGAACAGCCGTGGGTCCCTGTGTAGATGAATAGATACGCAAAGCACTATTCTCCTGCGGCACAGCATAAGCTCCCTGTGTTTCGATATATAAATGTTCCTGCCCATTGGTATCGGCGCTTCCTTCAATAATATATTCGCATTCATGCCAGACAGTTGCGGTATCACCTATCTTAAATGTGCGGGGAGGAATGATCAGTTCTCCTTTTTCTTTGGCTACTCTCGGATCGGTGATCACGGGCAGAGGCTCTATTTCCAGTTTTATCTTCTTTGCTGCTGCCTTTGCGGCTTCCTCGGATGAAGCAACAACTAACGCAACTGGCATACCACAAAAATGAACATGGGTACTGGCGAGTAATTCTTCATCCGGGATGATGCCACCTATTTGATTTTCTCCGGGGATATCAGCTGCAGTAAATATCCTGACAACACCCGGCATAGTCATGGCCACGGATATATCCAATGATACGATCTTTCCATGTGCCACCGGCGAATCAAACACAGAGGCATAGAGGGTACCATTTACCAATGGAATATCATCCAGGTAAACCGACTCGCCGCGGACATGGGTGTATGAATCTATATTTTTCATACCCCCAACTCCTGAAGGGGAGTATAAAAATTGTTGTATAAAAGAAGAAGTCTTCAAAGTATAGGAGTTTAAAATTTCCCTTTAGGGGTTAGGGCTATAAAATGAGCCTTTATCAGCTGCCCTAATAATAAGGACTTGTATTCTTTTGTTCCTCTTGCATCGCTGATTGGCGATATTTCTGTTTTCATTTTTTCAATGGCTTCTTGTACAAGGGAGTCTGTTATTTTTTTTCCCTTCAAAAATTCTGATGTCTTTTCTAAATACAAAGGCACCGGTCCCACACCACCGGCAGAAAGACCTGCCTGTTCAATGATATCCCCCTTCATTTTTAGCTGGATCGCCGAATTCACACTGGCAATATCCAGGTGCATTCGCTTACTTACTTTTTCAAAATGAAAATGGGTATTTCCAGCCGGTATTTCAAACCAGATCTGTTCAATATGCTCTCCCGGCTTTTTATCCAGTGTTTTGTAGCCTTTATATAATTTTCTTAGTGGTAGTTCCCGCTTTGTTGTTCCGTCACTTAGCATCAGCTGTGCATCCAGCGCCAAAAAGAAAATAGTAAAATCCCCGATCGGTGATGCATTGATAAAATTTCCCGCAATGGTAGCCATATTACGGATTGGGGTAGAGGAAATTAATTTCGCATAGTGTTGAAATTCGGGGAACAGCTTATTGAACAAGTCAGCATGTTTCAGGTCACTCACGGTAGCCGAAGGGCCGATGATACATTTATTTCCTTCTTTATATACACCGTTGAGTTCAGGGTGATCGAAAATAAACCGGATCGGGGCATGGGTCATCTCTTCATGTTTCTGTACATAGAGGTCCGTGCCACCCCCGACTATATGCGGTCGTTCTTTCATTCCTGCGGGATCGGGTAACAAGGATTTTGTTTCAGTGCTGATTATTTCTTCCAGCCTTTTTTGAATACCGCTAAAATAAGCCGGCAGTATTTTTTGTTCGGTGGCAAAGTCAACTGCATTTTTACGGCCCTGTAATTTTTCAGCCACAAGGGCTGCCGCTTTTTCAATGGATTTATAACCAGTGCAGCGGCAGATATTCCCATCAATGGCGGCAATAGCATTTTCTTTTGTCGGTGCAACATCACTCAGGCAAAACCCGGCCAGTGAGACCACAAAACCCGGAGTACAAAATCCGCATTGGGTAGCTCCGCAATCTGCCATGGCCTGTTGAACAGGATTTAAAGTGTCCGGGAAATTGATACCCTCAATACTTACAATATGTTTACCATGGGCATTACCGATCGGCATCAGGCAGCTCGTCATGGATTCATAGCGCAATTCGTTGTTGACGATCTCACCAACCAAAATGGTACAGGCCCCGCAATCTCCCTCGCGGCAACCGATCTTGGTGCCCATCAAGTGCTGCTGGTAACGGATAAAGTCAAGTATGACCATACCGGGTGGCAGGTCGGTAGCAATCGTTTTCCCGTTAAGTATAAACTGTATCAAATTATGGCTTGATTGACTTTTAAAGTTAGTACAAAAGGCTCAATCGAATAGCTATCCGCTGGTTTTAGGATAACAAGTAATGGGTCAAGTTGAATTCTTTCACGCAAAGTCGCTAAGTTGCCAAGACGCAACGATTGTATTCTTAGCGGATTTTTTCCCTTTATGCCTTTGCGTGCAACAACAATTTCCAATAATTTTCAAACTGACCCATTACCGGATGACAGGATTTTCCCTTGCGTGCAATAATTAAAGTAACTTCAATACGGAATATAATTTTCTGAATGAAAGAGATCAGATATATCATACAAGCGTATGACGAAGCAATAAAGCAGGGTAAAGAAACAGCTGTTGCTACTGTCGTTCATGTAGAAGGGTATTCCTATCGAAGGCCGGTTAAATAGTTTTACCCCGCAACCTTCAATAACTAAATTATCTTCCCGTATTCCTGTCTTTTCGTGTTATTTCGTAGCTGTATTCATTTGCACAGCAATTCAAACTGCCGACAGGCAGGCAGGTCTGTGTTAATCTGTGTTAATCTGTGGCTAAACCTATACATACAATTTATACTAAAGGCATTTATTACCGCTTAATTGCCTTGTGGGTGCTCTGCGAAGCCATGCTCGGTGGCATCATCCATGGGTTTAATATTCCTGTATCCGGATTGGTAGTAGGGAGTAGTGCAATAATCTGTATTTGTTTGATCGCCTGGTATGTGCCGGGCAAGGGATCGATCATCAGGGCAACGATCATTGTGGCCATCTTTAAAATGATGCTGAGTCCGCAGGCGCCACCCCCGGCTTATATTGCCGTCTTCTTCCAGGGACTGATGGGAGAATTGTTATTCTGGAACAGGCGGTTTTTTAAACTCTCCTGTATAGTATTAGCGGTACTCGGGTTGCTTGAATCGGGCTTGCAACGGATACTCTTTCTCACGATCGTGTATGGCAATGATCTCTGGAAGGTCATCAATAATTTTATTAATGGACTGACCAAACAAAAATCAGTTACGAATTATAGTTTATGGATCGGTGGCGCCTATGTGGCCCTTCATTTTATTACCGGTCTGCTGGTAGGCTGGTGGGCATCTTTGCTGCCAAAGCGGGTGGAGAAATGGAGTGACAATCCTGCGTACAGCATTGTGCTGAGTGATATAGCTGCCACGGGCTTACCTGTACGATCAAAAAAGAAAAAGCGGTTGAAGAAGGGCTTGTTTATTATCTGGTTGCTGCTGATCGGTTTATATGTACAATCTTATTTTACAATCGGAACGCCTTTATTGCCTTCCCATATCTCTTTAAAAATATTATTGCGTTCCCTGATCATCGTATTGAGCTGGATATTTATTGTCGGGCCATTGTTAACACAACTGTTGCACCGGTGGTTGCAAAAAAAACAGAGTCAGTCGCAGCAGGAGATAGAAGAAGTGTTGCGCATATTACCCGCTGCGCAACAACTGATCGCTCAAAGCTGGAAACGTTCGGCCGGAAATAAAGGCTGGAAGCGGATCCGGGTTTGGAGTAAAATGGTGTTGGTGAACAGTCTTCGCCCCAACCCGCTTATACATCAGGGAGCAGTTTATATACTTACTGCTCCTATTCAGTCAGGCAAAACCACTTCTCTGCTACAATGGGCAGAAGGAAGAAATGATGTACACGGTATACTTACCCCGGTGGTGGATGGGAAGCGACTATTTATGAATGCCCAGAGCCGCCAGTTATTCCTGATGGAAGCCAAAGAAGGAGAAACCGAAACACTGCAGGTGGGAAGATTTGTGTTCAGTAAAAACAATTTTGATAAAGCCATTCAGATCATCCGGGATGCAATACATAAAGAAGGCTGGATGGTGATTGATGAGATTGGGCCGATGGAATTAAGCGGGGAAGGTTTTAGTGAAGTGCTAAAAGAAGTATTAGCGAAAAGACAGCGTAACATTTTATTAGTGGTCCGGGACAAAGAGGAGATGCTGGATAAGGTAAAAGCGTATTTTGGTATCAGTGATGCAATCGTTTTGCATCAAATCGGTGAGCTGGCGGAACCGGTTTAGAGGAAAAAGCCGTTGGTGAATTATGACCATCCAAAAGGTTATTTTACTTTTACAAATAGCGGAATAGTTAACTTAAATGGTTCGGCAGAAAAGCCTCTTGTAATTTCTGCTGATTCTCAATATATTAAACCGATAACATTAGGAGCAGTTTTAGATAATGCATGGGGTTACTTCGGAACATATTCAATTGACAGTTTAAATTTAGTTTTAACACATCATGTAAAAGGTGGTTCCGTAATAAGCTATATTGGTACTGACCAACATCGCCAATTCATCCTTAAGGGGGACACTTTGCTAATTGGTGACCCAACTTTTAAAGTTGGAAAAAGAGTTTTAATAAGAGAGTAGTAAAAGCCCTGTTCGTTACCATGATACAAAAATTGCTGGGCCACAACGACTTAAAAACAACCCTGCGCTATTTACATAGGAGCAACAAGGATTTGCTTAAAATAATAAGCCCGTTAGCTGATTTGGCATTATTGTAAATTGTATTTGCGCTACTCTGTGAGAGTAGCGTATTTTAATATAAAAAGCTAAAAACAAGTGGATTAAAAAAAATGTCCGAGTAAAAAAGTAGCGTACTTTAGCTTAAATACATACGTTACCAGCAATTTTTCTTTGACAGTCAAACAGCAAGAACTTAAAAAAGAAATTTGGCGAATTTGGGAAATCGAAATCGTTACTAAAGAATGTTTTCAATTTTCTTTTTACTTCCATAAACCAGACACAGAGGAAGAAGCGAAGTATTTACATAATCATCATGAATTCGGTTCCATTCGACACATCCTATGGAGAATGACTGTAATTGAACTATCAAAACTATTTAGTAGTTCATCAAAACGAGACAGATACAATTTAAATCATTTTATTAGTAAGCTGAAGAAGGACGGACACTTTGGCGATATGGGTATTTCTCTATCATCAATAGACAAATGGGAATTAGCCTTGCGTGACAACAAAAATCATATTGACAATATTCTTACGTTGCGTGATAAAATATATGCTCACACAGACCCAAATAAAGATGATTACAAAGCCATCGACCTTTCATTTCAAGACGTAGAAGTGCTTATTAAAATTGTTGAAGACCTCATTAAAGAAGTTTATCTAGTTGTATTCGATGCTGGTACTGATATGTCAACACCAACATTTGACCGCAGTAGGTTTGACATGATTAGAATTTTATCTTCTGAAAAAAGAAAAAAACTTGAAGAAATATTAGGTTCTAGATTTACGATTAAAGAATAAAACTGCAGGCAACAAAAGTATTGCTGGCAGGGCTGGACGTTGTTATCTTCGGCTGTGGTTCGCTCATACCTTTGTATTTCACCAAAAGCAATTAAACTATCGGACACTTCCTTAAGTTCGCTAAGTACAATTTTATTGATACTCACTTGATAGAAA
>JAWXCO010000183.1:0-5063 GCA_034408705.1 Bacteroidota bacterium
GGCAAAAGCAGAGCCTTCGTTTGAAGATGCAGAAAGTATGAAACAAACAGTAAAAGCAAAATACGATTTAACGCAATGGCAAAAAGTGATACAACCTCTGCAAGATGTTTTCAAGGAACAAAAACGTACTGCTTTAGTAAGCTGGCTAACTGCTCAATCTAATCCAAACTGGATGGATACAAATGCGCTGTATAGTTATTTTTTGATTGACGTAGAAATGAGTGCCTGTATGCTGACTTCCAGGCTTAAACAGGCTGCAGCTTCGGCTCAGTTATTTGTGCAACGTTGTTTGATGAACCTGGAATTGGACATTTCAGTCAGGTCAGAAAAAACTGACCCTTCTGATACCCTTGCAGATTCCAAATGGAAGCAGTGGAAATGGATGAAATATTACCGGGTTTGGGAAGCCAACCGAAAAGTATTTCTTTACCCGGAAAACTGGATAGAGCCGGAACTTAGGGATGAAAAATCGCCTTTTTTCAAGGATCTAGAAAACGAGTTGATGCAAAACGACATTAACCGGGAAACTGCTGAACAAGCATACCTGAACTATTTGGAAAAATTGGATCAGGTTGCCAACCTCGAAATCAGGACAATTTATAATGAGATAATAAGCAGCAGTGAAGAAACACTCCATGTTTTTGGCCGAACCCGTAGCAGCCTGGCACCGGATTATTTTTACCGTAAACGCATAAATAGGGGTCGTTGGACGGCATGGGAAAAAGTAGAATTGGAAATTGCAGGAAATCACCTGGTAGCCGGAATTCATAACCGGAGATTGCATTTATTGTGGCCTCAGTTCTTGGAAAAGGCAATTGAACCAACCAATATTCCTATTCCAACAGCCACTTCCGGAGGAACCACCAGTTCTCCAAATCGATATTGGGAGATAAGATTGTTTTGGAGTGAGTTGAAAAAGGGGAAATGGACACCAAAGTTACTGTCGGACTCATTTGAATTGGTATATCAATCTTTAACAGCAGAAAAAAACCCCGAAAATATTTCTTTAAAAGTAAGGTTAAAGCCATTTATTGAAGTAAGGTTGTACAATCGGTATTCTTTGGATAAAGCACCTGTCGGTGAAAAAAATAATGTTTTTAAAAAGTATGGCAAACAGCTAATTGCCAATGAAAATGAAGTAAATACTGAGCACCTGATTTCAGCACCAAACAGCTATTTTAAGAATGGCCTGCACTTCCATAACACATCATCATACTATTTTTATTATAGCATTGTTGAAGAATCAGGTAAACCTCATAGTTTTCAAACATCTCATAATGCTGAGTCCATATTATTATTTAATGCTATAGCCCCAAATGGCAGTAATACAGTTATTGATGCAAAGGCATTATCTTTTGAAATGCAGGGATCATTTTTCTTTTGGGATTACTCCAGAACTTACTTCGTAGATTATAGTATAAATAGGACTCAGGAGTATATATCGAGACAATTGCGTACCCGAGATTCAAAATCATTCTCCTTTTTTACGCATTATCATCCATTTGTAGAATTATTCATCAAAGAGCTCAATATCTGGGGTATTAAAGGATTGTTGAACCGTCATATTCAGATAAACCCAGAAACCATCCCGGGTGCTCCGCCTCTGTTTAACTTTATAAATTACCAGCCCTCATCCATTGTAGTTAAAAATTATGAACTCTCCGACAAAAGCAAATCATACCCGATAGAAGATGTTGATTTTTCTTACAAGGGAGCTTATTCGCTGTATAATTGGGAATTATTTTTTCATGTACCTTTTCACATTGCTAATAAACTGGCCAGTAACCAGCGGTTTGAAGAAGCATTGGAATGGTTTCATTATATTTTTAATCCTACCAGTACAGAAAATGCGGTTATTGACCCCAATACACCACAACAAAAATATTGGATCACTAAACCATTTTACGAAACAACCAAAGCAGATTACTACAAGCAAAAAATAGAAAATCTTTTGCTGGCCATTGCTAAGGGGGATGCAGAAGCCACTGCCCAAGTTAACGAATGGCGTGACAATCCTTTTAATCCGCACCTTATTGCCAGGATGCGTACTGTAGCATACCAGAAGAGTGTATTGATCAAATACATACAAACTATTATTGCCTGGGGCGATCAGTTGTTTAGGCGGAACACCATTGAAACAATCAACGAAGCTACCCAGCTATACATTCTGGCAGATTCTGTGCTGGGACCACGTCCTAAAAGCATTCCTAAGAAAATAACCAATCCCATCAAAACCTTCTATCAATTGGAACAGGAAGGGATAGATGTTTTTGGCAACGCACTGATGGAGGTAGAGAACCTCTTGCCATCTGTATCCTCATCTGGTACCATGGGCGAAGAAAGCCCTGAACTCCCCAGGTTAGATGTGATGTATTTTTGTATTCCCAATAATGAAAAACTACTTTCGATGTGGGATCTCGTAGCGGATCGTTTATTCAAAATCCGCCATTGTATGAACATTGAAGGCATGGTTCAGCAATTGCCATTGTTTGACCCACCCATTGATCCGGGCGCATTAGTTCGTGCCGCTGCAGGAGGCCTTGATTTGAGTTCTGTTCTTGCCGAATTGAATGCTCCAATGCCCTTGTACCGTTTTAATTTTATGATCCAAAAAGCTTTGGAATTATGCAACGAAGTAAAATCCTTAGGTGCGGCCATGCTATCGGCCCTGGAGAAAAAAGATGCAGAATCTTTTGCCCTATTGCGTACAAGCCATGAACTAACTATGATGGATGCAGTGAGAGATTTAAAAAATAAGCAAATTGAAGAATCCTTAAGAAACTGGGAAAGTATAATCGAGGGAAAAAAGGTAACCCAGGAACGAAAAGATTATTACGAAAAGTTGGTTAATGATGGATGGAATACGGGTGAGATTTTAAGCTTTTCATTAACAACGGGGGCAATAGTTGCAGAAACTGCCGCAACAGTTTTAAATGCTATTTCCTCTGGAATGAGTATTATACCTGATTTTAATGGTGGAGCAAGTGGATTTGGCGGATCTCCTGTTGTTTCTTTCACAATTGGGGGAACGAAATTTTTCTTGAGTTTATCGGGTGCTGCTGATGTAGCTAAAGGTGTGGCTAGCATTTTACAAATAGGTGCTTCAATGTCATCAACTGTTGCAAGTTATTCCAGGCGTTCAGAAGAATGGGATTTCCAAAAACGTCTTGCAGAAAAAGAATTGCCCCAGATAGATAAACAAATAGCTGCGGCAGATATTCGTAAGCAAATGGCGGGTATAGAACTTCGCAATCACGATCGCCAGAAAGAAAATATAGAGAAAGAGCAGGAGTATATGCGGAGTAAATTTACCAATCAGGAATTGTATGACTGGATGATAAACCAGATATCAACTGTTTATTTTCAGAGTTATCAATTGGCTTTCGATATAGCAAAGCGTGCAGAGCGTTGCTTCAGGTATGAACTGGGGTTGAGTGATTCGAATTATATCCAGTTTGGTTATTGGGACAGTTTGAAAAAAGGTCTTCTTTCAGGCGAAAAACTCTTTTATGACCTAAAACGTTTGGAAACCGCATACTTTGAACAAAACCGCCGTGAGTATGAATTGACCAAACATGTTTCGCTTTCTCAAATAGACCCAATTGCCTTGCTGAAACTGCGACAAAATGGAGAGTGTATAATAGATATACCTGAAACAGTATTTGATATGGATTACCCGGGGCATTATTTCCGTAGAATAAAATCAGTAAGTTTATCTCTACCTTGTATTGCAGGGCCATATTCAACTATTGCTTGCACGCTTACATTAAGCAGAAATAGTGTAAGAAAAGACAGCATCTTACTCGGCGGTAAATATGAACGGGATTTTACAATAGAAGATTTAAGATTTCGTGATGAAGCTTCAACTATACAATCCATTGCTACAAGCAGTGCACAAAATGACAGCGGTATGTTTGAGTTAAACTTCAGGGACGAAAGATATTTGCCTTTTGAAGGTGCCGGAGCCATTAGCACTTGGCAAATTAAATTAAATAGTAATTTTCCTCAGTTTGATCTTAGCACTATTTCCGATATAATTATTCATTTAAAGTATACAGCACGGGAAGGGGGAGAAGCATTAAAAAATTCTGCAGTGTTTGAATTCAATAAAAAGATGAACAGCATCGCATTGGCTGAGAATAATAAGGGCTTGTTCCGTGTGTATGATATTAAAAGAGAATTTTCAACTGAATGGCATAAATTTTTGCAACCAGTTGCTGGGGCAGCTGAGCAGCAATTAGTATTAGAAAACCTACCGGAACGGCTGCCTTATTTCACCCGAAATTTTAAATTTAAAAAAGTATCCAAAATTGAAGTGGTTGCATTAGCAAAAGACAGCAGCAAAATTTATAAAGTCATGGTTTCACCATTGGGTATAGCCGATGCGGATATGTTGACACTTGCCATTGGAGCTGAATATCACGGCTTGCATAATAATTCCAAGGACCTCACAGGGAGTGAAGTCATTCTGAATACCTGGACGATTAAAGTAAAGGAAAACGGTGTTGGTGATTTTAAATCACTTGCTCCCGATGCAATTGGGGAATTATTCCTTATCATCAATTACGCAATAACATGATATGCTGACAAAAGAGGAGATTAATAAACTGGTTGAAAAGATAGTAAGTCGAATACGACCTGATAAAGTAATCGTATTTGGTTCTTACGCAAAAGGCTTAGCCACATACAAAAGTGACCTAGATCTTTTCATTATTAAGGACACCCATTTACCTATGTCACATCGTGATGAGGAGATCAGGCCTTTTTTGTCCAATCTCATTACAGGCGTTGATGTTCATGTTTATACTCCTGAAGAAGTGGAAGAATATGGGTCGGAAGAATATTCGTTTGTTCATTCGGTTTTAAAAACAGGGAAAATAATTTATGAACAGATGAAAGTTGAGTAATAATAATTGTCGTTGTCAATGCTGGAGCAATCAAAAAGACAATATGAATATGAATTGAACTTCAGGGACGAACGTTATTTGCCATTTGAAAATACTGGTGCGGTAAGCAGTTGGAGACTGGAGCTTCCAACAGAAGTTAAGCAGTTTGATTACAAC
>JAWXCO010000184.1:0-25920 GCA_034408705.1 Bacteroidota bacterium
AAAACAAAGCAGTAGGGATATTCCTACTGCTTTGTCATATAAGCCCTGTGCTTTTGTTTAATACTGCTATTGTGTCAATGATATCCTTACCTGCACGCCACCCCTGGTATTAGTGATGGGGAACGAGTTACTGATCTTTGGAATGTTGCGGTTTTGTTCAAAATACAATTTTATGCTGACCCGGTTGTTGACAATATAATCTATAGACGGTGCAATACGGATCACTTTTTGACCAGCAGTACCAAAGGACTGATTCTGATCCAGCTTACTATTGGAGGTAGCATCATCCCGCAGGCTGAAATCAAATTTGAAAGTTACATCGTTATCGAGTTTGCCTTTCATGAACGGCAATTTCTTGATCAGCGGTACACCTTTTTGTCTCCAGTTAAACCCAAAGGTTACTTCTGTAGAACGATTCTCTGCCAGCTGGTAGTCGATAAGGCTCAGGCTGAGCTGGCGGCTCTTCCTATATTCAAACCGCAGTGTCAGCTGGTTGGTAAAGGTCATATCCAATTCGATCAGTGGATCAAAAGCTTCCTGGATGGTGATATTAGGAACCAGGAAATAAGGAATGAAGTTCCCGGTCAATGTATCGCGGAAGGATGGATAACCAATTCGGAATGGATCCGTAAATAATAAGGCTGTATTAAAACTGTTCATGCTGAACGTACTGTGATAGCCGTGCCGGATGCTGAAATTGGTAAATATTTTATCCAGACCTGGCAGTCTTGAAAGACCATTGTAGGTAACCGTCCAGTTAGGCTTTGGAATAATTCCGGAGAACGGATTGGACCTGATATTCGGATTGCTGTTCTTAATCAGGCTCACACTACCCGGGTCCTTTTTGGTATACGCTGCGAGGAAAGCCGGTATTACCACATCCTGTGAGTAGCGCCCATAGCCCCTGAAATACTTCGGATCGGTAGGATCCACCACACCACCCTGGTAATTATTCAGGTCAGCAAGTCTTTTCGACAGAATCTCCCGATTGTCCTGGAAGGCTTTGAAGGTCTCTGAAATAACGTTGGGATTAAACTTGGTAAAAAGGGTTTGATAAGAAATATAACTGACCGAGAAACTTCCCAGCGCATACGGGTTCAGACGGGCCAGTTCTGCAGGACCAGGAATACCATCAATATCCTTGTATAATTCGGAATACTGTTTATCAAATGTTTTATCCAGGTTGATATCAATATTAAAATCACGGAAAGGGCTTACCTGCGCCGTGATATTCAGCCGCTGGTTATAACGTTGCTGTATCATGGCCGATACAAGGGAGTCGCGTGACAATAAACCTTTAGCACCAAAATTATTGATCCAGTTCGTATCGGGCTGGTATCCGAATATATAACCAAAACCTGGTTCCCTGCTTTTGAAATTCTGTCCCAGTAACCGGGTACTGTCCATATAACCGGGCAAGGTGGTACCAAAATCTTCCGTGTATTGAACCCCTACTCTCTTCAACGAAGTGAGCAGGCGAAGGAAGAATTTAGGCACATTACTAATTTCGGGTAAGTCATTGGAATCTTTCTTAGTTTTTACTTTCTTGTCTTTTATTTTTTTTATCCGAATGATCTTTCCTTTTTTATTCCTGATCGTATCCATTCTGACAATGTTACTGCCATCCCGCACCTGCTGCTTTGGCTGATCGGTTTTTGCTACATCTTCCTTGCTATCCCCTTTATCCGTTTTCCCACCTTTTGCATCTTTTTTTCCACCGTCTTTATCATCGCCTTTCTTGCCACCATCACGGCCGTCTTTGCTTCCACTGCCGGCAGGTGGCTTGGGTGTATTCATATTAACAGCCCGGAGGAAGCGCCATTTGTTATACAGTTCTTCAAATTTGAATTCCCCGTTCAGGGTTTTTGTCTGTGTATTCGCTAATGTATTACCGAGGTCGATTTCCGGTGTTCTGGCCAGGAGCGATCCAGCCAGCCAGTTGTACTTAGTGTTATAACTGGCCCGCAGGGTGGTCCAGCTAAGCAAAGGGATTTTATTGGTCGGTACATTGTAAGTGATAGTAGCCTCCTGGAAGTAATTTGTATTTCTTCCCCCTTTAAAGAGATTTTTCTTTACTGAATCTTTTTTGGCTTGATTGTCAATACGGCCAAATGGTTCATCGATCCGGGCATTATTGGTAGCCATAAAATCAATCGAGATAGATCGTGTCAATGGCCATTGCAGGATATAATACCTGTCGAACGTGAAGTACTTATTAAAGGTCTCCGGTATTTTATAAGGACCCCCTCCTACATTTCTCACCCTCGTAGCACCAAACTGGCGGAACACATCGGCTTTGAAAGATATTTGAGAGGGAGCATAATTAAAATTCATCTCCTTGATCAGGGCCAGCCATTTCGATTTAGATTTGATCAGTTTTTTAAACGGTTCAAATGGTTTGGTCTGTGGTGCATAGGTATAACCTAATGCTCCCCTGGTACGCCGCAGCTCATCTCTCTCGATCAGGGGATTGTGGCTCAGCGTCTGGATATAAGAATAATTGAAATCAAAATTGGTAACACTCCATATCTTGGGCCGTTTACCATCTGTTTTCAATTTTTTTACATTGGTCAGGTTAATGGTTTTGATCGAAGTAATATCTTTTGCATCGTATCGGATAGAATCTTTTGTTGGTTTGCCAGGAGCTTCTTTCAACACGTCCTTCAGTTTCAGATCCAGTGCATAGGGATCGTATTCCGGTGTTTTGTGTATCTGGCTGATACCGGCATACACGGGTATTTGCAACCCTAATTTTTTAGGCAGTAATTTCCCTGCTTCAATACTGGCAGATATATCAAACGTATAAATATCTTCCCGTAGCCTGTCTGCTAAACGTCCTTCAAGCGGACCAAAGCCATGGCTCCTTGCTGTAGCACTAACTGAAAGAGTACCCAGATCGGCCAGCCGGGCATCTACCCTGGCCAATGCTGCCCAACCCCCTTCTTCATCCAACTTTGAGAAACGAAGTTCATTGAACCATACTTCGGTACAGATACTTTCCTGTTTTACATTTTCTACACCCAATAACATACCTCTTACTTCGCCCAGGTTGGGGTTACCAATGATGGCATAGCTACGTCCGTCGGGTTTTGTTTCTTTATAATATACAGATGGCTGTCCGCCTGATCGGTTTCTCCGGAACTTGAGATCGGTCAATTCATTCAGGTCAAAGTCGAGATTATTTTGCTCCGGCCATATTCTTAATGAATCGGTAGTACCGGGCGGAGTAATCTTGAGTGGAATTTTTATTTCATAATAGTTACCGGAAAAATCATTCCCGATCCTGACAACCCCACTGAGGTCACCGTCTTGCAATACCTGTGAACCCGGAACTGATTCCGCATGGATGAACATACTCAGTTTTCCAAACTGGCGCATATCCATATTGAAGGTTTTGAATACACCCCGGGCCTCGTTTTGCGGAAGTCCGCATACCTGTATACTGATGGCCTGTTCATTCAGGAAAAGGGCCACGTTGTTATTGCTCAGTTGCTGTTGTCTTTCAATGCCAGGTGGGATACGGTAAGGGATAGGCTGACGTTGATCGTTTTCTTCAATGTTCACAGCCAGCACATTTACAGAAGTAAAATCGGGAACAGGTAAGTTCGTATACAAACCGGTAGAGTCGATCTCATTACGGAATTTTCTCCACTGGTTCCGGACCAATTCCAGTTTACCAAAACGCATGACCACTGAATCCTCAAAGCCGGTAGCGAACATCCGGATAAAGCGAATGGATTTGAAATCAGGAATATTACCCACTTTTAAATTATACTGGGCAATGGGAATACGGAAGAGGTACCACTTTTCTACCCGGGTAGTTCCATCGGCTAAATTAATGGTTGGTGTTCTTACATCGGTAATAAAGTTAGTACCTGACAGCATGTTAGGTTTAATGTCTACTTTATACTGAAAATATTCTTCCACCTCATTCATGGTATTATCCCTGTTCAACTCTTCTGCATCAGGATACTGTGTAAAAGCATTGACGAACTGCGAGTTATTTTCATTGATCGGTGAATTACCATGCGGATTGTTGATATTCTTATACCGTTGCAAAATGCCGGTAACAGGTGTTTGATCAAAAGAAGGATCCCGGTAAGGAATAAAATTATCTGCGGATGGATCTGCTAAAGCGCTTTGATAGATTGGTGAACCGCTACCATACAAAGCTGCCAGCTGATCCAGGTAGTTCGACCTAAATCTCCTTCGCTCATCATCATCCTGCAAACCATCATAACCCACGTCCTGGAAAATACGGTCGCTTGGTTCGTTACTGAATGCGTTGGTCACCTGCAATGGATTGGAAGGTGTTTGTCCCCATTTGGTACTTGAGTCCAGTGTTGCATTATTGGTAGGGGTTCTTAACCCGTTCTCGTATTGCCGCTGGCCATCCCGTAATATATCTTCTGAAATATTGCCAAGATTAAAATACAACTCGCCGCCGGCGGGATTGAAACGGGGAGAGATAAAAGGATCCTGCATCCAGAATTCTATGTATTCAATATTGCCGGTCTCAAAATCAGTCTGGTCAATATTCCGCATCAGTCCTCCCCAGGCTTGTTTGGGGTTCAGTAATCTTCCGCTTGCATTCACCCGGCCATTCCGGTATTCAAAGTTGTACGGCCCTCTTTGCTTCGGATAAAAAGCCAGGTCAAATGTGGTCAGTAATCCTTCGCCAAATTGTGTGGTGACCAATGGGAATATTTCCTTACGTAACACCTGCCTGGTTTCCGGCTTAGATAATTCTGCAACATTTCCCTTTAGCGGATTATTGGAATTGCTTTTTTCCTGCAGAACCGATTCAATGTTATACCAGGCGATCTTAGCCCGGTTGTACCCGCTTAACAAGCTGTCATTATACTTTGATTCGGGGAACAAAGGTGCAACGCCACCAGGTCCATTATTTCCCTGCGGGATAGAAGCCATGGTCCAGCTGATAAGCGGGAACCGAAGATCAATACCGGCTCTTGTTCCTTCAAAGTCGTCAATATAGATCTGACCTGTTTTATCGGAACCATTAATTTGTTTAGGGTGACCGGGATCCAATATGGCTGCTTCTGCATAGGCTGTAATGGAAGACATGGCCTTGGTAGAATAAAAAGGTAGTTTATCCAACCATTTGGTAAGCCGTGGCAGGTCGCTGCGATAGTCCACATCAAAACCATACATAGCATTCCTGATCGGGTCATCACCATAGGATTGTTTGACAAAGAAAGGACGTTCGTTGAGCCTAACCATTGTGGCACCCAGTGTTAGTTTTCTATTGGCGATATAATCGAGACGAACTCCGAGGAAACTTTTTTGCTGCAGACCAAAAGCCTGGTTGTTTTCAAACTGGATGTTGACCGGCACACCGGAATTAATGATGGCCTGGTTGGTAACCCTTAAAGTTCCGAGGTCATAATTGATCTCATAATCTACATTTTCCTGCAGGGTTTGCCCGCCAGCTGTAACTGATACCGAACCACGCGGAATATTATAACCCAACTGGTAATCGCTGCTGGTATTTGTACCTGCCCCTGTTCCACCGGCCCCTATTCCTCCGGCCCCTGCATTACCAGCTGAGCCGGATGATTTGGATTTACCCACCAGTTTAAAACGGTTCAGGTTGGCATATGTCTGTGCAATAGCTTTGATCGTGTCATACAGTGGATAATAGAGGTATCGGTTCCTTCTGTTCTGGTTGGAGAAAACATAGTCCAGGTCATGGCCAAATGGTTCCAGTACCGGAAAAATGACGCGGCTCTGCGGAGAAATAACCGTATAACCTTCGAGGAAGTCAAAAACTCCATCCGGTTGCGGATCATTCTGGTTATTCAACCGGTCCAGGTTAACCAATGAGATTAATGGCTGACCTTTATAGGTTGCGATGACACTGTCTGCTGGTAAATATCTTTTTTCACCTAAACTCGGTTCTTCGTATACAAGGTCCAGTTTAAAATCCTGTCTTTCCAACTGGCCATAGCCAACAGAATATACATTCTTCATCATCAGGTCCCAGATCGGAAGATTGGTTCGCTGTGAAGTGGCTTTTAATAATTTTAAGAATAATACCCTTTGAGAAGCCCCGGAGGTATCGGGCGGTACGTCAGTGGAAAATTCACCCACCTGGTAAACTTTGCCATTGTAAGTATATTGGAAAGCGATTCCCAATACTTCATCCGGTTGGAGGGGTTGGTTGAGGGACAGGAAACCGATCTGCTGGTTGAAGGAATAATCAGTTGGTAGTAATTTGCGGGCAAATGTTTTTTCAAAATCCTGCACCGGCAAGAGATTAAAAGGCGCAGCAGTCATTGTGCTTTGTACCAGGGAAGAATTCCGGGCATTGGGATTCTGTAATAATTTTGAATAAAGATTATTGGCATCATTCCGTGGAAAAGCACCAGCCGTTCCCGTTAGTGTTGGACTGAAGGGGGTATTTTCTCCCAGGTCCATAAAGCCAACAATATCTCTTGTATCAGTCGTTGTACCATTCCGGTTGGTCACCCAAACTTCCACCCGTAAAATCTGCACAGGGGAGTTCACCACCGGCAATTGTTTCATCGCCTTATTAAAGTTGTTACGGAAATATTGCGACATCAGAAAGTGACGGTTCTCGTCATACTCGTCCGCCCGGAGAGTGAAATTTTGTGAAGCAGAACCACCTGCCAAACCTAATGTCTGGCGTTGCGATTGCTGGTTAGCCAGCACAGTCGTAATAAACAGTTTACCAAACTGGAATTGTGTCTTTAACCCGAATAAGGATTGGGCCCCGGGTATCAAAGTTCCTTTGGACGCAAAATTGGTATTACCGGCCTGGAATAATTTGATGATCTCATCATCCTTACCCTGGTAATCTAATTTCAGCTGGTTCTCAAAATTAAAGTTGGCTAAGGTGTTGTAATTAATAGGCAACTTCAGTTTATCCCCGATATTGGCATCCACCTGCAACTGGGAATTCATATTGAAATCAAAGCCCCCGTTTCTCCGGGCTCTTTCCGGCAGCGTAGGGTTTTTAATATTCTGCCCCTGGTAGCCAGCTAAAAAATCAACATAACCTGAAGGGCGAATATCAACCTTCACTTTTCCATCCGGCCCTACCCCCATGATCCGGTTAAACAATCCTTCGTTGATCCTGAACTTGGGTTTATATATCCGCCTGTTCATATTCGAAAGAAGGGCAGCTCTTTTTTTGAAATAATCCTCCTCGTCTTTGCGGCCCTGTAAGCGTACAAACTCCTCCATTGAAAACGAACTGGGAGTACGATAATATTTGTTGCCTATTTTTTCGACAATGTAATACTGCTTTGTTTTGGGATCATATTCAATCGTTCGCTTGATAAAGCCGGTGTCGCGGAGATCAAAACTATTGCGGTTGGGGTTGGAATAAGGGTCACCGTAGCGGTCGATAAGTGGATAACGGGTCGTATCGGAATAGAAACCCCGTATAGCAGTAAGGCTATCAGGTGGGATATTATCATAGTAGCCAGCTTTTGCCAGCGTAAAAGGGGCAAGCACAATGGCAAAAACTACCAGTGTACGGAACATATTAGCAGTCTTAAGGTTCACAGTTTTTTCTCCATCAATTAGTTTCCTGAAAATAGTGGAATTAGAGAGTACGAAGTGCTTTTTTAATCAGTTCCTCGACAGGTAAGTTTGGATTGGCTGCGAGGGTCTTTTCAAGTGCCTGTCCAGCAGCCACACGGTTGATACCCAGAGCAGTTAGAGCATTTAACGCATCCTGTTGCAAAGTATTGTTTATCATAGGAGAAATATTTGATTCCAACGGGTTTTTAGCGAGCTTATCTCTCAACTCCAACACCATCCTTTCAGCGGTCTTTTTGCCGATACCTTTTATCCCTTCTAATGTGCGTGTATCACCCTGGATAATAGCCCTTGCCAGTTCTTCAGGTTTCATATACGACAACATAACCCGGGCGGTTGTTGCTCCGATACCCGAAACACTAAATAAATGCTGAAACATCTCTTTTTCTGCCAGGTCAAAAAATCCGTACAAAATATGAGCATCCTCCCGGATCAATAGGCTGGTAAGAAGGATGCCTTTGTCTAATTGCTGGATTTTTGAGAAGGTATTCAGGCTGATATGGACCTCGTATCCTACGCCGTTTACCTCTACTTGCACCATCGCGGGGCTCTTGTACACAAAATCGCCTTTCAGGTAAGCTATCATAAGCTGCGAAAATAGGGAAAAGTGAAGAGTCAAGAGATAGGAGTCGGGAGTCATTAGCGATAGTTATAAAAGTTTAGGAAACCGGCTCCCGACTTATGACTACTGACTTACGACTTTCCTTACCTTTAACCACTTTTATTTTAAAAGCTATATCGAATGAGTAACAAAAAGATAACTGCCGCCATTACTGCCATTGGAGGCTATGTTCCCGAAGACAAATTGACCAATTTCGACCTGGAAAAAATGGTGGATACAAATGATGAATGGATTCGGAGTCGTACCGGGATAACAGAACGGAGGATTTTAAAAGGCGAGGGTAAAGCTACTTCTGACATGGGAGCATCGGCTGTATTGGAGTTGTGCAAAAAAAGAGGCATAGATCCGTTGGAAATTGATTGCATTATTTGCTGCACGGTTACCCCTGATATGGTTTTCCCTGCTACTGCGAATATCATTGGTGATAAAATAGGTGCGAAGAATGCTTTTGGGTTTGACCTGCAGGCCGCTTGTTCTGGTTTTTTATACGGCGTTACCACCGGTGCTGCATTTATTGAAAGTGGCCGGTATAAAAAAGTGGTCGTGGTGGGTGCTGATAAAATGAGTTCGATCGTGGATTATCAGGACCGGGCCACCTGTATTATTTTTGGCGATGGGGCCGGTGCGGTTTTATTAGAACCGAATGAAGAGGGCTATGGCATACAGGATTCTATTTTAAAAAGTGATGGTAGCGGTTGCCAATTCCTGCACATGAAAGCTGGCGGTTCTAAAAAACCAGCCAGCATAGAAACCGTAATGGCAAGAGAACATTATGCTTACCAGGAAGGACAGGCGGTTTTTAAATTTGCTGTGAAAGGTATGGCAGATGTAAGTGCTGAGTTATTACAAAGAAACAACCTGACCGGTGATGATATAGCCTGGCTGGTTCCGCATCAGGCTAACCTGCGCATTATCGATGCCACTGCTAACCGTATGGGATTGCCTAAAGAAAAAGTGATGATTAATATTCAGAAATACGGCAACACAACGGCTGGCACTATTCCCCTTTGCTTATGGGAATGGGAAAGCCAGTTAAAAAAAGGTGACAATATCGTGTTGGCAGCTTTTGGAGGTGGCTTTACCTGGGGCGCTACGCTGGTGAAATGGGGTGTCTGACGTTGGGTGTCTGACGTCTCGCAGAGCGTCTGACACCTTAAGCATGAACTGAAAGACAAAATCTCAACGATGAACATTCAAGAGCCGGGAATATATCACATCTACAATCGTGGTAACAATCAGCAAAATATTTTCTTCAACGAAGACAACTATATTTATTTCCTGCACAAATGCCAACGCTACCTCAAACCAATCAGTGAGATCCTGGCCTGGTGCTTAATGACCAATCATTTTCATTTTCTTATTGAAGTAACTGATAAAAGTATTGAAAGAGTACAATCCGGTGGGATTAATATGCCTGCCCTTACAAACGGCTTCCGGCTATTGCAAAGCTCCTATGCAAAAGGAATTAATAAACAACAAGACCGAACAGGCAACTTATTTCAACAGAAAACCAAAGCCAAATTGGTAAGTGGGCAGGAAGATTATGCTATGACCGCTTTTTTCTACATTCATCAAAATCCTATCGAAGCAAACCTGGTAAAAACTGCTGAAGAATGGGCCTATTCTTCTTTCAGAGATTATACCGGCTTACGAACAGGCAACTTGTGCAATCAAGAAAGGGCTTTCCAATTACTGAACCTATCAGCCATTGATTTCAGGTTTGAGGTTGCAAGGGAAATAGATGAAGAAAGCGTTAAAAAAATCTTCTCTTAAAGTATGAGGCTCTCTGCAAAACGCTAACTCCATCGCATTTAAAGTATTTTTAGTGTAAAAGTGTCAGACGCTCTGCGAGACGTCAGACACTATCGCATTATTTTTTTATCCTTGCCCAAAAAGAGAAGTCAGTCTGCGGTATCTTCTCCACACCCAGCTGGCGCAGCATATTGACCAATTGACCCCGGTGATAAGTACCATGATTAAACACATGATGCACCATCTGGTAGATGGGCATTTTAATTTGTTCGCCCTTTATGTTCTGGTATTGAAAAACATGTTCCAGCATCATTTCGGAAGCATTGCTCACCCACTCTTCCCATTGTTTGGATTGTTGTAATACATTGCTGATAAGCTCTTGAATTGTTCCCTTAAAAGTATCGCCGGGAACAATGACCCGTTCCTGCATTTTCATCCGTTGCCACCAGGCACTTTCTGCGTCCCACATATGGACTACCGTTTTAAACAAATTACCGAAGCTGCTGGGCACTTCTTCTAGTTGCTTTTCTTCGGGCAGCGCAAGGATGACATTGAATAGTTGCTGGCTTGCCCAGCTGTTATAGCTCGCATAAAGTTTTAAAAGCTCTTTCATATCTCGTGGGTTAATAAAAGGATGAAATCAGCTATTTTTGAACTACTTCATTTACTGTTCCGATAAATATCGGAATCAAAAACTTCAATATGGATAAAAGTTTTCCCCGACCGGCCGGATCACCTGAACAAACACTAACAGGCTGGAGTTCGATTGCCATACATGGAGGACATCACCAGGACCCAATGTATGCACACCAGGTGCCGATCTATGCCAGCAGTACCTATGTGTTTGATGATGCAGAGCAGGGCATGCGTCGTTTCAGCGGTCAGGAAGAAGGTTATATCTACAGCCGTTGGGGGAATCCAACTATGACGGAAGCCGAAGAAAAGATCGCTGCGCTGGAAACATTTGGATTAGGTTTCGAAGTAAAAGGTATCCTGCATTCGTCAGGCATGGCCGCTATTTCTACCCTGATGCTGGCTACCTTAAAACCTGGTAATAAGATTCTCACTCACTATTCCTTATATGGTGGCACCAATGAGCTGGTCAATAAGGTACTGCCAGCGTTCAATATCACAGCTGTGATAGAAGACCTGCGAAACCCTGGTACTGCGGAAAAAATTTTGAAAGCGGATCCGGCTATTAAAATGCTGTACCTGGAAACCCCTGCGAATCCTACGATCCAATGTGTGGATATAGAGGAACTAAGTAAAATCGCCAAACAATACAACTGTATCGTAGCCTGCGATAACACGTTTGCCACGCCCTACCTGCAACAGCCATTTCAGTATGCAGTAGATTTTGTAGTTCATTCCACTACCAAATTCCTGAATGGCCATGGTACGGCTATCGGCGGTATCTTGTTGGGTAAGGACCTGGAATTCATGAAAACAACGGCTACCAAAATGCATCGCTTATTGGGCGGCA
The DNA here is from genome assembly GCA_034408705.1 of Bacteroidota bacterium. GTDB lineage: Bacteria > Bacteroidota > Bacteroidia > Chitinophagales > Chitinophagaceae > JJ008. Next base: position 11,445 of record JAWXCO010000184.1, read on the forward strand.
ATTCAAATCCATTTGATGCTTTCTTATTGATACAGGGAATAAAAACACTCGAAGTAAGAATGGAACGGCACTGCCATAATGCGATGGAAGTCGCCAACTATTTGGAATCGAACCCCGCTATTGCCAACGTAAATTACACAGGTCTTTCCTCTCATCCTGATCATTATATCGCTATGAAGCAAATGCGGCATCCCGGTGCCATGTTAAGTTTTGAATTAAAGAGCGGGTTCCAGGGAGGTATTGACTTTATGAACAAATTAAAAATGTGTATCCGGACCGTTTCTCTTGGTACCTGCGACAGTTTACTCTCCCACCCTGCTTCGATGACACATTATAGTGTGCCAAAAGAAGAAAAAGAAAAATATGGTATCACTGATGGATTAATACGCATGAATGTTGGGATTGAAAACCTGCAGGACATCATTAATGATCTGGAACAAGCATTGAATTAATTTAAAATAGCAGGATTTCAACATGGAAATAAAAATCAGAAGGGCCGTTAAAGAAGATTGCCCACGATTATTGGAACTGGTAACAGAACTGGCTATTTATGAAAAAGCTCCCAACGATGTTACGGTTACTTTGGAACATTTCACCGAAAGTGGTTTTGGTGACAACCCGGTTTGGTGGGCATTTGTTGCCGAAGAGGATGGTGTTATTCAAGGATTTGCTTTGTACTATATCCGCTATTCTACCTGGAAGGGACAGGCCATGTACCTGGAAGATATTATTGTAACAGAAGCCATGCGGGCAAGAAAGATTGGTAAACTCTTGTTCGACCGGCTGATCGAAGAGGCGAAAGAGAAAAAATTCAACCGCATTATCTGGCAGGTGTTAAAATGGAATGAACCAGCAATTAATTTCTATAGAAAATATAATGCGGAACTGGATGGGGAATGGTTCAACTGTTCCATTTACGTATAACACTCAATTCACCCCATCTACCTGCATGTCTTTATTGATCTTCAGCACCAGCCCTTGCAATACCTTACCTGGTCCTGCTTCTGTAAACTTATAGGCCCGGTCGGCGATCATGGCTTGTATACACTGGGTCCAGCGTACAGCGCTTGTCAACTGGTCAATCAGATTTTGTTTGATCTCATCCCGGTCCATTACACCTTTTGCCACCACGTTTTGGTATACAGCACAGGTAGGTGCATGAAATTTAGTGGCTTCGATCGCAGCCGTCAATTCTTCCTTGGCCGGAAGCATTAATGGTGAATGAAAAGCACCACCTACGGGTAGCACCAGGGCCCGTTTGGCACCTGCTGCTTTCATTCTTTCGCAGGCTATATCAATTCCTTTAACAGAACCGCTGATCACCAATTGTCCGGGGCAATTATAATTGGCCGGCACTACCACTTCACCGGTTTCCTGCTGTACTTCTGCACAGATGGTTTCCACTTTCTCATCCGCAAGGTTCAGTATCGCTGCCATGGTTGAAGGAACAAGGTCGCAGGCTTTCTGCATGGCTTTGGCCCGTATAGAAACCAATAACAAGGCATCATCAAAACTCAATGTGCCATTAGCCACCAACGCAGAAAACTCTCCGAGAGAATGACCGGCTACCATATCCGGTGATCCAGAGCTGCTTTCCTGGTCAATACTCTTATAAGCAATGATAGAATGTAAAAAAACAGCAGGCTGCGTTACATTGGTCTGTTTCAAATCTGCTTCGCTTCCGTTGAACATGATATCGGATATACGAAATCCCAGTACTTCATTAGCCTGCTCAAATAACTTTTTTGCGAAAGCACTATTGTCATAGTGCGGCTTACCCATTCCCGGAAATTGTGAACCCTGGCCAGGAAATATAAATGCATGCATCATAAGTTTGTTTTTACATGTCCCATAAAAAAAGTTTGATTGAATAAACAATCAAACTTTTTTATAAGATAGCAAATATACTACTACACTTTTAATAATACTTATTTCATTGATTATCATCAACAAAATCCATCTATCCCCTCTGCTTAATGCAGATCTGAGCTGATCAGTTTCAGGAACTCGCTACGACTGGAATTTTTCTGGAACTCCCCATCGAAGGCTGAAGTAGTAGTAGAAGAGTTTTGTTTTTGCACACCTCTCATCATCATACACAAGTGCTTGGCTTCTATAACTACGGCAACACCGATCGGGTTAAGGGTTTCTTTTATCGCATTCATAATTTCTACGGTCAGCCTTTCCTGTACTTGTAATCGCCGGGCATATACGTCGACCACACGGGCAATCTTGCTGAGACCGGTTATCCAGCCATTGGGGATATAGGCAATATGAGCTTTACCAAAAAAAGGCAGCATATGATGCTCACACATACTATATATTTCGATATCCTTCACTACGATCATTTCACTAACTGGTTCGTGAAACTTGGCGGAATTAATAATAGCGTGTCCATCTAAATGGTATCCCTGGGTAAGGTATTGCATAGCTTTGGCCAGTCGTTCCGGTGTTTTAAGCAGGCCTTCCCTGTCTGAATTCTCTCCCAGCAGATTGAGTACATCCTTATAATTTCCCATTAATCCGGAAGTTACATTCTCATCATACTGTTCTATTTTCTTATATGCCATACTGTTGATTTGAAGATTTGAAGATTTGAAGATTTGAAAAATACACGATATCAGGATATCCTGTTACGCTGGGTACTCGACAAAATTTCTTGGTGTTTCATATAGTCTTACCTGCATGTCCAGTTTTTCGTCAATATGCGGTCGAAGTAATTTATAAATGACTATAGCAATATTTTCAGCGGTAGGATTTAGATTTTTAAATTCCTCAGTATCCAGGTTCAGGTTTTTGTGATCGAATCGTGAATGTATTTCTCTTTTTACCAGGTCACCCAGTTCCTTCATGTCCATCACATAACCCGTATCCTTATTGGGTCTACCTACCAGTTTTACTTCCAGTTCGTAATTATGCCCGTGGTAATTCGGCAAAGCACATTTCCCAAATACCTTATCATTCGTGGCATCATCCCAGTCAGGGTTAAACAGGCGATGAGCCGCATTAAAATGCTCCCTCCTGAAAACAGCTACTTTCTTGCTCATGTAATCAAATTAAGAAAAACAAAATACTAACGGTGGAACACGCAAAAGGTTGGCCTGCCAATGCCTTATTCACCAAAATACTCCACATAAATCCTCGGCGTCTCGTATAATTTAATACAATGGAGTTGAACACCGGCCGGAAGATGAACGACTAACTGGTTCCAGATAGCAATCGCAAGGTTTTCTGTACTGCACATCTTACCTTTCATCATCTCCACATCCACATTGAGATTGCGGTGATCAATTTTTTCAATGACCTGGTCTTTGATAATATTGCTCAGTTGTTTTACATCAAACACAAAACCGGTATCAGGGCTGGGTTGTCCTTTTACGGTTACCAGCAGCTCATAGTTATGACCATGCCAGTTCTCATTGGCGCATTTACCAAAAATTTCTTCATTTTTTTCGTAGCTCCAGGCCGGGTTGTAGAGTTTGTGGGCGGCATTGAAGTGTTCAAACCTTGTTAAGTAAACCATGCTTTACTTTTTTTAAATCCTTCACAGCAGTTTGGGCGGAAGGAAATAGTAATACCATACCATACGGCTGGCGGACGGCAAAGGTAGGAGAAAGTTGAGTGCTTTCAGGCTCCAAACCGATAGTTTTCCTGCTTCAGTAAGCTCTTTGAACGGATAAAATAATGAGGGTCGCTGCCAATACCAGCCTACATTTGCGTGTATTAATTTGGAGGCAAAAAAGAAAAAATGAATTGTCTTATAGTGGCGGCTACGGCGATGGAAATAAGTCCTTTCCTGGACAACTACAGGCAGGGTAAAGAAATGCCTGAGGGTCTTCAAATTGATGTGTTAATATCCGGGATCGGGTTGACAGCCACGATGTATTCTTTGACCCGGCAGTTATATACCAAACGGCCAGCTATTATCGTACAGGCCGGCGTTGGTGGCTGTTTTGATACCATGATCCCATTGGGAACTGTACTCGCTGTCAAACAGGAAGCTATCGCTGATCAGGGTGTAGTTGAACGGGGTACATTAAAAACGCTGTTTGACATGGAGCTGGTACAGCAAAATCAATTTCCTTTTACAAAAGGATGGCTAGTGAATAAAGGAGAAGTATTAAAAAAAGGGAAACTGAAAAAAGTAAATGGTATTTCGGTCAACGAGATAACAACTTCAAGAAGAAAAATAGAATTATACAAAGAAAAATTTTTCCCGGTAGTGGAATCTATGGAAGGGGCTGCATTGCACTATGTTGGCTTAATGGAAAAAATCCCCTTTGTCCAGTTAAGGGCCGTGTCTAATTATGCGGGGGAAAGAAATAAAAAGAACTGGAACCTGAAAGAATCTATTCTTAATCTGAACAACGAACTCATCAGTTTGTTAAATATCTTATGAAATTAACCCTCGGTTTTTCTACTTGTCCCAATGACACCTTTATTTTTGATGCCCTGGTCAATAAAAAAATTAATACAGAAGGATTTGAATTTGATACTGTATTGGCCGATGTGGAAACATTGAATCAATGGGCCCTTGAAGGAAAATTGGATATCACCAAGCTCAGCTTCCCGGCTTTTTTCAGGTCTTTATCCAACTATACGCTGCTGAATGCAGGAAGTGCTCTCGGAAAAGGGCTTGGTCCATTACTAATTACTGATTCTGCACAAGCACTGACGGAAGAAGATATCAACCAGGCTTCAATCGCCCTTCCTGGTATTCACACTACAGCGAATCTACTCTTTAGCTATGCGTACCCGGATGCAATTGATAAAAAGTTCATGCTCTTTTCCGCTATTGAAGAGGCTTTGTTGAATAAGGAAGTGGACCTGGGGGTAATTATTCATGAGAACCGGTTTACCTACAAGCAAAAAGGCTTACACAAAGTAAAAGACCTCGGAGAATACTGGGAAGAGAAAATGGAATTGCCTGTTCCACTCGGAGGCATTGCCATCAACCAGTCCATCAAAAGATCCGCTGCATTAAAAGTTAATGAGCTGATCAGGAAAAGTTTGGATTATGCTTTTAGCAATTACCCACGCATCACCGACTATGTAAAACAACACGCACAGGAAATGAGTGAAGAGGTAATGCGGCAACATATTGACCTCTATGTAAATAATTATAGCCTCGACCTCGGTGATGATGGTAAACTGGCCATTGAGAACCTGTACGAGATTTTCCTGGAGCATAATAACCTGGAAACAGATGATGAAGATGTATTATTTATTTAAAAAATAACTTTCCCAAAACTGCGTCTTTTATACCACTTCATCAAGCCTATCTTTCCACTCATGTAGTAAATTAATAATTAAGCTACAAGCACTTTATTTTGCAGGCACAAAGGAACATTGGGGTTCTATTAACATTAAAAATAAATTTCAGATTTCATTAGTCCCTTCCTCCTGAAAGCTGCTGAATCAATAACCCACAATCATTAGCCATGAGAAAAAGTACAGCCTGTGCTTTAATTGCCATTTTTTTTTCAATTTCCATCGCCGCACAAAATAATACCAGTACCAAGCTAAAGGTATTTATTGACTGCAGCAATGCCGGCTGCGATATGACCTTTATCCGGTCAGAGATTAACCTTGTTGATTTTCTGCTTGACCGCATTGCAGCAGATGTACATGTACTGGTTACTGAACAAGGCACAGGTAGTGGTGGAAGCAAATATCAATTGATATTTTTCGGACAAAACAGGTTTAAAAATTTTCAGGATACCCTGCATTTCAATACAGATCCAAACGCTACTGATTTTGAAGAACGGGATATGCTGGTCAAATACATAAAACTTGGTCTTGCCCCTTGTGTAGCAAAAACGGAAGCGGCCAAAGATGCTGTAATCAGTATGAAAAGGGTTGAAACAGAAGCCAACAAAAAAGATTCATTATCCCAACCCACAAAAGACAGCTGGAATTACTGGGTATTCCGGGTAGGTGCCAATGGCAATTTTAATGCTGATGCGAATTATAAGGACCGGCGTTTAGGTGCAAATTTTTCCGCCAATAGAACAACAGAAGAGTTAAAAGTCAGTTTTGGCTTTTATGCAAGTACAAATAAATCAGTTTTTGAATTTGAAGATGCGGGGGTAAGGCAAAAGATTATCAACAATAACCATAATATTGATTTTTCGCATTCGCTGATTAAAAGTATAAATGACCATTGGAGCTATGGCTATGAAACAAATTATAGCCAGAATACTTTCTCAAATAACAAAGGACGGGTTTATGTTAGAGCTGCGGTGGAGTATGATATATTTCCTTATAAAGAGGTAAATAACCGTTTCTTTACTATCAGCTACGGCCTAACTGCCCGCAACAATCATTATTATGATACTACTATTTATAATAAAGTCCGGGAAACATTATTTGGACACAGGGCAGACGCCAATCTATCATTAAATCAAAAATGGGGCACCACCTCATTCGGAATCAACTATCAAAATTATTTTCACGACTGGAAGTTATTTAATCTTGGGATTTTTACATCAACTGATGTCCGCATTACCGGGGGTTTGTCATTCCGTATTTATTTCTCTGGTGAACTAACAAGAGACCAGGTCTATCTTCCAAAAGGAGGTGCTACGGAGCAAGAAATTCTTACCAGGAGAAGACAAATCGCTTCTGGCTATAATTATTACACCAGCTTTGGCCTCAACTATCGCTTCGGTTCCAAACTCAACAATTTTGTAAACCCAAGATTTGAAGGAAGTAACAATAACTGATTTTATTTCTTTAAGGCTGCTGCATAGATTGCCAGGCACCTTTTTCTTGCTTCTTCATGTACCACGATCGGTTTAGGATAAGAAAACTCTTCCAGCTCAGGTACCCACTTCCTGATATATTTTAGTTCCGGATCAAATTTCTGCGTTTGCAAATAAGGATTGAAGACCCTGAAATAAGGTGCAGCATCGCAACCGCTTCCTGCCGCCCATTGCCAGCTACCATTATTAGCAGCTAAATCAAAATCCAATAATTTTTCTGCGAAATAAGCTTCCCCCCAACGCCAGTCGATCAATAAATGCTTGGTCAAAAAAGAAGCGACAATCATCCTCACCCGGTTATGCATGAACCCGGTTTCATTTAATTCACGCATTCCGGCATCAACTATCGGATAGCCCGTTCGTCCCTCGCACCAGGCTTCAAATTCTTTTTCATTATTCCGCCATTGTATCTTGTCGTAATCCGGTTTAAAAGCATTTCCCAGCACCCGGGGAAAATGCCAGAGTATCATGTGGTAAAAATCCCGCCAGATGAGTTCATTCAGGTAGGTTTCATTTAACGCACCGGCTTCCCCGGCCAGTTCCCGGATACTGATTGTGCCAAACCGCAGATGAACACTCAGGCGGGTAGTACCCTGTATAGAAGGAATATTTCTCTGTTCTTTATAGTTACGGATTACCTGTCCCTTCCATTCCTTATCGGGAAATGCCAGCCCGGTAGCTGCAAAGCCCATTTGCTCCAATGAAATAAGTTTTCGTTCTGGTTGTTTATAGAAATTTTTAAAATATTTTTTGTTTAGGTAAGGCTTCAGGTGAAAATCGCTGAGTACGGCTTTCCATTTCTTCGAATAGGGTGTAAAGACCGTATACGGTTTGCCATCGTCCTTAAGTACTTCGTTTTTTTCTAACAGTACCTGGTCTTTGTATGTATGAAAAATAATTCCACGCTTAACAAGCAGTTTGCTGATCTCCGCATCTCGTTGGGTCGCATAAGGTTCATAATCGTGATTAGTAAATACTTTTTCGACATTGTACTCATCCAATAACGCCTGAATCATATCCGATGGGTTACCATACCGGACATCGAGTGATGTACCCAGTTTTACCAATTGCCGTTGCATATCCTGCAAAGCAAGATGTATGAACTCCACTCTCCTGTCCGTTTTATTTTTCAGTTCATCCAGTATATTCCTGTCAAAAATGAAAATAGGTAGAATAGGAGTTCCTTCTTTCAGGGCATGGTACAATCCGGCATTATCGGTGAGACGTAAGTCGCGGCGGAACCAGAAAATTGAAACGACAGGCTTCATAGGGATCTTGAAACAAGCTTAGGTAAAAATTGTTTTGACAAACCGATTATAAATGTCCCCTGTTTTTTCATTCGTAAAGCTCTTTTCCCCAAACTGTTTTACCCAGCGGATACCACTGATGGCATTTGTCAGGAAAATCTCGTCGGCATTTTTTAAGTCCTGGGCAGAGATTGCCATTTCCTGCACTTTGAGCCCCGCTTGTTGCAGGGTGCCGATTAAGTATCGCCGCATAACGCCCGCTACACATCCTTGGGCCAGCCCGGGTGTCATCAAAACTCCATTTTTAATAAGGAATAAATTGGCGATTGTTGAATCAGCAATATGACCCATCGTGTTCAATACCAGGCAATCATTCAGCTTATTTTCCTTTGCAAAAAGGGCAGCCATCGAATAAGGCAGGAAGTTGGCTGATTTCAGGTTAGAGAATTTATCTGTGCCTTTTTCTGCATCCGGGTAAATATCAATCATCAACCCATTTTCATTCAGCCGGTTCATGGATTCATTAAGCGGCCAGCATTCCACCAGGTATTGCAGCTTTCTATCATCGTCATACAACCCACCATTACCCCTGGAAAAAGATAATCTTACCCGGGCCAACTGCTCACATTTATTTTTCCTGCAAAGACTTTGAATAGCAGCTTCCAGTTTTTCCCGGGTCAATAATTTGGGGATCTCAAATTTCAGCAATTCAAGTCCGGCAAATAATCGTTCAAAATGATATGCTGCCAGCAAGATTTTACCCTCCATGACTTTCATCGTTTCAAACAAACCATCGCCATAGCGGTAGCCGCGGTTAGTAGCCAGCAGGGCCGGTTCATCAGCCGGGAGTATTTTTCCATTCAGGTAAATGCTGTTCATGCTGCCAAAGTAAAATAAAAAAGCCATCCCATTTGGAATGACTTTATCAATATCGGAGTCTTTGTAAGTCTTCCCCTTAAAGGGAGATTTAGAAAGGGCTTATGCTTGTTCTACCAAACCTGCTTTTACTGCATACATTACCAGGCCGGCCATTGATTTGGTGCCTGTTTTTGTTTTCAGTTTATCACGGATCGCTTCTACGGTGCGGGGGCTCAGGTCAACGATGTCAGCAATTTCTTTGGTGCTTTTTTCATCACACATTAATTTCAGGATGGTCACTTCCTTATCGGTGAGTTGTACATCCTGTGGCATCGATGATTCAGAGGTGCGTTTGGTACGTAAACCACTCAGCAGCGCTTTATTGGTCAGTTCATTGAAGAAGAAGTCATTCTCATACACAGCACGTACTGCTTCATAGATCATTTCGGAGCCTGATTCTTTGGTAAGGTAAGAGTTTGCGCCTATCTCCATCATCTTGGAAATAACAGAATGATCATTATGCATCGACAACATGATCACTTTTACGTTGGGATAGAGTTTCTTGATCTCCGGCAACGTAGTTAACCCATCCATGATCGGCATCTGGATATCTAATAATATTACATCTGGCTGAATGTGACGTAACAGGTTCAATAACTGCATGCCATTCTCAGCTTCAGCTACCATCTGTATGTCTTTGCGGCTTTGGAGCGATGTTTTCACGCCGGTCCGGAAGAGGGCATGGTCGTCGGCGATTGCTACTTTGATTACGGTGTTAGAGTCGGGATTTTTCATGATTGGATTATTAATAAAAAATTGGATTCAGTAAATATTCTCGGCTGCAAGATGGAAAAATCCTGCAACATATACCATAGGGAAACTACTTGATTTCGTATTTGCGGAAAGTACCAGTACTTAAAGCGATAAACGAAACTATACGTGCCCGGAATGGAAATTTTACGATCGAACCAGTAAATACCATATGTTTCAAATAGGGCAGTTATGCTCTTGTTAACATACCGTTGTGGATATACTTTTGTTTCAGAAAGTTGATTGACACGGATGACTGTTTTATTCCTTTCTCATCCAAAATGTCCATAACCGTCCAAAGAGATTTCCAATGATCCTTTAAAAAACCAACCCCGATCTTTATCGGGAAACACTCTGCCTGCCAGTCAACTTTCTATTTTTTCCAGAAGTTTTAACGAAGAAAATTGAAAACCAAATAGTCCCGTTTTGCAAATCCAATACCTCTTGAAAGCTAAAACCAGCAACCATTAAACCCTGTCTTTATGAAGCTTAGCGCTTGACAAACTTTTTCTTTTCATAACAGTAACGTTTAACCCCGGTCCTCATAACGCCGGGGTTTGTTTTTGCCCCAAGTTGACAACCTCATCCCTGCGGTCACCCGATAAACAGGATTGCTGATTACCTCTCATTTAGGAGAGACGTGACTGTTATTTGCTGCCAGGGAAAAAGGGGTAGGTGAGGTTAGTTCTTCTCCGCCACTAAGTAAGCCCTTGGCTCACCGAGGGTAAATTTCTTCCGGCCCGGGATGCTGTATACTTCTTTCAGAATGAAACCAGTTTCTTTGAGCATAGCTTCCATTTCATTCAGGGAGAAAATATAATCAATAGCGGTCTTTAATTCGGTAGTTCCGTCCGGGGCAATAATCATACTCTCCGTCTGCAACCTGGTGGGGTGAAACAATAAGCGGCTATCAGAAAGAAATTTCAAATCACCGACATAGCTCCAGCTTTTTTCTTTTAGTGTTTTGAAAGCAATTTCTGCCAGCGACCAGCTATTAATCAGCAGATGACCCCCTTTCTTCAAATGGGCGGCGATATGTGAAAGAAGTTTGGTCGTATCGGCAGCATTAAAAAAATTCAGGCTGTTACCCATGCAGATCACCAGGTCAAATTCATCATCAATGGTATAATTGATCACATCTGCTGTCACTACTTTCAAAGGTAATTCTTCTTTTTCAGCTACTTCAGTGATCTCGCTGGTATAATCGCCCAGGTTATCTACTGCCGTTACATTCATTCCCTTCCTGGCCAGGGCAATGGCATGTCTTCCATAGCCGCACATCAGGTCCAGTACTTTGCTGCCGGGCTGAAGGTTAAAATATGGGAGCATAAAATCCACTTCCTTAACCGTTAACTCATCAGGGATTATGGTTTTCCATATATCCTTATAATGACCATCAAAATATGTATCGTTTATATTACCCATGTAAGCAACTTAGTAAATTATCAATTGGCCGGGTTGTACTACCCCACCGGGAGAGAGCCTTATTCCAATAACTTATTCCGCATCGCATACATTACCAGCCCTGCAATGGTTTTGGCGCCTACTTTCTGTTTCATGTTCTGTCGTATTGTTTCGATGGTGCGGGGGCTCAGGAATACTTCTTTGGATATTTCTTCCGTCGTTTTATCTTCGGCTATTAGTTTCAGAATCTTGATCTCCTTTTCTGAAAGTTTGACCGGGTTGGGATAAAACTGCCGAACGGTTTTCTTATGTTGTAGTTTCAGCAGTACAGCCTTATTCACCAGTTCATTAAAGTAAAAATCATCATTCATACAGGTAAGTATGGCCTGGTAGATCTCGTCGGGGTCCGTGGTCTTGGTCAGGTAAGCGTTGGCCCCCATTTCCATCATCTTGGTGATCATTTCCTGGTCGTCGTACATGGTCAGAACAATGATTTTCAGCGCTTCATATTCTTTGCGGATCAGGCTGATGGCGTTAATTCCATCTACTTCCGGCATCCGGATATCCATAAGTATTACATCCGGCAGTTTCAGCATCAGTTTATGCTGCAGATCTTTGCCGTCTTCGGCTTCCCAAATTATTCTGAGGTATTCTTTGTCTTTCAATGCCATTCGGATGCCATCCCGGAAGATCTTATGGTCATCGGCAATCGCTACTTTTATTATTTGGGACATGGCCTACTGGTTTTGCAGTTAATTTAATGGGATATCGAGCCTCTGCGTAAAACTACTCTTTTTTTAGTATAAACTGCATTTTGATAAATTCTTTCTGAAGCAGGGCTTACCGATGCCAGGCTTTCTAGCCACCACCTGCTATCATTAAGCGAGTAGTTCAAGAGATGTACAGTAAAGTAAAAAATAAATGAGTTGGGTTAGTCAATTACACTAACGTAAAGAGTAATTAAACGAGAACTGGTAGATGGGCAGGGAATAATCGATCTCCGGTTTTTTTACATATTTGTAAAAGATCACTTTAATATTGACCAGGTTATTGATCTCCACTCCCCCGGCAACAGACCAACCATGATAGATCCCATTGGTTTCAATATCCGGCAATATCTCCTTGAATTGTTTCTCTGTGGTTTTGCAAATAATATATCGGCCTGCCAGCCAGAACACCCCAACATTTTTAGCATTGTTGCGTTCCCATGCCCCGGTTTGAAAGTACATGCCTGTAGTGCCGTAACTGTTTAAAAAATTAACCGGCTGACCCGTAGCCGGGTCTGTGAATAATCCGGTCTTATAACCGGTCAGTACTCTTACTCCGCCATGATACAAAAAGCCGGCCTTCGTTATGTTTATTTCTTTCCGGCTGAAGAAAATAATTCCATCAACGGAGATATTGACCAGCCCGCTTAAAGGGTTGATAAAACTGCTTACCAAATGTTCATTTGATCGTTGTCCGTTGAATGTTTGCTGGTTCTGAAAATTGTTGGACGATACACCGCTATAGATCGAAAGCGGAATAGCCAGTTTCCCAGGCTCTCCAATGAATAAGCGAATGAATCTTGCCGAAGCATTCACCTGGCCGTTGTTGACGATATCAATAAAGCCGGAACTAAGGATTTCAGGTTTCACACCCTGAACTTGCCGAAGGAGCGTTTTTACTGTGTCGTTTCGTGAAACAAAAGATGAAACCTCTTTTGCCTGTGCAATGGCAAGACATGGCCAGAGCCAACATAGTATTGGCAAAAGAGGTTTCATGAAAATTTCTTGGCTTTGATGAAGGAAAAGGCACAGGAGAACTTGAATACTTAAAGTAGAAATATTCTTTTCAGCCTATGCCTCCGAAACAATTATGTTTTTGGAGTTTTCCCGTTAGTAATTTTTGTAATTACTGATACTACAATAGTAACTACGATAACACTAACTAACAAAATGACTATTTCCTTTGTAGACAACATGATTGCTTGAGTTAAATTTATTTATTGAAAAACAAAAACTGAAAGTAGCGAATATTCCACCCCGGAATAAAATTGTGCCAAAACTTTGAAGTTGATATTTTCCGCGTCTGGATCAACCGAAGCCCGGAAATAGCAGGATGATAAACTAACAAATAAATTACCATCAGAATCGCAAAAGTTTGCGGAGTAATTTGACGATCATTCACTAATAGTAACAGGCAAATTAGCGGAGCTGCTAAAATCAAATAAAATAAAAGCAAGTTTTTGAAGTTCATATTATTGAGTTTTAATTAGCATTTATACAACACCTTCCCACACAGCCTAGTACTATTCCGACACCTGTAGCTGGGACAAATATGCTCTGAACTGTCGCCCAAACAGATGCCCATCCATGATTAATATAAGCATCAGCTATACAGTTTGCCACACATTGACCACAGCCCCCTCCGGTATTTCTATTTATAAGAGAATTTCCTAAATCTACGTCAGCAATAGTTGCTGTATAGATGTTAGCCTGATTTCCGACTACTGAAAGAACCTTACCTTCACTTAAATCGTAATATTCAATAGATGTTCTGTCAGTAGCTGCCTTTACTAACATAGGCTGTGAAAAAATTCCGTTTTTATAATATGCAGTAAATGCATACTTCACTTTCGTACCCGAGTTGATAAAACTAGCCGTAAAAGCCGTCTCTTTTTCACCGGGCTTTTCGCTTTTAAATAAATTTATAAAATCAAAATTAGTTGCTGTAAAAGAGGAAATTCCGCTTTGCAATGAAACTTTTGCCGGATCGCTTAATAAATTATTAAATAAATTTAAAAGCTGGCTCGACATTCGGCTGTCATTAACTCTAATTACATTTATAGTCATCTGCTGGGAATAATCAGCCTGAGCAAATGATATTAAACTTACTGTAAGTAAGCTGAATGATAATAATAACTTTCTCATTTTAGTAGATTTTATCCGCCTACTCTTTTTCACCGGTTTTCGGCACCCCCGTATCACCTGGTACTGCTGCCGGCAGGCATGCCAAATGATGTTTCAAAACTAGCACTGGCCTTTCCCGCTTCCATGGGAAAACAGGCAGAAAGAAAATGTTCTTTCCTGCCCTGCTGCCGTTACATAACAGTCACGACGGTTCCTTCCTGTGCTTCAAAGAACATGTTTATTTAAAATTGAGGGGTTTTAGCTGAACCCAGCGGGGGAAAAAAACATTTTTGAACGTTTTTTTCTGAAGCTCCGGAGCCAATAATTTAGAATTCTGTTTGTAATTTGCTTTATGGAGAAAAATGGCTGGGAAAGGATAATGGATGATTCAGAAGCACTCTTTTATACAAATTTTTTATGGCTTTTTTGTTCACTAGTTACAGTAATATTTGGAATTAAATATTACCGAAACGAAAAAATAAATCATTACTTATTAATATAT
>JAWXCO010000185.1:0-77786 GCA_034408705.1 Bacteroidota bacterium
AAAACCTAAAAACATTTTTGTAACAACCGCTTCATCATTAGAAGGAACCAAAATTATTGGTCACCTCGGCCCAATTTCGACACACATAGTTGCGGGTACAAACCTATTCAGTGATATTTTTGCTTCTTTCAGTGATGTTTTTGGGGGCCGTTCTTCTACCTATCAGAAGCAAATTGCAACACTTTATGACCAAGCAATAGATGAACTTAAATTAATAGCATTTGAAGCGGGAGCAAATTGCATTATCGGATTAAGGGTTGATTTGGATGAAGTTTCAGGTAAGGGAAAATCAATGTTTATGATTACGGCAATAGGCACGGCAGTTCTTGTTGACGTATTAATTTCTAATGAATTATCGTATGAAGCAAAAACTAAATTTAAAAATGTTAGCTTAGAAAAAATTAATGCACTTAAAAAGAAAAGAGATATTATACAGCAGGCGAAAGAATCAGATTTAAAATTAGATACCGAAACCTGGGAATTTGTAACAGTAAATCAGGTAACTGAAGTTAGTGAGTACATAATAGATCAACTCAGAAGTTTATTGTTAAATAACTCTGATTCATTTCAAAAAAATCATTCAAATGCAATAAATTATTTTGATGTTTTCCCTGATGAAATAAAATCTGAGCTTGTTTATAAAGCGATACTTAATGAAAAGAATGAAAGACTTATTCTTAAACTATGTGAGATAGCCGAAAAAATTAATCTTGTAAATTATGATTTTATTGATCAGCTTATGCAATCTGATGAAATTAAAACACAAAAAATTGCTTTGAGGTGTTTGACTTATGATAAACCGGCCTATAACAAATCAGATATAGGCAGAATGTCTTTCTTCATAGATGTAATTAAAAATAAATTCCCCATTAAAGCAACGAAGGCTACAAAAAAGGGTTTATTATCTTCTAAGGAAATTGAAATTTGGGTTTGTGTCTGTGGTACTAAAAACAATAATGACGTAACTTTATGTAATAGTTGTTTCAAGGATATTTTTGGATTTACCTCAGTAGAAGTTTCACCAAACAAAGTGATTGAAACGTTGGAAGAGAAAATTAGCCTTGTATCTTCTTTTATAGAGTAATTATGCATCCAGATCAAATCCCTGCTACCAAGATAAAGGTCAGATAATCGATTTACACACCAATGTAAGAAAATGACCCTATTTTGCTACTAATATTACCACTTCCCATAAATCACTATCTAACATAATACTGATTATAGAAAATGGAGTCGAAAAGTTCAAAATTCCCACCGAATTGCTACCTATGACACTAAAAAAACGCAATTAATTATTTATCAATTGATTGCTTAAATAATTTGCGGAGACTAAGGGATTCGAACCCTTGATACAGTTTCCCGTATACACACTTTCCAGGCGTGCTCCTTCAACCACTCGGACAAGTCTCCATTAAGTTATTTTTTGTTGTTTAAGCCATTTGTATCCATCTATACTTTTATAGAACAATTCTCTTTTAAACATTTTCCCGACCAAATTCTTTCTTCAGACTTGCTCCTTCTCCGAAGGAGTCCTTTGGACAACCACTCGGACAAGTCTCCTGATAAACGGGTTGCAAAAGTAACGGTTCGATTTTCAGCAACCGAATAATTTTTCAGCATTCGCAGTAGTAATGCTGACCACTTCTTCCACATCCAGTTTTTTTATGCTGGCTAATTTCTCTGCCACATATTTCAAATAAGAAGGTTCATTTCTTTTTCCTCTAAAAGGAACCGGGGCCAGGTAAGGCGCATCTGTTTCCAACACAACATTGTTCATATCAATTTCTTCCAGTACCCGATCCAGGCCCGAATTCTTAAAGGTCAGCACCCCCCCAATCCCGAGATAAAATCCAAGACCAATCACCTGTTTTGCCTGCTCCGCATTGCCTGAAAAGCAATGAAAAACGCCTTTCAGTTTACCTTGCTGGTGCCCGGCCACTACTTCAATACACTCATCGGTGGAATTGCGGGAATGAATGGCAATAGGCAGGTCAAAATACAAGGCCCATTCGATCTGTTCATGAAAAGCGGCAAACTGTTGCTCCTTAAAGGTCTTATCCCAGTAAAAGTCCAGCCCGATCTCCCCGACTCCTATAAAGGGTCTTTTTTCAAGCCATTGCCGGGCAATGGCCAGCTCTTCCCGATAGTTTTCCTTTATTGAACAAGGATGGACCCCCATCATGCTAGCGCAAACAGTAGGATTTTCTTCCTCCAGTTCCATCATAACCGTATGACTGGAGGAATCGATGGCAGGCAGCAGAATTTTTTTAACTCCTTCCTTTTCAGCCCGTTCCAGCATAAGCTTTCGGTCAGCAGAAAATTCGGAGGTGTAAATATGTGAATGAGTATCTATCAATTTCATCTGTTTATTTTAATCATGCCGGCTTCATTTTCAATGGATGAGCTGGCAAAATTCCGCAAAAAATTGTAAGAAAGCGTTAAACTTCTACTAATAAAACCCATCTTAGAAACGTTTTCCTCTTATCACTCCTTAAATCTATAGTTTATGAAATACAGGATCAACCTGACCCAACTGGTTACCCTTTCTTTCTTTTTTAGTCTTTTGCTGATTAGTTCCTGTCAAAAGGAAAAAAGCCAGGACGGTACCGATGAACAACAGGAAGCAGAAGCCTCGCAGGTTTCCAGTGAATCGGATAGCGAATCAGAGATCATATTTAATGGCATTTTTGACGACGCCATTGGTGTTAACGAGGAAGTAGGCATTGGCGGAACAGGTGTTTTTGGCCGTGTTCTTTCCTGTCCTGATGTAACGGTCGTCCGCCTGAATCCACCCGCTATTTTCCCTGTAAAAGTAATACTAGACTTTGGAGCCAATGGCTGTACCGGCAGTGACGGACACTTCAGAAAAGGCAAGGTCATTACGGTATATACCGCCCGTTTACTCGCCCCCGGGGCTATTGCTACCACTACTTTTGACGGCTTTTACTTCGATAGTCTTAAAGTGGAAGGCACCCATAAGATCACCAATACAAGCCCGGCAATTACTACTCAGCCCCCTGTCCGTCAGTTTACAGCCGACGTAATTAATGGCAAACTGACCCGGCCAAGTGGCAATTTCATAGAGTGGAATAGCCAAAAAACGATTAAGCAAATAGAAGGGATACTGACCAATATTCCCCTTGATGACATATTTAGGGTAGAAGGATCTGCCCGTGGAAAGGTACAAAGAGGCCGACTACTGGTACTTTGGGAGTCCTCCATCATAGAGCCATTGATCAAACGCTTTAACTGTCGCTGGATCGTAAAGGGCCGGGTAAGGACGGTCCGGGCCAATAGTAACGAACGCTGGATAGCAGAACTCGACTTTGGGACCGGCACCTGCGACAACCAGGCTGTGATTACCATCAACGGGGTCCGCCACCAAATTACTTTGCCTTAATTAAAAAATAATTATATCTTTAAACCAGTTTTCATAGGGTACGGATTAAAAACGGGCCAGGGTTTCTACCCAGGCCCTAACTTTTTAGGTACCCCAAGCCGCCCTTCGGCAAGCCTGAAAGCCTTTATAATGGCAAACAATAAGGCTCATTGAATTTGAATTGTCCGGAACTCAAACCCTTTTTTTGCATAAAATTCCAAGACAGCCGGCAAAGTATAACTAAGCCTCAAAAACGCTTTTTCACTATCATGAAAGACAATGATTGAGCCGGGTTTTGTATTTCGGGTCACATTATCCAGGCATTTTTCTTTGCTCAGCGATTCATCAAAATCACCGCTTAGTACATCCCACATTACAATTTTTGTCAATTTGTTTTGCAGGGCCTTGTTGATACCTTTTGCCTGCGATTGCTTTATTCTTCCATAAGGTGGTCGGAACAAACCCGATTGTATATATTTTGTTGCTGCTGCTACATCGGCGAGATATAGTTCGTTGGTTGTTTTCCAACCGTTCAGGTGCTGTTGTGTATGATTACCGGTTTGGTGTCCTTCCTCCAATATCCTTTCATAAATAGCGGGGTAGGTCTTCACATTATTGCCAATACAAAAAAAAGTAGCTTTCGCATTGTAGTTTTTTAACAGGTCCAGTACAAACGGTGTAGCTGTTGGATGCGGGCCATCATCAAAACTGAGATAAATTATTTTTTCTTTTGTAGCAAGGTCCCATACCCTTTCCGGATAGATCCTCTTCAGCCACCAGGGAGTTTTTACAAAGTAGTACATTAAAGGTACAAGGTACAAGAAATACAATACAAGGTACAAGTAGTACTACAGTAAGTTAATGAGATCAACCTTGAATTCTTGTCCCTTGTGCCTTATGTCTTGCCTCTTGGGCCTTGTGCCTTGTCCCATCATCAACTATCTTTGCAGTCTTATGAGTAAAAGAGTACGAGTTCGTTTTGCGCCAAGTCCTACCGGTGGTCTTCACCTGGGAGGAGTAAGAACCGTTTTGTACAATTACCTTTTTGCCAAAAAATACAATGGCGATTTTTTAGTGCGGGTTGAAGACACCGACCAGAGCCGCTATGTAGCAGGTGCGGAGAAATATATTTTTGATACCCTGAAATGGTGCGGACTGGAACCCGATGAAAGTGTGGAGCATGGTGGTGAATACGGACCTTACCGGCAAAGTGAAAGAAAAGCGGGTTACCGCCCATACGCCGAACAATTAATAAAAGACGGACATGCGTATTATGCATTTGATACGCCGGAAGAATTGGAAAAAATGCGGCAGGCCCCTATAGTTAACGGGGTCAAAACAGAACAAAATCATTCTCACCAATATGATCATACGGTCCGGCTGAAAATGCGGAACTCACTGACTTTGCCTACCGAAGAAACCAATGCATTACTGGCAGCAGGAACAAAACATGTGATCCGAATTAAAATGCCCGAAAATGAAACAGCATCTTTTACGGATATGATACGGGGTGAAGTAAGTTTTGATACCTCCCTGGTTGATGATAAAGTATTACTGAAAGCTGATGGCATGCCAACCTATCACCTGGCCGTGGTGGTAGATGATTATTTAATGAAGATCAGCCATGCTTTCCGGGGTGAAGAGTGGCTCCCTTCTGCACCGGTTCATATTTTGCTCTGGAAATATCTATTTGGATTAGAACATATGCCACAATGGGCACACTTTCCTTTAATTCTCGGGCCAACTGGTAAACTGAGTAAAAGGGATGGTTCCAAATATGGATTCCCTGTTTTTGCCATGAACTGGAATGATCCCAACACGAATGAACTGACCGAAGGGTTTAAAGAAAAAGGATTTTTACCCGAAGCCTTTATTAACCTGTTGGCCTTACTCGGCTGGAATGATGGTACCGAACAGGAAATTTTTACTAAAGAAGAATTGATCGAAAAATTCTCGATGGAAAGAGTGCATAGCGCCGGAGCGAAATTTGATTATGAAAAAGCGAAATGGTTCAATCATGAATGGTTGAAGAAGTTCGATGTTCCAGATTTAAGGTTTGAAGTTAAGCGCCTGCTTAAACAAAATGGCATTACTGTATCTGATAATGTTTTATTTGATAACGTGATTGAGGCCGTAAAAGACAGGTGTGTATTGCTGCCTGATTTTGTACAACAGTCTTCTTTCTTTTTCAAAGCACCGGAAACATTGGATATTGAGGCAGTGAAACCAAAATGGAATGATGACAAGAAGAATTTCTTTATTGCTTATATGGAGAAATTAGCTTCCGCTACTGAATGGAATGTTCTGGCTTTAGAAAATAGTTTTAAAGAACTGGCTACCGGGAAAGGGATCAAGCCAGGTGAATTACAACTTCCCTTCCGCATTATGCTGGTGGGTGGAAAATTTGGCCCACCGGTGTTTAAGATTGCAGAATTGCTGGGCGTAAAAGAAACAATTGCCCGGATCCAAACCGCCATTAACCTCTTCGGATAAGCGTTAAACGATTACCTGTTTATCAAGTCTGAGCATTTTATGAAAAAACTACTACCACTGCTTTGTGTACCGCTTTTTCTTGCCTGCCAAAAGGATTCTTCAACCAGCACTCCTCCCGCAACAATTGACAGTGCCGTCGTAACGGTAAATAATGGTTATGGAAGCGGTAAGTACAAAGTAGGTGACACGGTACATATTTTCAGTATGGCGTACATAAGCAACCAACTCTTCGATACCTGGAGCAGCACTGACGCTTCCCTGCTCAATGGAAAAAATGAATGGCATACCTGGTTCATCATGCCCGCCAAAAGCCTGAGCTTTACCGGCAGTATCAAAAATATTACTCCTGTTACGCTGACCTACGAGCCAATTATGGGCCGTGACCGGCTAAAGCCCGTTTACTATTTTTTTCCAGCCGGGCATAAAGGATTTGTGTTGCTGCTCCACGGTACCGGTGGCACTGCACAGCATTTTGTTAACAGCTACGAATATCAACAACTGATCAAAGACCTGGTAACGGATAATTTTGGCGTGATCATTACGGAAGCAGAAGAATCTACCACTGGTGTTGATGCCAATGGAGACGGCAAAATAAGATGGAATAATATTCCCTGGGACAGTACCACAAACGTGGATTTTGCAAATATTAAAATCATCACTGATGTTTTTTATACCCGGGGTGTTACCAACCGCAGTAAGTTTCGTTACTCAGCAGGAATGAGCAACGGCGGCAACTTCTCCGCATCCCTTTCGCTGATGTATAGTTATAAGGCTGGTATCAGTTATTGTGCCCCGTCCGGTAACCCGGTCGCCACTACATCTACTATTCCATTCCAGTTTTGTATGGCCCGGTTTGATAATAATGAAAATGTTGGCCCAACAGGTAATGCCAACGCATTGACCAACTCCCAAACGTTGACCAGCCGTGGTATCTGCAGCAAGTATTGGATGCAGGAACACTCCCCTTTATATCCAGAACGTTTTGCCAGGAAAGGTGATATCACATTGGCAAAATCGGCTTCTCTTTTTACTGAATTAAAAAGCAAAGGATACCTGAATAATAAAAACTACTTTATCGGCTTTTCTGATGCTCTGACCACAGCCTACCAGGCCAATCCCACTTCTTTTCCGGAGTTAAACAGTTTAACGGGATTACAAAAATTAACGGTGATAGAGCAGATAGATCTTGCAGTAGCCGATCACCAAATGTACAGCGACTATAATCGGGCTACCCTGAAATTCCTGAATACCCAATGCCAGTGATTCACTAATAGTTCGATTTCTCCTTTCCTCATATTATCTCAGGCATAGGCCCACATTCCTTATTTTTACACCATACAATTGCTGCATGAAAAGACCCGTCAGAGTATTGGTAGCCAAAGTAGGATTAGATGGCCACGACCGTGGTGCCAAGGTCATTGCAACGGCCCTGCGGGATGCCGGTATGGAAGTGATCTATACTGGCCTACGTCAAACGGCTGATATGGTAGTCAATGCCGCTTTGCAGGAGGATGTGGATGCCATAGGTATCAGTATTCTTTCTGGTGCCCACAATACGGTATTCCCCAAAGTCATCGCCCTGATGAAAGAAAAAGGAATGGATGATGTGTTGCTCACCGGAGGTGGCATCATCCCCGAAGATGATATGAAAAGCCTGAATGAAATGGGCGTTGGAAAATTATTTCCTCCCGGCACACCAACATCCGAGATCAGTGATTATATTACAGCATGGGTAGAAAAACACCGTAACTTTTGATCACCCCGAACGTCAACGATTGCTTCCTAAATTTTTTTTCATGTTTTTTCTTTTGTAATTGCATCAGTATATGGAAGCCCATTCACTATTAGCCAATTATCATGAACAGCCCAGGGTATGGGATGAAATGTTTGCTGCCGAAGGCATCCGCTCTACCTACCAAAATTTTGTTTCGGCTATACAGAACCTGTCAGCTGATGAAATGACCCATAAAGATGAACTGGCCAAGAAATTGTTTATGAGCCAGGGTATCACCTTTACCGTGTACAGCAGTGGTGAAGGTATTGAGAAGATATTTCCCTTTGATATCATTCCCCGCATACTGGAAGCAGCGGAGTGGAAACATATTGAAGCCGGCATCAAGCAACGGCTGAAAGCATTGAATATTTTCCTGAAAGATATTTATAACCAGCAGTTCATTATTAAAGATGGTATTGTTCCGGCCAAGCTGATCTACTCCTGCCCCAATTTTGTCCGGCAGATGGTGAATGTGAATGTGCCCTTCGATATTTATACACATATCTCTGGTATTGACCTGATCCGTGACCATGATGGAACTTATTTTGTATTGGAAGATAACCTGAGAACTCCTTCGGGTGTTTCCTATATGCTGGAGAACCGAAGCATTACCTATCGCATCTTTCCTGACCTCTTACCCAAAAATAATGTTCGGTCTGTAAAAGATTATCCCGACCGGTTATTAAAGAATCTGTTAGCCCTGGCCAACCGGCAGACCAGTGATCCAACCGTAGTTTTATTGACACCGGGAATATATAATTCGGCCTATTTTGAACACACAACCCTGGCGAGGCTGATGGGCATTGAACTGGTAGAAGGTAGTGATCTCGTGGTCGATAATCATCGGGTCTATATGAAAACAACGACCGGCCTCAAACAGGTAGATGTTATTTATCGCCGGGTGGATGATGAATTTATTGATCCGTTAGTATTTCGTGGCGATAGTATGCTGGGCGTTCCGGGTATTTACGGCGCTTATCGTATGGGGCATGTAGCCATTGTAAATGCCATGGGTAATGGCGTGGCGGATGATAAAGCGGTGTATTCTTATGTACCGGCAATGATCCGATACTACCTGAACGAGGAACCGATACTGAAAAATGTACCTACCTATCAATTAGGCATTGCCGAAAACAGGAAACTCGTTTTTGAGAATATGGATAAGATGGTGATCAAAAAAACAAACGAGTCCGGTGGCTACGGCATGCTCATCGGCAGCGCTGCTACGGAAAAACAAATGGAAGAATTTAAAGTGGCCATTGAAGAAGATCCAAGAAGTTTTATTGCGCAGCCGATTATCAGCTTATCCTCTGCCCCCTGTTATATTAATGGTGTATTACAACCCCGGAGAGTCGATCTGCGGCCTTACGCTTTATATGGACCTGATGGAATTGATATCGTGCCGGGTGGCCTGACAAGGGTAGCATTGAAAGAGGGTTCATTGGTCGTCAATTCATCACAGGGTGGTGGTAGTAAGGATACGTGGGTTTTAGGGTGAGAAAGTTTTGAGTTTTTAGTTATGAGTTTCGAGTTAACCCGAAACTATAAAGCGAACTGGGATTTGTCAGGCACGTAACTCGCAGCTCTCAACCCGTAGATTTTTTTAGAAATAGTTGAATAAATAAGTACTAATGCTAAGTAGAGTCGCTGATTCTGTTTTCTGGATGGCCCGTTATATGGAACGTACCAATGGGATACTCCGGTTGCTTCGCACCAACTATATCTCCTCGCAGGATGAGGTAAAGGATTTTAGCTGGCAACCCCTGCTCGGCACTTATAGTGATGCCCCGGCTGTTGAGAAAAAAGAGATCGGGAATAATTCACCCAAAGTACTGGAACACCTGCTCCTCGACCGGGCCAATGGCGCTTCGGTCTTTAATAATATTACCCATGCCCGGGAGAATGCAAGAGCCGTACAAGATCATATCACCAAGGAAGTATGGCAATGCCTGAATGACTACTACCACCTGATCCGCAATGAAAAATTACAATCACAGATCAAGTTCGGCGACCCGGTATCGGCAGTGGATGAACTGATCCATCATGGTATGCTCTATCACGGCACCGTAGATATTACGATGGCCCGGGGGGAGGCCTTCAACTACCTGAATATTGGAAAATTTTTGGAAAGAGGTTTGCTCTCTTCCGACATGTTGCATATCAAACTGACTGAACTGGATTATAACCTGCAGCAAAAGGTGGAAACTCCTGCCCTGCGTTACCTGCTCTACTCCTTGTCCGGCTATGAACTCTATTTAAAAACACACCGGGGAAATTTCCAGGCCGATCATGTCCTGGAACAGATCATACACAATGAAAATTTTCCACATTCGATTTCGTATTGCCTGAAACAATTGTTACGGTATTTTGAACGGCTGGAAACAGAAAGCATCCCGGAAAGCTATAAAGAACTGGAATTTTTGATCGGCCGCCTGATGAATAATGTGAAGTATAGCAATGTAAACCCAACTGATGCTGAAGGATTAAAAAAATTTTTACAACAAACCCGCAGTGAGCTTTTTGGAATAGCCGCTGCCTTTAATAAATATTATTTTGGTAATTCCTGAATTGCCCCAATTTTGAACCATGCCCAAGTACCGTATTAAACATATCACCCGCTACTCCTATCCTTCCCAGGTCATTGACAGTGCCAACCAGCTTATGCTGTTCCCGCTGGATGACCTGCAACAGGAAGTAAAAAAACATGAGCTGCTGATAACGCACGAACCTTCTGTCGAAGTATTCGTGGATTATTTCGGTAATAAGATCGGTATTTTTTCTATCATACGGCCACACAACCAATTATTGATCGAGTCAAACATCGAGGTCTTTACCCATCCTGTAGCACTACCCGCTACCGATACAACTGCTGAAACACAATGGGATAACCTCGCCGTGATCTGTGAGCAATTCCCATATATGGATTTTATGTTGCTGGAAAATTTTGATGCCCGGGAAGAGATCACCCGCCTTGTTCGATCCTACTTGCAGGAAAACACCAGTCCGTTTTCGATAGCTGAACAGATGTCGGCATTTGTGTATAATAATTTTGAATACAGGAGAGGTGTTACCAATGTGGAAACACAGGTGGACGAGATCTGGAAAATAAAAGCCGGGGTATGCCAGGATTTTGCACATGTATTGTTGGTCATGCTGCGGATTGTTGGTATACCAGCCAGGTATGTCAGCGGATATATCTGCCCGGATAAAGATGAGCTCCGGGGTGCCGGTGCCACCCATGCCTGGGTAGAAGCTTATATTCCCTTTCATGGCTGGCTGGGTTTTGATCCCACTAATAACTGTATTGCCAGTGATATGCATGTTCGGCTGGCCATCGGGAGAAGTTTTACTGACTGCACACCGGTGAAAGGAACTTACAAAGGTTCATCAGAACATACACTTGAAGTATCAGTAGTATTTGAAAACGGTTCTCCCCGGAAAGAAAACGAAGCTGCCTCCCCGGTGTTTACTTACCAGGTTCACAACCCTGGGGTGACGGATAATTCTTACAGAAGATTTATGGAGATACAGCAGCAGCAATAGTTCAATTTACCTCCATAAGTTACTGGCCAAATCCCTGACTGGCATTAATAATAAGTAAGCAGGCTGATATTTATATCATTCCCCTGGGTTCTTGTTTCCTTGATCACCCGTCCCTGCCCATCATACTCATACGTATAAGTTGCCAGCTCATTCGATGTGCCATTTGAATATTTATATATTTCGGTTTTGAGCATGTTCGCATTGTTTTTTCCATAAAAATTATCGCCGGTATTAGCATCGGTCAAAACATTTGGCTTATCCGTGTAATAGGTTTTTACGATTGTTGAAAACCAGTTGCCATTTCCATTACTGAAACGGAGGCTGTCACAATTACCATTGCTATAGAAATAATCAATTAAACTCGTATTTCCATTGATAGTAGCAATTTCTTTCGCAGGGGTTTTGTCACTGTTGAACTGGGTCAGGCTCTCATAATCCGGGTTAGTACTCAGCGTTGTCCGGCTTGCCAGGCCATCGCTATTTAATTCATACTTATAGCTATATAAAAAATTGCTGACGGTGTTATAAACCTTTCTATAAATTATACCCGGCTGGTAGTCTATCTCCACTTTACTTCCGTCAGTATTAGTGTATTTTGTCTGCCTGCCCTGCGCATCATATGTGTAATTCGTCGTATTGGTCCCGGCTGTCCTTGTTTTAAGTTTAGCAACACCTGAAGCCGGAGTTACGGGAGCATCCACATCGTTCTTTTTGCAGCCAACAAAAGCAACTGCTGCTGCCAGCAGGAAGAAAATCCTTTTCATAATTATTATTTTTTTTGGTTCAATGATTAATGTCAATGCAAATAAAGAAAGAAATAAAACAGGGAGACTTGCCATACTATTAAAAGGGTACGGGTAGTTACTAAACGGTTTCTACAGCGCAGGAACAAAAAAACTGCCCACCGGAGTGAGCAGTTCAGGATAAGGCTGTCCTGTTATTGTTAATGTAATTTGTATGCAATAAGTGAATGGCTATCCCCGGCAGATGAGGTTGTCAGGATCAGCCCCACGCCGTCCGCATAATAATACTGTGTAAAGAAATTCAGCGGCATCAGGTTCCCGTTCATGACAATTTTATTTTCTGCTTCGATAAAAAGTACGTTGTTATACGATTTTCCTTCTACTTCTTTATTGCCATCTGTTTCCTTTACCGTCATAATCAAAATAGAGTCGAGTCCATTGGCCTTGAACTTTATCTCCCAGGATTCTCCGGTTTGCAGGTCATGGGCCAGCAAGCGTTGAAAATTACATGCTTCCAGCGCATCCGTCGTAATTATATTCCCATCTGTTTGCACCACACTACTGGTATTTGCGGCACTATTGTGCATAACGAAACCGTTACCATTAGCAGCCGTTACTTTATTGACGTAAGTATTGCCATCTTTTTGTTTGTACTGCCATTCATTGGCCGCAGCCAGTGGATAATAGTTTGCCATTGATTTTATTTAAGGGTGAAAGATTCTGTATAAAAAATTTCAGACTTTCTTATAATGGTACGATTGTAACAGAAATGGAGTTGAACACTATTTTTTTAATTCCGGTATCACAATGGCAATCGTTGGAATTTGCGGTTACATCAGGCCCGCCGGTGTCACCCACCATTATAATAGATTTTATAATATCCCCGGTCAATTTTATCTGCCCTTTATTGCTATCATATACAAGCCCTTCATTGCAACTACCGAACTCACTACCGGCACCAGCACTTAGCAGGTGTGCTTTCCCTTCAGTATCACCATTGATCTTCAAGATCTTGGTACCACCCGGTGCAGAATATACCCTTCTTGTCCAGGTGCCCCCCGCTTCCGTATCACCACCAGCTGTTTCTTTTGCAGTTAATTTAATAACAGCATCAATAGCTGTACCGCCTTCTGTAATCTTGAAGGTAACAGTACAGGTCATGTCTGGGCCATGTCCTCCAAATTCCCGGTCTCCTTTTACCAACAAGGGGCAAAGCGGGCCCTGTGCTGCCATTGTAAATGATTTTACTTCCTCTGACTTTATATTATTCATTGCTGCGGCCCTGCTTTCACATTTTTCCCACATATTTACAAACCGGTCAGCCGCAAAATTAAAAGCCTCCTGCTCTTCCTTTGTCATACCCGCCTTTATACAGCTTTGAATATAATCAGGCAACAAGCCATAATGCGCCATTCCATCCGTATTAAAATCCCAGATCTTTTTTCCCATAGAAGCCTGTGTCATCGGTGGCTTATACTCAATCCTTTCCTTCGCTGTTGGCTTGCCAGGCAGGGCAAAGAATCCATTCACATCTGTGCCCAGGGCCAGCGGTTGGTAATTGGTTAACCCCAATCCATAACGAAGGCTTTTTACAAAACTGGTAGAATGTTCGCCATGACCCAATCCCATCATACCTCCTAATTTATAAATTGTTTTTACCTGGGCATCCGTACGGGCATTCTCGTTATAATTTCCGAGATTACGGAATCCGTTATGACCGGAATTGAGTGGGTAGCTTTTAGCGGTTGCTATTTCAAATGCCTTATCTACACCCTTTTCAGACATGTGATCCACATCAATGATCATCCCTTTTTGCATCATGTAAGCAAGCGCTTTTTCTCCCAACGGTGTAAGGCCGATACTGT
The DNA here is from genome assembly GCA_034408705.1 of Bacteroidota bacterium. GTDB lineage: Bacteria > Bacteroidota > Bacteroidia > Chitinophagales > Chitinophagaceae > JJ008. Next base: position 13,798 of record JAWXCO010000185.1, read on the forward strand.
TACGGTGACCTTTATTATAACCCGGGTCAGCATAACTTGGGTAGTTACCTGGTACATCAGGCATGATTTTATTCGGTAACACGGGTCCGGTAATACCCATCGCTAAGCCTGCAAGAAAATCCTGGCGAATTTCTGAAAATGCGTTGGTGAGTTTGAAGGTAATTCCACCTGTTGAAGCTACTGCTTCAGGTACCCAGGTTTTACCGGTATTGTATTTATTGGCCACGTTAAAGCCGCTATTGTATAAAGCAGTACCGCCAAATACATTGTCAGTAATGTGCACCGGGAAAATATAGCGTACACCCATAGCATAAATCCGGTCTATTTCTGCTTTTACCATCGCCTCTGTCGGGTTAGGATTGAAGAAAAGCTGGTCTTTTTTATCTGCGGGGTTATAAAAATTACCAATATTATCCATTTCAATACCCAATATAACGGCCAGTCTTCCGGAGCCAACAATTTTTCTGAGTTGTTCTGCTGAATAAGCGATTTCCATAAACTCTTTATGCCGGCTGAAAAAAGCTTTCATCTTTGTTATTTGGGTGTTCATTGAACGCAGGTCATCATTGGGGCCACTTGTCTCCGCGGCATCTGCCAGGCAATTACTGTTCACTGCCAGTGCCACCATGACCCGGAGACCACCTTCTTTAGCTCTCTTGATCCAGTCCACGTACATCTGCTGGTGGAGTAATGAATTATGTTTGGGCCATTGATCAAAATTGGGAAAGCCAGCCACTTTGGAATGTGAGGGACTAATGTGGTTTTCCTGATCGATCTTATCCACCATGGAATTGCGGTACATATTCTGTCCGCCACAGCTGCCATCAAATGGCGGGGCAACAAAATTATGATCGCAACCACAGGACCCCAAGGCTGTAGCAGGGTTACCATCGTTTTCACCAAAAAATAATTGTTCGCCAAATCCCCATTGGCTAGCTGGATGCGTATGCATATCCACATAGCCTTTTAGCCGGGGTGGTAGTGTAAGCTGGGCAGACAGCATTGCTGTTGCCAGTAAAAAAAGAGGCAACAGGAAAAGGCTGCGCCGGAAATTTTGTTGTTGCATAATTTTCAGTAGTTAAAGGTTTATAAAACGAAAAGTATTTTCTGTTGCAAAGAAAACACCCCCGTAACCTTTACTCACCGAAAAGATATTGAATGGCCTTTACTGATTATTCTCCGGTGATTTTTATTTAAGGGAAGACATTACTTCTTCCTTTCGCCGGCGGCTTACTTCTACCTTACTATTATCTTTTAATACCGCAAACCCATCATGATCAATAAAAGAAATATATTTTTTATTCACCAGGTGGCTCTTGTGGGTACGGATAAAATTATGTGGTGTCAGTAAGGTATCATACTCACCAAGGGTTTTGGAGATCAGGTAAGTGCTGTTATTCTGCATAAAGAACTTGGTGTAATTACCAATGGATTCACAACGGACAATATCGCCCGGAAATAAAAAATGTACCCCTTCCTTAGTGGGCAGGGCCAACCGGAATTCTTCGGCAGAAGGAGCCTGGATATTATGCATGATATTTTTCAGCAACTCGTATTGCTGTTTATAATTGTCATTACTTTCCAGGAAACGCTGGACCGATGACTGCAGTTCTTCGATATCAATAGGCTTTAGCAGGTAGTCAAATGCACTGAATCGGATCGCCTGTATTGCATACTCATTGTACGCCGTGGTAAAGATGATCTTAAAATCCTTATTTGGCATTTTCTCCAGTACTTCGAAACCATTCATATGTGGCATCTGAATGTCGAGAAATACCAGTCCCGGTTTATAGACATGGATAATATCCGCTGCTTTGCGGCTGTCATTACACACCATAACCTGCCTGATCTCAGGGATCGTTTTTTCGATCATCAGCCGCAGGGCATCTGTGGCCCTTTCTTCATCGTCAATTAAAAGTACTTTAAGCATATCATTAATTTTGAATAGGAAAATTAATTTCAACCCGGGTACCACCAGGAATACCGTTACTGTCAGCCAGGTCGATGATCGTAATCGTTCCTTCTCTTCCATCCCGCGTGCACAAAGCCTTTAACCGTTCATTTGACACTGCAATTCCCTTACTGACATGTTTTTTATCCTGCCCTGTTGATAATTTCATAGCCGCAGTCTTTGTTCTTCCAACACCATTATCCTCAATCGTACATTTTATAAAATCACCTTCTTCTATAAATTTCACCTTTAATATTTTTTCTCCCTCCTTGTGCATCAGGCCATGCCAGATCGCATTTTCTACAAAGGGCTGGACCAGCAAGGTGGGGATCCTTACTTCCTCCGTTTCAATTTCCTCATCCACCTGTACCGTATAACTAAAGGAATCTTTGAACCGTATTGATTCAAGTTCGATATACAAATTCAATATCTCCAGCTCTTCTTTCAGAGTAATACTCTCTTTATCGCTGTGTACTAAAATGGCCCGTAGCAGCTTGGAGAATCGTGACAGGTACTTGGTAGCGACTATATCTTCATTTGCCAGGATCATTTGCTGGATAGAGTTCAATGCATTGAACAAAAAGTGAGGGTTCATTTGCAACCGCAAACTTTGCAGGCGACTTTCTGCTGCTTTCTGCTTATTTTCCAACAACTCAATTTTTGCTTTTTGCTTTTCTTCTTCAGCATTTGTTCGCTGTATCTGTGTGGCACAAAGTGCCGCTACTGTGGATAGTACCTGCAAGTGACGGGAAGAAAAGAAATTTTTTCTCGAATGCTCGCTGTCAATTACACCCACCACTTTTCCGTCGATGATAACAGGTACGGTAATTTCGGAAAGCCTGGTTGCATCGTCTACCAGGTAGCGGGAGTCTGTTGCTGTATTGCTAATCAGTTCCGCTTTACCCGTGACCGCTACTGTACCCACAATACCTTTTCCCACCGGAATCTCCATGGGCTGATGAATCGTGAAATCAATCGGGTTCTTGGGGCCATAGGCTGCTTTTTGAATCAATATATTCCTCGTTTCATCCTTTAAGTAAATGACACAGTCTTCGAAATGGAGTTTGCTGATACAGTTTTTTGCAATATCCCAAAGCAGCTCGTTGGTGTTCTTATGGCTGTTGATCTGTGAAGCAAAATAGTTGATGACTACTTCTGTCTCCAGTTCCTCCCGTTGTCTAATTTGTTTTAATCTATAATAACGAACAACAAACCAGATCAATAACAGTCCGATCAAAGCTCCCAGCATTTTAAACCAGGTTTGTTGCCAGACGGGCTTGGCGATCGTGATGGTTACTGTATTCTTTGCTTCCTCCCAAACTTTGCCATCATTGCTGGCCCTTACCTTAAACAAATAGTTACCGGCTTGTAAGGAGTTATACCGAACAAAATTCTGATCGATCACCCTGATCCAATTTTCATCGAGCCCTTCCAGTTTATATTCATAGAAAGTGCGGAGATGTTTACTATAATCGATTGCTGAAAAATAAAAAGTTACATAGTTGTCGTTGGGCGAAAGAAGGAAAACGGCATTCTGCGTAAGATTGGCTTCCACATCCCTTGTTTCCACCCGATGTATACTGGTATTCAAACTTATCTTTTGCTTTATTAAGTTGTCGGGGTAAAAATACTGCAGGCCTCTTTCTGTTCCCCACACCAGCTCATCATCACTGTTCTGGTGATAAGAATTGATCCTGAAACCCTGGACACTTAATCCAAATCGCTCATCAAAGATTCGCAGGCTGGAGTCTGCGATCATAAAACAGGAAAGTCCCACATCGTTTCCCATCCAAATCCGGTTCTTCTTATCCAGCAAAAGGGCTTCGATCCGGTTGTGTAATAAACCATCCTTCCGGGTAACTATTTTTGTTTTGCCATTGGTCAGTAAGATCAGCAGCCCTTCCATTGTGCCAATGTAAATATTATTAAAATTATCCTTATTAAAACAAAATATTGTATTGTCTGGCATACCATTCGCAACCGTATATTGCCGCATCTGGCCGGTAGAGAAAGTGTAATGCCAGGCTCCGAGTTTCTCTGATGCTATCCAGAGATTATCCGCATCATAAAACCAGGTCCTGTTACAAATAGATTTCGTGAGTGCAGCAAAAGGAAGTTTTTCAAGCCTGTCGATGGCAAGCGTGGCGATATCAACTCGGCAAAGACCGGCCCGGGTACTTAACCACATGAATTTTTTCTGCGGATCCATTCCCATATGACGCACGAAGTTGGAAGGTAAATAACCCGGCAGTATCGAATCATATCTTAAACGACCTGCTACCCGGTTATTTTCATCCAGTATATATATACCAATAGATGGAATGGCTACCCATAATCTATTCTTACTGTCAAATGCTACGTAATTAACACCCTGCCGGGTTAATGCCGATTTATCATTCTGATAGGTAGCCAAAAACTGTGTGGTATTCGTACTCCGCTTCCATTTGAGCAGGTTATCAGAAATACCAATATAATAATTATCATTATCCAGTGTAGCGATTGTATTGATATAACCATCATAGCCGGTTCCCTTTGTATTCGTAAAAATCAACTGCTGACCGATCACAGCGTTATTCTTAAAATAGCTGATACCGTTGGGGGTATTCCCGGTGAAGATCCAGCCTGACTGATCACTTGTTATAGCGGAGGGTGAATTGTTTACAATTGTTGTAGGGTCTGCTGCGTTGTGTTTGAAATTATATAATTTTCCAGTTGCTATATTGTAAAGAAAGAGCCCATTATTATTTGTGGTTATCCATAATTGGTCTTTCTCAATTAAGAGAGCTCTGCTCGATATAGCTGTATATAAATCTCCGTGCTGATCCCGGATACTGTCAAACGAACTTTTTCTTGTACCCGTAGTAAGATCAATAGAAAAAGTACCGGGATTGGCTTTATCATAGACCAGTAGTTCCTCTGTTTTCCATCCGGTTAAAATAACAAGATCGGGGAAATTGTATTCCTTTTCAACATGCCTGGTTTTAAAATTTATTTTAATAAACCGCGTAGTAGTTGAAATAATATACTTGTCCTTTCCAAGGGTGGTTGCCTGACTGAATTCTGAAGCATAAGAAGAATCAAAACCGATGATCGGTAGTGCAGAAAAATGTTTGGTTGTTAATGAATCAATCGTTGAATAGTCATTATTCCCGGATACAGATAAAAAATCATGGCCCGCCAATAACACGATGCCCAGACTTTCTGTTTTTAAGATCCGGCGAACAGGAACCATGACACCATTCCTGTATAAAGCTACCCTGTGAAATTTCCTGTTTTCATCGATCATCGTCATAAAACCACCCTGATTCATGACCCAGATCCTGTTTTGTTCATCACAAATCAGTTGCCGGGTGTAATCTGTTGTTAATTGCGGATATTCTTCCTTAAAAAAACGGGTCACTGTTTTCCCATTGAACATGTTCAACCCTTCACCACTGGCGATCCAAAGATTACCCCCCATATCTGTGCACATATCAAAAATGTAATTATCAGAGAGGCCCTGTGAAGTGTTGAGATGATAAAAGAGTATACCTGCCTTATTCCCGGGATTTTGAGACCATGTAACAGCAGGACAGAGGAATAGCAGGAACGACAAGCATCCTGTTAAGGTTAATATAGATGATCGGTTGAACATACCTGCTTAAAAATAGAGCATTTGAGTGATAGGGAAGAATACAGTCCAGGCCAATTATTGTGTGGTTGTTCCTACCGACTAAACGGTAAAGGGTGGCTTTACAGCCAACCCCTTCCGCTTGTAATCACCACCAATGTCTGGTATTGATATTTTATATGCGTTGATCCAGCCGCGATAGTAACTGCTTGCACAGCACCTCTTTCATAACAAGACCCTGGCCTTCTCATCTAGCCATGGGGCTATAACTGATGAGCAATCAATAATAGGTGTACTGATAAATGACGGGTACACCTCCATTAAGCGTGTAAGAAGTTTTAGTGACCCTACCGGCAGCATCTTTTTCAGGAAGGGAATATATCTTTGTTTTTACTACTCCATCCGACTGCCGGGAAGTAACTTTCTTTACAACATTTTTGTTGCCAGCACCATAATAAGGTGAACCAAAGTTGACCGATTCAATAGTGGATAGAATATCTATAAAGTATTCATAGTCGTTACAATACCAGCTGCTACCCTCTGCAGTGCTGTCCTTTACAAGGTTCCCGTTGCTGTAGGTATAAAACCGCTCCCGCTTCAATACGCCATTATTCAGGTAGGTGTCGTTGATCAATTTTTTATCATTGTTATACGAATAGTAAAACACCGAAGGGAGGTTATTGCTGTTCGTAGCAGATTCGATCAATCCATCGCTGTTCAGCATATTGATATCCTTTTGTAAAAGGGCTCCGGAGGGATTAAAGGATTCTGAGATGATACTATTGCCGGTATAGGAGACTAGTGTTTTGGCTCCGGTATTGTAATTTGCTTGTACCACTCTGCCCTGGCCATCATACTCATTGGTACGTACTACACTGCCGTAGTCAATTGTTTTAACCCTGGGCAGTTCGGGAGAAACGACGGGTTGAAAATAATTCACAGTTGCTTTCTGGCAGGAAGTAAAGGCAGCCATAAGAATAACTACTGCCAGGATTGTTTTTGTTGTTAGTTGCTTTTTCATTGTAAGGTTTTAAGGTGAAATAATTACAAGTCAAATCTAAAGACCGTATTCATTAGCACCCCGATGATACTACTGAAAGGTGGTTGCTGTTTACTTTGCGGCGAAACAGCAATTGGCTATTACGACCGGATAGCAACAACCTCCTTTGGATAAACAAAATCCACCTCTGGCTAATTGTAAAGCGATGGTGACTGATCTTGCCTGTTACTTTGCCGTATCAATGGTGATTTATGCGGTATTATAAATGCAAACGACTATGAAACTAAATAAGGATAACATGACTGACTTACTGATGATCGTGCTGCTGGTTTCAGCCATAACATTGCTGGTAATCATATTCTGATAAACAGTATAAATAATTAGTTTGAGGGCGGTTCCGGAAGCTGTACTATTTGGCGCAGCTTTCATTTTATTACTACATTTGGTAAAATAATTACCCATGTTTCAAACTCTGCTCACTGAACTCACCGATGGTATCTACACAATTACGATCAACCGGCCCGATAAGCTAAACGCATTAAGCAAAGAAGTTTTCACAGACCTGAATAAAGCGCTGGATGAAATCCACAGTAATGCCGAAATAAAATCCGTTATCATTACCGGGGCAGGACCCAAAGCTTTTGTCGCCGGGGCTGATATTTCAGAATTTGGCGGGCTGCATAAAGAACAGGCAATGGCACTGGCCAAAAGGGGGCAGGATACTTTTGCCAGAATTGAAAATGCTGCCAAACCTATTGTAGCAGCGGTGAATGGATTTGCATTGGGTGGCGGTTGTGAACTGGCGATGAGTTGCCATTTCCGGGTGGCATCAGAAAATGCAAAATTTGGACAGCCTGAAGTAAACCTGGGTTTGATCCCAGGTTATGGCGGCACGCAGCGTTTGGTACAACTAATTGGAAAAGGGAAAGCAATGGAACTTTTAATGTCGGCGCATTTAATAGATGCAGCCGAAGCCAAACAATTGGGTTTAGTAAATTATGTTACAACTGCTGAAACATTATTGGAACACACTAAAAAAATTCTTGACATCATAAACTCAAAAGCTCCGCTTGCGGTAGCAGGCTGCATCAAAGCCGCTAATGCAGTATTGGATGAAACAAAAGATGGTTATGCCGTAGAGATAGAAGAATTTGGCAATGCATTTGCTACAGAAGATATGAAAGAGGGTACGACTGCCTTTTTAGAAAAAAGAAAAGCTCTTTTCACCGGCAAATAGCTATTGAAACGATGCATCCGGAAAAATTCGAATCACTTTTACAAACCGGCTTTTATAATAATTTTCAAAAGGAGTGATCACCACTCCTTTTGCTTTTCCGGAAGTGGAATGAAGGAAGTGTAAGCTATCAGCCTTATTACTTTCTACGATGCCCATGTGTCCGACTATCTTAATAGTACTATCTGTTCCAGTAAATAATATCAGGTCGCCTGGGCCTGCATTTTTATACTCCACTTCTTTCCCAACATGGGTAAAATCAATAGAGGAACGGGGAACTGCAATGTTGAAATGATTAAAGACATACGTGATAAAACCTGAGCAGTCAAACCCGTTGGCCGGGTCAGTAGAAGCATACAAGTAAGGTGTGCCGATTAGTGTTTTAGCAAACGCTAATACTTCTGCAGGGGTTATTATTCCTGTTTCAATTGTTGCAGTTGGTATAAGTGGTGATTCCAGTTTATAAACAGGGCTATCAATCACAGGTGTTGTAGGCCTTACCGTCTCCGGTTCAGCAACTTTTGACGAAGGCTTCTCTACATCCGTACATCCGGCAAAAAAGATTGCCGCTATCAGCAGTTTATTCAAAATTGTTTTAGTCATGATTTCAGCAAAGTAACAAAACTCCGGCCAGCATTTATTTTTCTACCAGCTTATCATCTATAAGGTAAGCCTTAACACTGCTTATATTATCACTACCTTTTGAGTCTTCAAGATATACCCTGAACGAAGTAATATTCTCCTCAGGAAATGTAAGTATCCGTTTTCTGCCAACACTGGTACCGTTTATCTCACGAACGGTTTTATTATCCTTGTAGAGAACCACTTTAAATTTCCGGATGGTCTGGCCAAACTGAATCGCTTCTTTCAAAACAATGCAATTGATTTTTGTTTTCTGCGGAAACTCTACAATAAAGTCCTGGAGATTTGCTCCAAACACCCCGTTTGAATCAACCGATTTAAAAGTAATATCCTTCGGTACAAACTGGTAAAACATTTTTGCGTTCATCATCAGGTTATTTTCAAAGCTCTCCTCCCGTAATTTTTTAAACCCCATTAATGCCGCTACGTCTTTATCCCCGATCAGTCCCCTCCGGTCAGGCGGAACGTTCAATAAAAGATTGGCTCCTCTTCCTACCGATTTCAAATAAATAGTAAATAATTGTTGCGGTGTTTTTATTTTATCATCTTCCTTGCCATGCCAAAACCATCCAGGCCGGATACTCACATCACATTCAGCTGGGATCCATCTTTTGCCACGGTAATTCCCCTGGTTCAATGTATCAGTGGGTGGCGCTCCCAGGCCTCTTTTAAACCCTTCGATATCTAAAAAATTCCAATTGGGATCCCCGGCAATTCCGTTCTCATTACCCACCCAGCGGATATCTGGGCCAATATCACTGAAGACAACTGTTTTGGGTGAATACTGCTTAACAATATTTTCAAACCGTTTCCAATCATAGTCCTGCGTTTTTCCATTGGGACCTTCTCCATTAGCACCATCCCACCACATTTCCCAAATGGGGCCATAGTTTTGAAAGATTTCTTTCATCATCCCAGCGAATACAGTGTTATATTTTTCTGTTCCGTAATCCGGGTGGTTTCTATCCCAGGGTGAAAGATAAACGCCGAATTTCAAACCAGCTTCACGACAGGCCTGCGATAATTCTTTCAGCACATCGCCTTTACCGTCTTTCCATTTACTTTCCCGAACTGTATGTTTTGAGAAATTGCTGGGCCACAAACAAAAACCGTCGTGGTGCTTGGCTGTAATAATAATACCTTTTGCACCGGCGGCTTTAGCGGTATTACACCATTGACGGCAATCCAGTTCCGCAGGATTAAAAAGATTTTCGGGCTCCTGGCCGGTTCCCCATTCCTGGCCGGTAAATGTATTGGGGCCAAAATGCATAAAAAGATAATACTCTGTTTCATGCCAGGCCAATTGGTGTTTGCTGGGTTTGGGTGACTGGAAATTATTTTGTGCAACAGCCGCTATTCCGCTCAGCATTAAAATAGCTATTAATACTTTCTTCATACAATTATTTCTTCATTTTAAAAACATACAATATTTCATTGGCTACCGGGTGCCTGGCCTCATACGTATACCCCATCAGGCGGGCAATAGTTTGAGCGAATTGTTGCTGGTAGAGTTGCATATCAGTGGCCAATTCTCCCCGCACGGGTGTATCCGGCCCCATCACAGCAAACCATATCTCGTGCGCATCAGGTATCTTATTATTATGGCTGGTCCATTTCTCTTTCTCTATATCACCTCTTCCATGGTCTGTTGTGATCAGTATCGTAGTTTTATTTTTATACATTGGATCGGTCTGTACGTAGTTCCATATTTCTTTGATCCAGGTATCCACCTGCCGGCCCGCATCAAGGTAGGAACGGTATTGCCCTGCATGGGCCCATTCATCTGTTTCGCCGTAAGCGATATATAAAACTTTCGGTTTTTTTGTTTTTAAATACTCCATCGCCCCGTAATGGGTGAACACATCAAAGCATTCATCCTCGCCCCAGGGCTTATGAGTATCCTTCAGCATGGCATTCATCAATCTTTCGTTAGCAGTAGGTTTCTTTCCGCCCAGCAGATCGAACCCGGAAACAACCGGTATACCGCTTCGTTCTTCATTTAGTATTCTGCCAAACGCTTCCCACGCACCAAAAGCGGCTACTTTACCCTTCAACCGGGGCTGTTTATTCATATACTCCAGCACGGTCACATTTGGATTCGGGGGGTGGCTATTGCTGTTAATACTGGTATCAGCATAGCCTGTAAAAATTTCACTGTAGCCGGGATAGCTAAACCAATAAGGATTGGCATTGTCAACCTTACTTCCCAGGGTTCTGTTTCCAAACACCTGCCCTTTTGTAACAATCGTACTCCACAGGAACGGCAATAATTTTTTCCGGCGTTCAGCTTCGGTAGCAGCCCAGTAATGCTTATAAATATATTCGCTGTCACCCTGGTTAAATTTCGCATTATTGGCGATGGCCGTATCCATCCCTTTAAAAATCTCCTGCCAGCGAAAACCATCGGTAGTAATAATAATGATATTTTCTGTTTGCCGTTGACCTTTAACCGAACAAGCCACCAACAGGAGTAAGGGTAAAAAAAGCCTCTTCATAGCAGCAATTTACTGCCGGGAAATGAACTTTAAAAGTAAAAGAATTATTACCTCCAAATTTCAGGCGAAGGGCCTGCTGACCTACCTTTGCGGCAGCAAATTAAACTACAAACCACGTTATGGAATACCGGATTGAAAAAGATACCATGGGTGAAGTAAAAGTACCTGCCACTGCTTATTACGGAGCACAAACCCAACGCAGCATTGATAACTTTAAGATAGCACAGGATATCAATAAAATGCCCAAAGAGATCATTGCGGCATTTGCCTACCTGAAAAAAGCGGCTGCGATCACCAACCAGGAAGGCGGTGTACTGGCAAAAAATAAATCAGCTTTGATCGGTAAGGTATGTGATGAAATACTGAAAGAAAAGCTGAACGATTATTTTCCCCTGGTAGTCTGGCAAACTGGCAGCGGCACCCAAAGTAATATGAATGTAAACGAAGTGATCGCTAACCGTGGCCATGTATTAAAGGGTGGTCAGCTTACGGATAAAGAAAAATTCCTCCACCCCAATGATGATGTCAATAAATCACAATCGTCCAATGATACCTTTCCAACAGCCATGCATATTGCTGCATACAAGATACTGGTAGAAATAACGATCCCGGGCATTCAAAAGTTAAGGGACACACTGGCGAAGAAAAGCAAGCAATACATGAAAGTGGTGAAGATCGGCCGGACCCATTTCATGGATGCCACTCCTTTAACCGTAGGACAGGAATTCAGCGGCTATGTTTCGCAGTTAGACCATGGATTAAAAGCCATAAAAAACACCCTGGCTCATTTAAGTGAATTGGCACTGGGCGGTACAGCAGTCGGCACTGGTATCAATACACCAGCTAATTATGCGGTTAATGTAGCCAGGCATATTGCAAAACTGACCGGTCTTCCCTTTGTAACGGCCGCCAATAAATTTGAAGCGCTGGCAGCACATGATGCGATCGTAGAATCTCACGGTGCATTAAAAACGGTGGCGGTCAGCTTAATGAAGATTGCCAACGATATCCGGATGCTTTCATCCGGACCAAGAAGTGGGATCGGTGAGCTGTTTATCCCGGATAATGAGCCGGGCTCCTCCATTATGCCGGGAAAAGTAAACCCGACGCAATGCGAAGCATTGACCATGATCGCTGCCCAGGTAATGGGCAATGATGTGGCTATCAGTATCGCGGGTGCTTCTGGTCATTTTGAGCTGAACGTTTTTAAACCTGTTATGATCTATAATTTCCTGCATAGCGCCCGGCTGATCGGGGATGGATGTGTTTCCTTTAATGATAAATGTGCTGTTGGCCTGGCTCCAATCGAGGCAAACATAAAAAAACATGTTGACAACAGCCTGATGCTGGTGACAGCCCTAAATACGAAGATCGGCTATTATAAAGCTGCAGAGATTGCACAGAAAGCCCATAAACAAGGTACTACCTTAAAGGAAATGGCGGTAAAACTGGGTTATATCACGCCGGAAGAGTTTGATGAATGGGTAAAGCCTGAAAAAATGGTTGGGAAGATATAGGCTGCTTTATACCTGGCTGCTTTTGTCCCGTTTTAGTGCCAATTTGGTCTTAAAATAGAAGCCGTATAGTAAAACCCCTATTGTTAAAAAAGAGGAATTACTTGTTCTTCGATTTTTTATTGCGTTAAATTTGTATCTCAGTATATGATGTTACTATCTTAACAGTAGAAATAATCCAAACCCTTTTAAAAAACTAAAAATCCGAGTCTATGAAAAGTATCGTTCAACCATCTCTTTACTTTTCCCCGCATTCGCTGAAGGCCCTGAAAAAGGAGCCTGCTTCAGCTCAATCATTCAACCAGTCGCCTTATTTAAAAGCAGTACTATCCGAAAAAAGAATTGCAGGAACTGCCCGGGTGTTGTCAATGGCCAGTTCAAGTATGGCTGCTGCCTTACGGTATATTGCCGGGAGCAAATAGTACTGATCGCCTGAAGAAAGGATATACTGGTTGCGAATAACGAATAAACCCTTGAGCATAATCCCAAAAAAAGCCCCTGCCACCGGTGGGGGTTTTGTAATTTATACTACTTTACAAGTAGCGACTGCTGCTGGTTACTGATTGATAATTTTACGACACCTGTACTTTATCGCTTATTTCCGAATTTGTTTCTACCGTAGCGGGATTGGAGTTATGTGTGATCTTTTTAAAAAAACGCTTTTGAAAGATCAGGAGAGTAATAACACCGGTAGAAATAGAAGCATCGGCCACATTGAAGATCGCACTGAAAAATTCGAAATCATCACCCCCTACAAAAGGAAACCAGGAAGGAAAGTTTCCTTTGAACATCGGGAAGTATAACATATCCACTACGCTCCCATGCAAAAAAGAAGAATAACCGCTGGAAGAAAATTCTGCAATGCCTGAATACTGGAGATAATCATTAATCGCCGGATCATACTTTAGTCCCTTGTCGAAGATCATTCCATAGAACATACTATCTATCAGGTTGCCTAGTGCGCCTGCATAAATGAGGGCGGCGCAAACAATAAAACCTCTTTTATATTCCTGCTTAACAATTTTACTGAGGTACCAGGTACCAAAAATGACAGCGGCCAGCCGGAACAAAGTCAGGATCATTTTTCCTGTCTCATTACCAAATTTCCATCCCCATGCCATACCGGGATTCTCGATAAAATGAAGACGGAACCAATTCATACCCATAACCTTATCCACTTCGCCGGTAGGATAATTTGTTTTGATCCAGATCTTCAACATCTGGTCAATGATGATGATTGAAGCAATAATTAATACGACATGTTTAAGTTTCAGTGTCTTCATAAATATCCCGCAAATATAGTAAGAAAGCTGCTAGCTGTTAGCCACTCGCTTCCCGCTGGTCTCTTCCCTTAGAAATTTAACTACTGGTTTAGTTTATTGCCAAATCCCATGAGCATTTTTTGCTCCTCATTAACACATTTCCTTATTCTTCAAAATAGACCCTCTTAACCCGTTGAGAAACACCCGTCATGATTTCGTATGGAATGGTCTGTGCCCATGTTGCCACTTGTTGTACGGGTAGTCCGGGCCCAAAAATAATTACTTCATCTCCTTCCTGCACACCTGGAATTTCTGTTACATCGATCATAAACATATCCATGCAAACTGTGCCGATTACCGGTACCAGTTGTCCTTTTACCCCTACTTTCCCCACCCCGTTGCCCAGGCGCCGGGGATAACCATCGGCATACCCGATACGGATAGTTGCGATTACCGAATCTTTTTCAATGTGTCCTTTACGGTTATAGCTAACCGATTCCCCTTTCTTCAAATGTTTTAATTGGGCAATCGTTGATTTGAGCGTTGTTACCGCTTGCAGCTTGGATCCCAAAGAACCAGAACTGTCAATTCCATAAAGGCTGATCCCCAAACGGACCATGTCCATTTGTAATCCCGGGTGACGGATAGCCGCTGCGGAATTGCAAATATGTTTGATAAAACCATAGCCCATTTTTTCTTCTAAAATGGTAGCCGCCTTTTCAAATTGATGGAACTGTTGGAGAGTAAATTCATCCTGTGCTATTTCTTCACTGGCAGCCAGGTGCGAAAAAACAGTTTGTATTTTAAACGAGGGTGATGCTTGTAAAACCCCGGCAAGTTTTTGCATATCAATGGCGGCGAAACCCAGGCGGTTCATCCCGGTCTCAATTTCTATATGGATGGGATATTGCTGCAATCCCTCCTTTTGTAAAAATGTATCGAAGGCCTGCAACATTTCAAAAGAATAGATCTCGGGTTCCAGGTTATTTTCAGTGATGGATTCAAAGGCATTCTCCTCGGGATTCATCACCATGATGGGCAGGGTGATTCCTGCTTTTCTCAAGTCCACTCCCTCGTCTGCATAGGCCACGCCGAGATAGTCTACTTTATGATACTGGAGAATACCGGCGATCTCGGCCCCGCCACTACCATAGGCAAAGGCTTTTACCATGGCCATTATTTTGGTAGAGGGCTTTAACCGTTTCTGGTATTCTTTCAGGTTGTGTGTAAGCGCATTCAGGTTGATTTCAAGCACGGTCTGGTGGGCTTTCTGTTCCAGCAACTGTACAATTTTTTCAAAGGCAAAAACCCGGGCGCCTTTTACCAGGATCGTTTCTTCTTTGAAAGAAGAAGACCGAAAATGATGAATAAAATCATCAGTAGAAGGATATAATTCAATGCTGAGTCCTAACTCAGGTTTTGTTAATAAATAGAGGAGGTTGGCTGATATTTTTTCTCCTATACCGATCAGGCGATCAACTTTATGCTTTGCCAGGCTTTCCAATACCTGGCCATAAAGCATTTCATTCGTGATAGAGCTTTGCAAAAAATCTGAAAGAATGGTCGTCTTTTTTCCCCCAGCTCCCTGCTGGTCCAGAAAATTCAAGGCAATTTCAAGTGAACTCAGATCTGCACTGTAACTATCATTAATGATCGAACAATTATTGATCCCTTTCTTTAATTCCAACCGCATACTGACGGAATGAAGCTTACTCATACGCTCCGCAATAATGGCAGGATCAATTTCCATTTCTAACAAAACGCAGGTACAAGTGACCGCATTCTCCACCGATGCTTCATCGGTAAAGGGAATACGAATGCGGCATTTTTGTTCTTTCCTTGTTATAGTGACCGGGCTATGGTAATCGGTTCTTTCTCCCTGCTCAACTACAAAATCACAGGAGGCTCCTTTACCCCATGTCAACACTTCCAGCTTTTCGCCCTGCATATCGGTCACATCGCCCCTTCCTTCAAAATCAATGGCTCGCCCGATCACCTTTTTTGCATTCCTGAACAGAACCATTTTTTCCCGGAACTTATGTTCACCATCAATAAACCCCTCGCTATGCGCTTCGCCGATATTGGTCAATACGCCCAGTGTTGGTCGAATGATCTTTTCCAATTGTAACATTTCCCCCTGTTCCGAAATACCGGCCTCAAATATTGCGAGGGTATTTTTTTCATTCATGCCCCATACACTCAACGGCACACCAATTTGCGAGTTATAACTCTTGGGACTTCTTATGATATTGTGATCTTCCTGCAATAATTGGTATAGCCATTCTTTGACCACAGTTTTTCCATTACTGCCTGTAATACCGATGACCGGGATATCAAATTGATCCCGGTGATGGGCTGCCAACTTCTGCAAAGCCATCAGCGTATCGGTAACGATTAAAAAATTAGCTTCAGGAAACTCTTCCAGGGTAACCGGGGTAGCAACAACAAAGTTCCGGATACCTCTTTTATATAATTCCGGAATGAACTGGTGACCATCCCGCCGGGTACCCTTGATAGCAAAAAATAAAGAAGATGACGTCGAGTAGACTTTCCGGCTATCCAGCAGAAGGTGCTCAATTAATGTATCCGCTACTGTAATTTCTTCAGCATGAATGATACGGGCTATATGACTGATAGGATAGCTCAACTGGAACGGGTTATTATTACTGGCTTTCATCTGATATGTCTTCAGGAACACCTTCTTTTTTCATGAATATGGAATAAAAAACGGACCCTGAAATACATACCAATATAACCCCAAGGGAAATGAATACCTGTATTTGCTTATCCACCCATTGGTTGATCCAATGCTCTGCCAGCATTTTTATACCAATAAATACCAGCACAATAGCGATCCCCTGCTGGAGGTAATCAAATTTGCTGACAGCTCCCCGTAACAAAAAGAATAAGGACCGTAGTCCCAGCACTGCAAAAATATTGGAGGTATAAATCACTAAGCGGGCTGTATCCTCGTATCCGGGTGTTTTCGTATCCACAATCCCCATGACGGCAGGAATAGAATCCAATGCAAACACGAGGTCAATGGCAGCCAGCATGATCACTACAACAAAGAGGCTGGTATAAAATTTCTTCCCGTCGATTCTTACCGAATACTTCCCGTCACCATCATGCGGTACCAGTGGCAGGATCCTTTTCATCCATTTATACACTTTGGTTTCTTCCGGTTTAAATTCTTCGTCGTCACTGGCCGTAAACATTTTATATCCTGTATAAACGAGGAAGGCACCGAAAATATAAAGCACCCAATGAAATTTTTCTACCAGGGCCACCCCTACCGTAATAAAAATAATCCGGAAAATGATCGCCATTAAAATACCGGCCAGTAAGACCCGCCCATAATTTTTTTCCTTGACGGAGAAAGCAGAAAAAATCAGGATGAAAACAAAAATATTATCGATGCTCAGGCTCCACTCCATTAGGTAGGCGCTCAGGTATTCCAGCGCAGGTTTCTGCCCGTTCTCGATCCACATAAACACACAGAAAGACAGGGCCAGCGAAACCCAGAAAAAAGTCTGGTATAAAGCCTGGCGGATGGTTACTTTCTTGTTCTTTTTACTTAAAACGCCGAGGTCAATGATGAGTGAAACCACCAATACAATTCCAAAAACGAGGTAAGTGATCTGATCTCTTGTCATGAAGGGAAATTTGTAATATGTAAAGATAACCCGGAACAGGATAATTTAACAGGGAAAGCCGGTTGGAGATCAGGCTGCATATTTTCGTTTTCTCAGCTGCTGGTATACCCACCCTAACAATATTACCAGTAAAATCGGCAGACCAATATTGATAAATTGCCAGGTTGTTTTTTGCTCCTCCACTTTGGGGCCATTCAATAGCCGCAGCACGATATCCTTATTTCTTGTTTCAATGATCCCGGGTTTATTCACCAGGTACTCCATACAGTTTAGTAAAAAATCCCGGTTGGCAAACTGGTACTCATACTGGGAGCCAACGGTATAAAAATTCAATCCCATTGGCAAGGGGCCTTCTTTGGGAGAAATATCGTTTAATAATATATCACCATCCCCAACCACGATCATTTTATTATCCTGTTTATTCATATCCGAAAATGCAGCACCCGATGCAGCAAGAATATCGATCTGCGATTTGGACACCCGGTTACGGAACAGGGAAGTGAATTTACCCTCCAGTAAATAAGCTACCGGGATAGCGTTCTTTTTAAATTTTATATCTTCCGGTGCATTCTTGTTTTCATTCAGGCTGATCAGCGCCGGGGTGCTGATTATTCTTGAATTGGAAGAAGAAGCAAGTAAAACTGTTTTCCTGATACCCGGTGTAGCGATTGTATCGATGGAATTCACAAATCGGGCAGCGATCAACCCGGTATTTTTATTGATCGTGTGGTTGCCATTGGATTCAAACAAGGGGTAATAATTCCAGTGCACAAATTCAAACTGGGGTGTTTCGCTATTGCCATTCACCGCCAGCGGTATAAAATCACATTGCAAATCCATCACCAGGTCGGTGTTGATACGCACACCATACCGGAATAACATATCGGTCAGGTTCAGGTTCCTGTCGAAGGCAATGGTTTCGGGTTTGTACCGAAGGCTATCCTGTTCAGCGATCAGGTTATCAATAAACCACAGCACCTTCCCACCCCGCATGATGTATTGATCAATTTTCAGTTTTTCCGGTTCACTGAATTGTGCAGCTGGTTTTACGATCAGCAACACTTTGATCGTGTCGGGAATAAAACTTTGTTCATTAAGATTTAAGGTAAATAGTTTATAATCTTTCTGCAGGGTTTGCTGCAGATCAAATGTTTTATAATCTGTCGGCTCCCTGTTACCAGTAGAATAGGCCACTAATGGTTTGGTAGGGTTGACCAACCCATCCAATGTTTTAGCAAATTGGTACTCCATCAGGGCTTCTGCGCTATTAAGCTCTTCTGCTCCAATAGCCCGCTTACCCCCGCCATACAAATTGACCAGGGCCTGGCGATCTTTGTATTTGATCAATGCCACGGGATAGACTCTTTTATTCTCTTCTCCGGCTTCGACCTTTACAGTAAGGTTGATCGGATTGGCTCCCAATGCCACCAGGGTATCCTCATAATTTTTTCCACCGCCATCCGGCATTTCATCCTGCGGTGAAATGAACCGGTAATAGATCCTGCCTGTTCTGTCTTTTAATAATCGTAAGAAATCGGAAGTGCTGTTTGATAGCTTCTTAAACCCGGCCGGGAATTGTCCTTTGAGAAAAACATCTATCTGTACATCATCATCCAAATTGTTCAGCAAGTCCTTAGTCGCTTTGCTGAGCGTGTACCTTTTTTCTTTAGTAAGATCCAATCTTGTATGAAAATCGGATGCCAGGTAGTTAACCCCTACCAGCAACAAGAGGAGCCAGATCGACCAATACCTTGAATTGATTATTTTTTGAAGCCCTTTTTTCATATTATCTCCTTAAAAGATTCCTGGTTGTTATAATAAGGAACAATCCTGTTACGGTCAGAAAATATACGATATCCCGTGTATCGATCAGCCCGCGGCTAATACTGCGATAATGAAAATCGATACCGACCATTTCAACATAATAATCCATCCCATTGGCCAGTGCCGGCACCCGGCTGATCGCATTGAATCCATAATACAATAAAGCACAACCGATCAGGCTGCCGATAAAAGCAACAACTGCATTATTGGTAAAGCTGCTGCTACAGATGCTGATCGCTGTAAAAACCGCCGCCAGAAAGAATAACCCGATATAAGAACCAATGGTGGCACCCATATCCAACCCCTCATTGGAAGAGAGACGCTGGATGGAAAAAATATATACGATGGTGGGTAGTAAGGCTATAAAGACAACGATAAGGCTCCCGAAATATTTACCCCCCGTTATCTGCCAACGGCTCAGGGGCCTGGTCTGCAATATCTCGTACGTACCGGTTTTGAATTCTTCGGAAAAACTGCGCATCGTAATGGCAGGGATCAATAATAACAATACCCATGGTGCCAATTGGAAAAACCTGTCGAGGGTGGCGTATCCGAATTCGAAGAGATTATCGGGGAAAACAAAGACCACCAGCCCGTTGACCAGCAGGAAAACTATAATGGCAATATAGCCGGTAAGGCTGCTGAAAAACTGACGGAGTTCTTTTTTACAAACGGACCACATAGATTGCGTGCAAAATAAGTAATAAAAGACACAAGGAGCAAAGGGGCTGAAAAATCCGGGAAAGGGCTGTCAGGGATTCACTTCTACCAATAAAAAATCCCTTCACATTACATGAAAGGACTCCCTATTTTCAAGTTCGGGGTTTAATATTTTTACACGGCAAAACTTTCACCACATCCGCAGGTCCTGCTGGCATTCGGGTTGCTGAAGTAAAACCCTTTTCCATTCAGCCCATCCGAAAAATCCAGCGTAGTGTTTACCAGGTACAGGAAGCTCTTGAGGTCCGTCACCACTTTGATACCGTTATCTTCAAACGCCTGGTCCATCGGCTTGGATTCATTGTCAAAATCCAGTTTATAGCTGAGGCCTGAACAACCACCGCCCACTACACCTACTCTTACAAAGTAAGAAGCATCCGATTCCACACCTGCATCCTTCATCAACTGATGAATCTTTGCTTTGGCGGTATCACTGATATAAATTGCGTTTGCTAATTCTACACTCATTTTTTAATCTAGTGGGTAATGGGGTTTAGCTAGTGGGATTCCCTACTCGCTATTTGCCAAACCCTATTCCCCGTTCTTAATGAATTACACTTTCTTCAAACTTCAACGTTTCCAGGCCATTTTTCTGGCGGTAGTCATTGATCGCTGCTTTGATGGCATCTTCAGCCAAAACCGAGCAGTGAATTTTTACCGGGGGAAGATTGAGTTCTTCCACGATGGTCATGTTATCGATAGTAATGGCTTCGTCAATTGATTTTCCTTTTAGCCATTCGGTGGCCAGGGAAGAAGAAGCAATCGCAGAACCGCAGCCAAAGGTTTTAAACTTGGCATCTTTGATCACACCGGTAGCTTCATCGACTTCGATCTGCAGGCGCATCACATCACCACACTCAGGTGCACCCACCAAACCAGTACCTACATTTGCTTTGCTCTTATCCAGTGTTCCCACGTTCTTGGGGTTCTGGTAATGGTCGATAACTTTTTCGCTGTATGCCATGATAGTTAATTTATAGATTTAAAAAATAATTCAATTGAAGTCGCCTCAAATTAATGATGCGCCCATTCAATGCTGTTCATATCAATTCCTTCCTTGAACATTTCCCACAGCGGACTCATCTCTCTTAATTTATTGACCGTATTCCTTACTTGTTCTACAGTATAATCAATTTGATCTTCGGTAGTAAAACGTCCCAATCCAAAACGAAGCGAACTGTGTGCCAGATCATCACCCAATCCCAGTGCTTTTAGCACATAGGAAGGTTCCAGGGATGCCGACGTACAGGCCGAGCCGGAAGACAGGGCAATATTCTTATTAAAACCCATCAGCAAACCCTCTCCTTCCACGTATTTGAAAGAGATATTCGTTACATGGGGCAGTTTATGTTCCTTATCACCATTCAGGTAGCTCTCTTCCACTTTCATCAGCTCTGTCTGGAGCTTATCTCTCAGTTTACTGACTCGTTTTGTTTCTTCTTCCATTTCAGCCAAACAAATCTCGCAGGCCTTGCCAAATCCTACGATGCCGGGTACATTCAACGTACCGCTACGCATGCCTCTTTCATGACCACCGCCATCCATCTGAGCCGTTACTTTCACACGGGGATTTTTGCGACGCACATATAAAGCACCCACACCTTTCGGACCATACATTTTGTGAGCGGTAAAAGCCATCAGGTCGATGCCGTCTTTATTTACATCCACTGGTATCTTACCCACTGCTTGTACTGCATCACTGAACAGGAGCACTCCATGTTTGCGGGCAATTGCACTAATCTCCCTCATCGGGTTGATTGTACCGATCTCGTTATTCGCATACATGATAGCGATCAGGATAGTAGTTGGTTTGATCGCAGCTTCCAGTTCGGCCGGATCGATCAATCCATTATCCTTTACTTTGAGGTAGGTCACTTCGCCACCTTCTTTTTCGATATGCTTGCAGGTATCCAGTACCGCTTTATGTTCAATATTGCAGGTAATTATATGATTACCCTTGCTGGCATACATTTCATACACGCCTTTGATAGCAAGATTATCACCTTCGGTAGCACCGGAAGTAAAAATGATCTCTTTGGGATCGGCACCGATCAGTTTGGCGACTTGCTCCCGTGCATAGTCCACTGCTTCTTCAGCAGCCCAACCAAAAGGATGGTTTCGGCTGGCAGCGTTACCAAAATTGTTCGTGAAATAAGGTATCATGGCATCTACTACTCTAGGGTCACAGGGGGTAGTCGCATTATGATCGAGATAAATAGGGAATTTCAGCATAAAAGGGTTGTTCTGTATTTGTTTCAACTCAACACAAAATTAGCTCAAAAGGTTCTATCTGAAAGGGGTAATTTCGGGAAGTTGGCCGATTTTACCGAAATCGAAAAGGTGCTTATTGGTGTCTGGAAAAGTACATTTTATCCGGTTTCCTAGTTATTAACTGTTCGGGTTGGGTAAATGAAGAAAAAGGGGCTTTTATCGTCACCTTCCGAACATGGCCACAGTTCCGGCTACTCCGGACTTCGGTGTTTCTCTTCACTTTGAGAGAGAGAGAATCTTGACCGCTATTAACTAATAATGAATAGCTTCAAAACTGATTATCTTATCATTCTAATTAAACCCTGTAATGAGAAAGCTAGCTCTATTCCTTCTTTTGAGAATAATTGTTACACATATTTGTTCTTGTAAAAAGAGCAAGGTGGAACAAACACCTCCCTCTCCGCCTCCCCCTAACCCTTTAACACTTACTAGCAGTAGCCCATTAGATGGTCAATATGACATCATTGTTACCATCAACGGCACTAATTTTAATAATATTCCCAGCAACAATAATGTTACATTAGGTGGAGTACCAGTTCCTGTTCTTACAGCCGAATCCACTAAGCTGACAGTAAAAATCCCCGAAGATTGTGGAACAGGTACGATTACTGTAACAACAGCCGCTGGGTCTGTTACTGGATCATATTTTCAGTATTTAATTAGTGAAAAACATGTAGTAGGTTTTGAAGAAAATGTTGCCGGAATATCTGTTGCTAAACATTGGAAACAATTTGTAGTTACTAATTTAACAGACGGCACAAAGAATGCAGATGCCCGGAGTATTGCTATAAAACAACAAGATGTTAATATAACCGGTTATGAAGCAAATAGTGTTGGCAGGGCTGTAGTTAAAGTCTGGAAAAACGGGGTTCCCTCTGATCTAACCAACGGGACTTATGATGCTTTCGGCCGTTCAATAACAGTCAATGGTACCGATGTGTATGTAGCCGGAACCGAAAAGAATGCAGCCGGAAAAATAGTGGCAAAATATTGGAAAAATGGAAATCCCATGACTCTGTCAGACGGCCTCAATGATGCGTATGCTGAATCAATTAAAGTTGATGGGGCTGATGTATATGTAGCAGGTTACGAATATGGTTCCACAGGCAACTCAACGGTTAAGTATTGGAAAAATGGAACCCCAAACAATTTGACCAATGGAACATACAAAGCCTTTGCTTATTCGATCTTCCTGTCGGGAGGCAACATTTATGTAGCCGGAAGTGTTCAGAATGGCGCTAACATGACTGCAGCATACTGGAAAAACAACAACATCAATTACCTTAACGGCGGCACCCTAACCTCACAGGCAAATGCAATCATCATAGCAGGAACTGATACCTATGTCGCAGGGTCAAAAGTAAATACGTCGGGGGCACCGAACGCAATATTTTGGAAAAATGGAGTAGGTACAACTTTAAGCAGCAATAATCCGCCTAATTCGTATGCCCAGGCTATCAAATTCGTAAATAAAAAGGTGCATACTTGTGCTATGATCTATATCGTAATTTCAATCCGCTGCCGAACCATAAAACCATGGCCAGAATTTGGGATAATAATTCGACAGTTGCCTTGACTCTTGGAAGTACCAATGCAGCTGTATTTGACATATATGTAAGGTAAAATTTTAGGTATTCAAAATGCAAAAAATAGAACATATCGGCATTGCCGTCAATAACCTGGATATCTCCGTTCCACTGTTTGAAAAGCTGTTGAACAGCCCCTGTTACAAGACCGAAGAAGTCGATTCGGAGAAAGTAAATACGGCTTTTTTTAAAAGTGGTGAGACCAAGCTGGAGCTATTGGAAAGCACCGATCCCGATGGCGTGATTGCCCGTTTTATTGCCAAAAAAGGTGAAGGCCTTCATCATATCGCATTTGCAGTAGATGATATAGAAGCCGAAATGGAACGCTTAAAAAAAGCCGGGTTTGTTCTTCTCAATGAGAAGCCCAAACCCGGTGCTGATAATAAACTCGTTTGTTTTTTACACCCCAAACATACCAATGGGGTACTGATCGAACTCTGTATGGACCGGAAATAACTTATTCTTCCTTGCCAACTTTGTCCAGTTCTTTCTCGATATCTTTCTGTGCCTTATTGGTCGTCAGTTTCATATTATGCTTTTCCGCATAGGTTTGTTGTGCATTTTTGAATGCCTTATCCAGCCCTTCTTCTTCTTTGCTGATCTTCTCCACAATCCTGTTAGCCTCGGCCACATCTTCTTCAGTTATATTCTCCTCTCCCTTTTTGCGGATATTAAGAATGTCCATATAATCTTTCTCAAAGATCTTTTTATAAAAACTAAAGGAGTTAACAGCTGCATTACGTAGTGCTGAATCGCCTTTATATGGTGGCATTCCTTTTATTTCCTCGATCATTTTGGCTGTTTCCCGTACCGACTTTTTCAGTAATGCCTCTGCAGAGTCCAGGCTAACATCAGCCACTTTACCGAACTCCACTACTTTCTTCATAAGGTCGGTCTGGCGGTTCACGATAAAGTCGTTGTATTCAACGGGGTCTTTATAAGTAACGCCGTTTTTCCCTTTTACAGACGACGATTGTTTACAGGCAAGCAGGCCCACAAAAAGAATGGCGGATAAAAATAAATAACGCATAAAATAGTTTTAGGAAGCGAAAATAGCGGCTTTTTGAGAGAAATGGCAAAAACCAGGGGTTTGTTTATACCCGCTTTATCATCCCTGTTCTTCGGCAATGGAATCTGCATTGACGATGCCTAGTTTTTCTACGGCGACCCGGGCAGCGATCTGCGAAGCATCTTTTTTATTGAAGGCTTTCCCTTCAGCAATATTTTTCCCGTCTACCACAGCTGCAACGGTAAACAGGCGACGGCCGTTCTCCAGTTTTTCGTTCAGGGTCTCAAACTCCAGCACTTTCCCGTTCTTATTAGCCCAGCCATAGAGTTTATTCTTATGGTTGATCTCCAGGTTTTCCAGGTCATCCATGAACATATGCGGCTGGATGATGGTTTCAAGTACCCACTTGGCGGCTTTTTTGTATCCCTGGTCCAGGTAAACAGCCCCTACCAATGCTTCCAGGGTATTCCCAAATATCTGGCTCGCTTTTAAAGAACCATCCATTTTATTGTAGAGGGTCACTTTCTTCAGTCCCATTCTTACGGCGATATCGTTCAGCTGCTGGCGGTTCACCATTTTGCTGCGCATCTCTGTGAGAAAGCCTTCTTCTTTGTAAGGATAACGTTTGAAGAGATAATCGGCGATTAATGCACTTAGTACAGCATCTCCGAGGTATTCCAGCCGTTCGTTGTTTTCGTCAGCCCCTTCCCGTATAGACCGGTGCGTAAGGGCCGTTTTATACAACGACATATTGCCCGGCTTGAAGCCAAGAATGTTTTTGAGTTCTTTTTTAAGGGCGGAACCTGAGTATTTACCGGAAAAAAATTTAAAGAAGTCCACAGGCGTTAAACTACGAAAAAAATAAGAATGTTTATAGGTTTACTGGTTAATTAGTTTAAAGCGGAGAACTTGTAATTGCCACAACTATTAATAAACCAATTAACTAATCAACTGGAAAACTTCTTTACGATAACACAGGCATTATGTCCCCCAAAGCCAAAGGTATTGCTCAGGGCTGCCCGGACCGTCCGTTGCTGTGCTTTATTAAAAGTAAAATTGAGTTTGGGATCCAGTTCCGGATCATCAGTAAAATGATTGATTGTGGGAGGTATCATATCATGCATAACCGCTTTGATACTCGCAATAGCTTCGATCACACCTGCAGCTCCCAGGCAGTGCCCTGTCATCGATTTGGTAGCACTGATATTTAGTTTGTAGGCATGCTCGCCAAACACAGCAGTGATGGCTTTTACTTCTGCCCCGTCACCAATGGGAGTGGAAGTACCGTGCGTATTAATATAATCGATCTCATCGGCTTGCATACCTGCATCATCCAATGCAGCAAGCATTACATTACGGGCACCCAATCCTTCCGGATGCGGAGCTGTAATATGATGGGCATCGGCCGTAGCTCCACAGCCGGCGATCTCACAATAAATTCTTGCTCCTCTGGCTTTGGCATGTTCCAGTTCTTCCAGTACAACAATACCTGAAGCTTCTCCCATTACAAAACCATCCCGGTCTTTATCATAAGGACGGCTGGCTGTTTTGGGATCATCATTTCTTTCGCTCATAGCCTTCATGGCATTAAAACCACCGACACCAGCTTCACTGATTACCGCTTCACTGCCACCGGATAATATAATATCGGACTTACCGAGGCGGATCAGGTTAAAAGCATCCATGATCGCATTGGTACTGCTGGCACAGGCACTTACTACGGCAAAGTTGGGCCCCCGAAGGTTATGCCGCATACTGATCTGGCCGGCGGCAATATCCAGGATCATTTTAGGAATAAAGAAGGGATTAAAGCGGGGTGTTCCATCTCCTTTGGCAAACTCGATTACTTCATGTTGAAAAGTAATGAGACCTCCAATACCACTACCAAACACTACCCCAATCCTGTCGGGATTGATATTGTCTTTATTGAGTCCGGCATCGGCCATTGCCTGGTCACTGACCACTAAAGCCAATTGCGTGAAACGATCGATCTTGCGGGCTTCTTTTCTATCAAGAAATGCAGTTGGTTCAAAGCCTTTTATTTCGCAGGCAAATTTGGTACGAAACTTCGACGCATCGAACTGTGTGATATGATCTGCACCGGATACACCATTAATTAATCCATCCCAATAATCCGGAATGTTATTTCCTAACGGAGTGAGGGCACCCATACCTGTTACAACGACCCGTTTTAATTCCATATAA
Source organism: Bacteroidota bacterium (assembly GCA_034408705.1). Taxonomy (GTDB): domain Bacteria; phylum Bacteroidota; class Bacteroidia; order Chitinophagales; family Chitinophagaceae; genus JJ008. The sequence goes on from JAWXCO010000185.1 coordinate 40,777, forward strand.
CTCTAAGATATAAAGATTAATTAAAGATACAACTACCTGCTGAACGCGGCAGCAGGTGCATAGAAGATTGAAACCTTTGCTGTATGAAGTAAAATCCGCCTTCTCTGCCAGAACAGTCAGAAGGCGGATTTAATTTATTCACTGCCTGCCTTTTGGACAAGCATTCCCGCGTTAGCGGAACTTATTACTTAGCATGTTCTTCCAGGTACGCTACAGCCTGACCAACCGTGGTGATGGTTTCAGCCTGTTCATCCGGAATAGAAATGTTGAATTCTTTTTCAAATTCCATGATCAGTTCTACCGTATCTAATGAATCGGCACCCAGGTCATTGGTAAAAGAAGCTTCATTGGTTACCTCTGCTTCGTCAACACCTAGTTTGTCAACGATAATTTTCTTAACTCTTGATGCAATGTCTGACATGTTCTTTAAGTTTTGTTTATTGGGAGCAAAAATATACTTTTTGAACTAATCAACACTTAAAAGGTAAATTTTTCCCATTTTAGTCTAACCTTCTGAAAACGAAGCATAAGCAAGAAGAAAACCAGTTTTGTCATCAGTAATTAAGCCAGCAAACGGTTGGCAGTGTTGTAAGTTCTTTGTAATTTGTCCAAAGGACTCCATTCGGAGATGTTCCCTGTAATTAATCCCCCGGTTATGGCTTTAAAAATTATTGATCATGGTTCTCCCGAGTACCGGCAAATGGTAAAATTGCGGGATGATATTCTCCGAAAGCCTTTAGGGCTGGGCTTTACAGCCGAAGAGCTGGAAGAAGAAAAACAGAATATGCTTATTGCGGCTTTTGAAGATGAGGATATTCTCGGTTGCTGTATGCTGGTAGAAGAAAATACCCAAACGGTCCGGTTACGCCAGATGGCTGTATTAAATGACCTCCAGGGAAAGGGAATCGGAAGGGCTTTAATGGGTTTTGCCGAAAACATTGCCCGGGACCAGGGTTATAAAATACTGGCCATGCATGCCAGGAAAAATGCCACTGGCTTTTATGAAAAAATGGGCTACAAAATAGCCAGCGAGGAATTTACAGAAGTAACCATCCCGCATTTTGTAATGGAAAAGAAACTCTGACCCGATAATTTCTTTCCCACTATCAACCCTTTTTTACTTTCGATTTGATCAGCTGGCGAAGTTCCTGTACTTCGGCAATGTCTTTACACCCGCTTTTAGGTACGAGGAAAAAAGAGCGGCTGTCGAAATACAAGTGAAAGAAATGCGGACTTTCTAAATAATTCTGCAGCGCAGTCCATTCCCAGGCTTTGTAGCCCTTCTCATGACTCAGCGTAAAACCATCTTCTTCAAAACTCATACTAAACTCATGCTTAAAGGTAGAAGCCCGGCGGTACACGGCCATGGGTAGTATGAACCAGAAACTTACCATCAGTACGATCCACATAAAGGAGCCCATTAAAAAGGCCATGGGCTGCACTGTTTTGGCAAGGAATAAAATAATAGATACACCGGCAAAAACATTCACCAGTATGATCATGAGCCTGATCTCCCGGCGACTGATAAAATGATACCGCAGCGCCTGCATCACCTGTGGCTTTTCATATCCGAAATAAATTGTCATAGTTTTTCTTTACTCATTTCCCCCGATCTTAGCGATTTTCCATTGGCCCTTTTGTTTATTCAGCCCCAAATACAAAATCAGTGAACCCAACACGTAATTCTTATCCTCGGGAGCGCCGATCTCCACTGATGCAACATCATCTTTTACAAGGATGATCCATTTCTGTGATTTATTGATACCATCCAGTAAATAAGAAGGCTCTTCCTGGCTATTAGTGTACCAGTCGTAATCAAATCCATAAGGGATTTCGTCATTCACATCTACTTTAAAAGCAGAGTCCGCCTGTTGCAGCATCTTTTTCTGGTTCTTTAAAAATTCTTCTCCCAGTTGTGGGATGCTGCTGCGGATAAACTGCTGGTATTTTTCTACTTCCTCCCAGTTTATTTTATACGGAGGTGCATCCTGTTTTTTAATACCGCTGTAAAGATTATACCCCATCAATTGTTTATACTCCTTCGTATACCAGTTATAAAAATTCATAATCACGGCCCTTATGGCAGCTGAATCCTTTGCGGGATCCGGTGTTGCCGGCATAGCAGGCAAATCAGTTACCGGGTCTTTTTCCTTGTCCTGTTTTTTACTATTACAGGAAGCAATGAGCGCAACAAACAATAGGGAAATGATAGCTAGTTTCATATAAAATGGTTTATGGTGTTTTTAATTCTTTTTCTGTTATGTTCCACTCTCCCAGTTTTTCCCCTTTGAGACCGAGGAATTCTACCGTCAGCTTACGGCTACCCCGCATACCTGAAAACGAGAATCGTCCATAATTTTGTTTTTCATCAATACCGAGTATCCGGTAGGGGTTATTTTTCTCGGGCCCGGCAAAAGTATGTGTTCCAGATGTAAGGGGTGATACAGTGATATCATACAAGGGGTAGGTACCCGGCCGGTCTACTTTTATAATTTCACTATGGTGCCGGTCGCCGGTTAAAAACAACACCCCGTTTATTTTATATTCTTTTAAACATGTCATCAGCTCATCATACTCTGCCGGAAAATTCCACCAGGTGTCAAAAGGAGAAACCGGGTTAAGAACCTGACTGCCCAGGGTAATGATTTTGAAAGTTGCCGTACTATAAAGCAATGAATTTTTCAGCCATTCCATTTGCTGGGCGCCCAACATCCTTTTCTCAGGGTTTGGTTTTCTCCCTGGGAGTCCTTCCGGACCATCTATTGAATCTTTTAATTTGTCGGCACTGCGCCACCAGCGGTCATCAGTCATAAAAACATCTGCATCACCCCAGGAGTTCATGGTGTAAGTACCCTGTCCGTTCTCACCCGAAGAAGGGTTACAGAAATAAGTATTAAAAACTTTCCGGCTGGTCTCTTTTAATATATAGCTTTTACCAATATCGTTGGGTCCATAATCATGATCATCCCAGATAGCGAACTGAGGCATTGATTTTAGAAAATTCTGTGTTATAGGAACAGCGCGGTCATGACTGGCCCTGTTCCAAAGCCCCCACTCGCTATAGTAATCTACTTCCCGGGTGTACCAGGCATCACCCAGCCAAAGCATAAAAGCTGACTTTTCTTTTGCCATGGGTTCAAAAATGGAAGAGTCTTTTCCGTAAGGGGTACCGGGCCGGTCATAAATGGGTTCATTAAAATAAGAGCAGGAGCCTGTGAGGAAACTAAATTCAGGTGGTTGTTTTCTCCATTGCCAAAGATCCTTAGTGGTAAACTCTCCCCCTTTTAAGCTTGTTTTTCCGTTAATCCAGATTTTGTACTGGTAGGTCGTATTAAAATCAAGTCCGCCGACAGTAAAAAAAAGCGGGTTAAAATCCTTGCCCAATTCTCCTTTATATAAAAGTGTTTTAGTTTTTGTATCACCCTTCTTATTGAATTGTAATGACACGGCTTTTACTTCTGGAGAAACTTCCACCCACACTTTTGCATCTCTAAGCTCGACCGGGCCGAGCATTGGGCCGGAGATGATGCGGGGTTGGGCAATAACATTTAATGAAAAGAATATCGCTATTGAAAAATAAAAGAGTTTTTTCATTGTAGTTGAATTGGTTGTACAAGTTAGACCAAAAATGAATTATAAAACAGCCTATACATTTCACGCAAAGACAGCAAAGGAGCAACGGCGCAAAGAATACATAGCCTATTTACTATTTCACATTGTTGTTAACATAGAAATGAAGGTAGCAAGAATGAAAAAGCCGTTCTGCCTTAGGCGGAACGGCTTTAAAATTATATAGAGAATATTATTATTGCGCAATTCTTAATAAGCTACAAACTTGTGCATAGCTCATACCTTTTAATTGACTTTCAGTATAATTTTGACCATTAATAGTAGCAATTTTTTCTGAGCTAGTACTACGGCCACCTGCCACACCACCGGGGATAATTACATACCTGAATTCACCTCCCCAAAAAAGGGCAGCGGGTGGTACAATACCTGTGTTAGGATTCGAAAAATACACTACCAACCGGCCTACTGATGGCAAAAATCCCAACACAAGGGGACCCCCGCCGAAATTGAAAGTCACCGCCATTGGCCAGGGTTCGTTGTTTGTAGAAGCCCCTCTTGCATATGCAAGAACCACACCCTGGTTTAAAATAGAAACAGTAACACCGGGAGCAGGAAGGTTCCTTCTTCTTACCACAGTTCCCAATAAAGAGATAGATGTATCAGCCCAATTTGCTCCTGAGGCATCAGAAATCCATGCGGAATAAATAACATTAGCAGTACCAGCAGGGCCTTGTGGACCAGTAGGGCCAGTTGGACCTGCAGGACCAGAGGGACCAGAGGGACCGCCAGGGCCAGAGGGACCGCCAGGGCCAATAGGGCCAGCAGCACCACCAATACCAGTAGGACCTTGTGCACCAGTAGAACCGGCAGGACCTTCAGGGCCTTCTTTAGTGCAACTAACGGCTATAAATACAAGGGCAAATGCTAAAAGCGAAAATAGTTTGAACTTTCTCATACAAGTTTGATTTGTCCGAAGGACTCCTTCGGAGGTTGTTAATTAGTTTCGGTTTTAAAAGTAAAGGGAATTTCCCTTTCCACCAAGAGATTTAAAGGTAAAGGAAAAAAATACAAACCAATAGCACCCCGGAAAAAAAAACAGCTTATTGCCGGGTTTTCCCGAACGGTTATATTTGTTGCTAAACCAACTCATTTTTATGTATTTCAATAAATCCCTGCTGGCCTGTTTGTTGCTGCTGGCCTGCTTTTCTGCCCGGTCACAGTTTAAAAAAGGCGACAAAATGGTAGGCGCTTCAGTCGGCAGCCTCTTTTTTAATTCAGGTGGTTCGGATGTTAGTTTCCCGCAGGGAATAAGAGGCTATTCCAGCAAAACAAGTGGATATGGACTCCGGATCGAACCCTCCTTTGGCTGGTTTATTTCAGAAAAAACGGTGATCGGAGCATCCCTAAATATCAACCCTACCAGTCAGAAAGTAAGATATGAAGATCTGGGTACTACTTTTCAGGAAGACCAGTCTACCAATTTCAACATCGGGGTAGGTGGCTTTCTCCGCAATTATTTTGGAGCTGGCAATTCTTTTATGCCTTTTGGCCAATTTGGTTTTAATGCTGGCATCAATTCTTCTACCGTGGATGGATTCAAGTATTATGATGCTTCGCCTGATTATAAAATAAGTTATGATGGTAAATCATCGGGCGGTTTTTTTGCCAATGCCACTTTGCAGTTTGGCTTAACCAAAATGGTGGGAGAATATACCGGGCTTGATATTTATCTCGGTTATAATTATTCTTATAATAAGAATACGTTTAAGACAACCACCATAAGAGATAATGCCCCGTATGATAACGTACCAGAAACAAGGTCGGAAAATGAACCCACCACTAAATTCACCAACCACGGCATTATAGTAGGTGTGGGCTTCCAGGTTTTTTTGCGGGGGAATGGAGGGAAGTGATAAGTGGTAAGTGGTAAGCAATACAGTCTAAAGAAAGCATATAAAGATAAATAGGGTATATAAAGTCTGTAACAAACTTTATATACCCTATTTACTTAAAATTATCACTCATTATTTATTCATCATCTGCTTGGCCTCAATACTCAAAGTGGCATGTGGCACGGCCCTCAACCGGGCTTTGTCGATCAGTTTACCGGTAACCCGGCAAATGCCGTAAGTCTTGTTCTCGATCCGCATCATCGCTTTATCCAGGTGATCGATAAAAGTGATCTGTCGGCTGGCCATCTGGCTTAGTTGCTCCCTTTCCATGCTTACACTTCCATCTTCCATGGTCATGTAACGGGCCTCATCCATATCGCCACCTTCGTCTTTACGGGTGATCAGTCCCTGGAGATAATTCAATTCCTTCTTGGCCGCCTCGAGTTTCTTCTGGATAATTTCCCTGAATTCCTGCAGGTCGTTATCAGAGTACCGCATAGTGGGTCCTGTTGATTGGTAAATGGCCTGGTCCAGTACGGACTTAGTAAACTCAGGTTCGTATTTCACCGAGCTTTTGGTTGTTGTTTTCGGTATTACAAATTTTGAAGCCTTTGGAGGTTCCTTTTTAATAACCGGTTTTACTTTCTGCTTAATTGACACCAGGGATTTGGGGTCAACAGTTCCCGGCTTCAACGGCTTGGCCGGAGGAGCAGGAGGTTCAGGTTTTACGGCCACTTTCGGTGCAGGCTTAGCCACTGGCTTAGCGACTGCTTTGGGTGCTGGTTTCTTTGCCACGGGTTTCGGGGGGGCCTTTTTAGGGGCCGCTTTTTTAGATGCAGGTTTGTGCACAGTTTTCTTAGCCACTGGCTTTTTGTCTGCCGGACGGGCAGGTTTGGCAGCAGCCTTCTTGGGGGCGGGTTTGGCGGCTTTTTTTGGAGCCCCGCCTGCCGGACGGGCAGGCTGTTTTTTCTTATTTGCCATGATTTACCCTTTTTTTAAAACAATCACATTTAGCGAAACATCGTTAATCTCAATCTCAGTGCCATGCTGAATATCAGCCACAAATTCCAGCTTGTCTGCCAGAATTTCGGCGCAAATATAGTCTTTAAACTGAGCCAAAGAATCTTTTAATCCATCCACAGCCGATACGGCAACTTCTATTTTATCCGTCAGGTCAAACCCACTGTCCTTTCTTATTTTCTGAATGCGGTTCACAAATTCCCGGGCATTCCCCTCAGCTTCCAGTTCTGCACTGATCGTCACATCCAGGGCCACAGTCAGGCTGCCTTTATTGGCCACGGTCCAGCCTGGAATATCCTCGCTGCTGATCTCCACATCGGTAATCTGTAATATTACATGTTCGCCATCAACTGGCAAATTATATTGACCTTCTTTTTCCAACTGGGCAATGTCTTCCTGGGTGAATTGTGCCAAAGCTGCGGATACCGCTTTCATCTTTGCACCCATTTTTTTACCAAGCGCCACAAAGTTGGGTTTGATCTTTTTGCTGATGAAGGTATTGTTGGGATCAAGATATTCGATCGCTTTTACATTCACTTCTGCCTTCACCAGGTCTTCCACTTTTTGAAGTTGCTCTTTCATGGAAGCACTTAATACCGGGATCAACACTTTTTGCAACGGCTGGCGAACTTTGATATTTACTTTCTTGCGAAGTGAAAGTACCAAAGAAGATGCATCCTGTGCCAACTGCATTCTTTCTTCCATTGATTCATCGATAGCCTCCCTGCCCCCCGTTGGGGGATTCTGGGTCGCATCAATATCAGGATAGCTGACATGATGCACCGATTCTACTTTGCTACCATCAGCGTTCTTAAATCTTCCTGTAACAGCATTTAAGTTCTGGAAGACCACATCACTAAAGAAAGGAGAGATAGGTGCTATTAATCTTGTAATTGTTTCCAAACATTCATACAAAGTCTGGTAAGCACATATTTTATCCTGCTCATATTCGCCTTTCCAGAACCGGCGGCGGCACAAACGAACATACCAGTTACTTAAATGCTCATCAACAAAATCTTCTATTACCCTGCCGGCCTGTGTTGGTTCGTAATCATCCATAAACGCATTGGCTTTCTTTACTACCGAACTCAGCGAAGAAAGTATCCAGCGGTCAATCTCAGGGCGTTCCGCCAATGAAATGTATGCTTCTTTAAAAGCAAACCCATCCACATTGGAATAGAGGGCAAAGAACTGGTAGGTATTATATAAGGTACCAAAGAACTTGCGTTGTACTTCTTTGATACCATCCAGGTCAAACTTCATATTATCCCAGGGTGATGCATTGGTAACGAGGTACCATCTTGTAGCATCAGCCCCGAAGGTTTCAATTGTCTTGAACGGATCAACCACATTACCGAGCCGTTTGCTCATCTTATTGCCGTTCTTATCCAGCACCAAACCGTTTGATACACAAGTTTTGTAAGCCACGGAATCAAATAACATTACAGCAATAGCATGAAGCGTATAGAACCAACCTCTTGTCTGGTCAACCCCTTCTGCGATATAATCTGCCGGGAAACTCTTTTCAAATGTCTCTTTATTTTCAAAAGGGAAATGCCATTGGGCATACGGCATGGCGCCACTGTCAAACCATACGTCGATCAGGTCGGGCACCCGTTTCATTGGTTTGCCTGATTGGCTCACTAATATAATATCATCAACATAAGGCTTGTGTAAGTCTAAGCTATGAGCTGTGAGCTGTGAGTTATGAGTAGCACCTAAAAGTTCATCTGCCTTCTTCGCCTCAGCAAGTAATTCTTCAATACTTCCGATACAAATTTTTTCTTCCCCGTCTTCTGTTGTCCAGATAGGTAATGGAGTACCCCAGTACCTGGAACGGCTGAGGTTCCAATCCACGACATTTTCCAGCCAATTTCCGAAGCGGCCTTCACCGGTTGATTTGGGTTTCCAGTTGATGGTTTTATTCAACTCTACCATTCTATCTTTTACAGCCGTGGTTTTAATGAACCAGGCATCCAGTGGGTAATAAAGAATGGGCTTATCGGTTCTCCAGCAATGCGGGTAATTATGTTCGTATTTCTCTACTTTAAAGGCCCGGTTCTCTTTTTTCAGTTTTACGCTGATGTCAACGTTTACATCAACATAATTTGGATCGTCTTTGTAATTTTTTACATACCGGTTGCTGAATTCTCCCAGGCCATCAACAAATTTTCCCTGCTTGTCCACCATCGTCAGTATACCAATATTGTATTTTTTACCGACTTTATAGTCATCGGCACCAAAGGCTGGAGCCGTATGAACGATACCGGTACCATCTTCTGTAGTAACAAAACTATCCGCCATTACCCGGAATGGTTTTGCACCGGGAGTGATTTCTTCAATCGCTTTTAAGGAGTTGGCTTCATAAGGGAGAAGTTGCTCGTACTCACAACCAGTAATAATAAGGCCATTAAATTCAAGGAGAACAGACCAAGGCAATAATTTTTTTTCAGAGGAATAGTTTTCAAAATCGCCATTTTCTCCTTCTTGTTTAAAAAATTTATTTAATAATGCTTTTGCTAAAACAACATTTACAGGCAAATGTGTGTATGGATTAAAGGTCCTAACAAGGACATAAACAATATTGGCCCCAACAGTTAATCCCAAATTAGAAGGTAAAGTCCATGGAGTTGTCGTCCAAGCAAGAAGAAAAACTTCTAAAGTTTTATATTTAGAATCTCCCCAGGATTTTTCAGCTACTTTGAACAAATTGTCAGGGAAAAGAGATATTCCAGATTTTACTAACGGGTCAAAATGTGAAGAAGTCACTTCATTTGTAACATCTAGATTTTTGCTTGCAATTAATTTAAACATTGCCACACAACTCGTATCCTTGACATCTTTATACGTTCCCGGCTGGTTCAATTCATGCGAACTTAACCCTGTACCTGCGGCTGGTGAATAGGGTTGGATACTTACACTTTCATACAGCAACCCTTTTTTATACAACTCGCTCAGTATCCACCAGAGTGTTTCAATATATTCATTCTTGAAAGTGATATAGGGATTGTTCAGGTCAACCCAATAACCCATTTTGCGGGTAATGTCATCCCACTTGTCTTTATACCGTAATACGGCTTCCCGGCATTTGGCATTATACTCTTCAACCGATATTTTTTTCCCGATATCTTCTTTGGTAATGCCTAATTCCTTTTCAACACCCAATTCAATCGGAAGACCATGCGTATCCCAACCGCCTTTTCTTTTAACCTGGAAACCTTTCATAGTCTTGTAGCGGCAAACAAGATCTTTTAGGGTTCTGGAAATAACGTGGTGAATACCGGGCATACCGTTGGCGCTGGGGGGCCCTTCATAAAACACAAAGGGTGTCGCTCCTTCCCGCAGGGAAATGCTTTTCTCAAATGCCTGTTTTTCAGTCCATTTGGCCAGTATTTCGGCCTCAAAAGCCGGGAGGTTCAATCCAGAAAATTCCTTGTATTTAGCACTCATACTACTTCGCTTTCAGCTACATAGCCCGATGTAGCCCTTTTAAAATGGTGGCGAAGTTACGGAAATAAACAGCGGTTTTAGCCACAGACTAACACAGATTGACGCAGATGAATAAAAGGTTAATGAAATGCTGCTATGCGTTAAATCATCCCTTCTTCACTAATACTAATTCGAAAGAAGGATATCCTCTTTCCCCATTTTGAGTTAATGCAGTAAAACGGATTTTATAATAATTATTGGTACCATCCTTAATAATGTAATACCGATCTGTTCTTACAGCTGGTGCTGAGCCGGGTCCGCCACCTGAACGCCAATCGGCACCAATCGCAGTTTGTGTTGTTACAAAAGTTTGAGTAGCTATATCGGCTTCTGTAAAATCACCAAATGCTTTGGCGGATGATAACACTTTAGCAACTTGTACATTCCGGTTACTGATCACAATATCCTGAAACAGGTAGGGTACTTCACCACTGCCAAAATTGGTGACATTTGAAAAAAATGTCCAGGCAATATCCCATTTAAGTTTTTCGGGTTCCACTGAAACTGCTCCATTATCAAACGAAATATACTTAAAGAAATAAGCCTCTTCTTTCGGAATGTTGATTTCCTGGAAAGTTGTGGCTGTAATATCTGCATGTTGCAATGTATATCCGCCGCTGGCATTTCGGATGATACGTACTTTCTTCCATCCTCTTGCTGCGGCTGGACTACCGGGAGCTAAACCTCTGTTGACGATATAAACTTTATTATCTGATGCAATGGTACTGATAGCAGCAATAGCCGTTCTGGCAATACCACCAGTTGGATAATCTATATTAGGTAATGAAATAGTAGTGGGTGCAAATTGATTGAAAGACACTTCGCTTGTCAATCCAACTGTGTCTGCAACAGTTACTTGTGCAAGATCATTCTTATTGAGCTGTTTGGCCATCATTGCAGAAGATGAATTCAAGATGACCCTGAAATCATCTGCACCAGTATAAAATCCAAGATCCCAGCTATTCCGGTTTACTATAGTGGTCCTGTTAGCACTAAGGTCTATGAATACCTTATTAGGATACAAAGTACCACCCCCGTTAACGGTAATGGCTGAGTTGGCAGCTACAAGTTCTCCAAAATTTAAGGTCATTCGCTTCTTAACACCAATGAAAACAGGTGCACCCGAACTATAAATGTCGAATTGTAATTTTTCATCGCCGTCGAACAATACTCCATTTACCTTTGATAGTGTAAAGAAGACCTCATTGCTTCCGGAAGGAATAATTAGTTCCAGTTTACCGGCAGTGGAAGCGGGCACAGTAGTATAATCAGTTCCATATAATACTCCTTGCTCCGACAGATTTACCGTTACCGGAATAGCAAGATCAGTCGGCCGCACCAAATCAATTTTCACAGAAATGTTTGTTTCAGTTGCGCTTATTCCTTGTGCAGTTGTTTCAAAATTGACAAGGTTATCTGCTTCCAGGGCATCTTTCTTTCTGCAACCGGTTATCAACAATAGCAGTGTGAAGGAGGTGAATATCGCTTTAATTATTCTTTGTTTCATTGTATCTGGTTGTAGTAGTATTAGTATTTTTTGTTGTTATTTCTTTTCCCAGTTAAAAACAATACCGGTAAAAAAAGAACGGCCGGTTCCAACATTTAAACCACCGCTTGAATGGATACCGCCGCTGGTAAAACTGCTTTGAATACGATCCGTATCAAAAAGGTTTCTGATACCTGCACTAAGTGAAAAATGGCGGTATAATTTTTTATTAACTGTAAAATCAGCCATATGGAATGCGTCTGTTTTAGCTAAGATGATATCAGCTCCATTAGCAACAAACCTTGGACGCTTACCCGTAAACTTGTAGAAGAAATTTATAGCAAGGCGGATTGCCGAAAATGAATAACCGGCAATAACATTTGCTTCGGGAGACCATTGTAATTCAGGCAGTGATTTATCCGTAGCAGCATACATATTATAAAAGCCGGTATAAGATGCCCCTGCTGAAATACTAAATGCTTTCTGCTTCCAATTGGCATTGATATTTAATCCCCCGGTTTTACTATCAGCTACATTGTACAACCTGGCCGTATCAGATGATTGTGTAAAGACATAATCAATAAGATTTTTTACGCTGTTATAAAATCCGCCTGCGGCCACTGTGTACACCGCACCTGCTTTGCTGTTCATTTTCCAGTTTACAGAACCCGTAAAACTATTGGAGATTTCTGCTTTCAGATCAGGATTGCCCACCACCTGGTGATTGGCGTCAAAGAAACTGAAATACAATTCCCGCAAAGAAGGAGAACGGAATCCTTTTGCATAAGATAAGCGCAGATCAATGTCTTTGGTCAATACAATTTTGGTATTCAGAGAAGGAATAAAAGGTGGTGCATCATACACCGAATTCTTAATGAACCTAAGACCCGGTCGAATATTAATCTTTTTAGATGGGGTAATTTCTGATGTAATAAAGAAAGCATAATCATTTACCCGGTTATTACCTTTTTCCAATCTCTCTCCTTCGCCACTTTCCAGGTATATATCCACACCCGGCTGAAATGAAAACAGCGATGATAATTTATAATATACCGTAGTGCGAAAAGTAAATCCATTGAAATTCACAACCGACTGGCGACCTGCACCCGGATCAAGCCTTGTATCTCCGTTTTCCTTATTAACTGTAGTAGAAAAAACCTGGCGGCTATAATTACTATAAGAGGTCTGTAACTGTATATTGAAGTTACTATTGGCGAAATAAGAAGCTTGTAATTGCTGCATTACACGTTGTGAAAGATACTCCTGGTCATACGCCAATGTATCGCCTGAATTGGCATCGCCATAGGGCAGGAAATTACCCGGATTGGTGATAATCTCATCTAACCCATCAATTCTATACCGTATGCTGACTTTCCCTTTTGTGTAGCCGAGAAATCCGTTCACCAGCATCTGATCTTTTTTATGCCATACCAGTTCTCTGTCAACAGCCGTGTCTTTCCAACCACCAAAATAGTTGTGACCAAAGCCTCCGCCTATCTCCCACTTTTTATGCCGCCAGGTAAGCCCTGCATATTGGTTATGTATACCCTGCTGCCATCCATATTCCTTACCAATAGTTTCTTCCTGTATCCTGGCAGTAACAGATAGTTTCGCTGCCCCAGCCTTTTTAGTGATAATATTAATAACGCCGGCTAAAGCGTCTGCGCCATATACTACGGACATCGGCCCTTCTACTATCTCAATTCTTTCGATCGTATTAATGTCAATCTGGTTAATATTAATTTCATTGGAAGTACCCTGGCGGCCTACCATCGGTACGCCATCCAATAAAACTTTTACATTCTGTCCTGTCAATCCCATCATCGTGATATCGGAGCCCCCGGTAGCGAGATCCTGTGAAAAACGGATATTTAATTCCGTATTCAGTACATCCTGCAGCTTGCCAGCTCCTTGTTGTTGTATTCTTTCTTTTGAAATAGTTCGGACCTGGTAGACCGAATTTTTAACCGATTGTGGCTTATATTGACCGGTAACAACTACTCCATCCAGTTCTTTTGCCTTCGTTGTGTCTTCTCCCGGAGACAGTTTTACAGATTGTGCTGTTATATATGTACCAATGATTGTTGTAATAAAAAGCAGGTAAATTTTTCTCATAATTATTCGATTGCGGTTGCAAAGCTCTATCAGTAGGAATTGTTATTCATCATGTAATTGTCAAGAAGAAGAAAAGCAAGATTGTTTGACAAATAAATGACAGGTGATGGAGAAAGAATCAAGCACTGACATGACACAAGTCATACGAAAAAAAACCTGTTCAACTAAAGAGGTTTATTTTTTTCAGCAGCCTCTACAGTTTTGCGCCAACGCTAAGAAAGAATGTTCTTCCATCAGCCGGTAATGCACCCGGACCGGGATACCCACCCGCCCTACGGGTGAAATATCTTTGATCAGCAATATTGTTGACACCTGTTTTTATATGGTGACGCTTTGAAAACTTATAGGTGGCTGTGAGGTCAATCACTGTATAAGTGGGGATCAACCCGTTCTGTGCATTGGCAGTCGGAGTGACCGAATTATTTGCATCACTGTACGTTTCACCGACCCGGCTAAACTGGCCGGTTAACAGGAAGGATTTATAGCCAGTGGTGAGTCCACCGCGAAAAATAGTTACCGGCGCATTCTCCACTCTCTTTCCTTTCGTGGCAGCATCTTTATGATCGCCGCTGTATCTTGCATCGGTAAATGCATAAGAGCCAAATACAATAATATCTGCATTTTTTATTTTGCTAAATGCCCTTAACGGGTTGAACTCAGCATAACCTTCAATTCCTTTGCTTGTACTGCTTCCTACATTGGTGATCAGGCGATAGGATGTTGTGCCTGTTACGGTAATTGCGCCTACCCGGTTATTGTATTGAAGATAATAACCACTTACATCGAACAGCAACCAGTCCTTTACTTTTCCCCTGTATCCGAGATCAAAATTGTATCCTTCTGCATCTTTCAGATTCTGGTCTACCACATCAGTAGTTGGCGGGGCCTGCAAATTTGCAAACTGAATAGGACGGTAAGCCTGGGAAATGTTTGCGTAAAATTCCGTGGCGTTTGTAATATGATACTCTGCGCCAACGCCGCCCAGAAGGAAACTACGACTGCGGGTAATATTTTGTAAAATGATTTCTGCCCCACCGGAAGTATATCCATTTCGACCTGAAGCAGCGCCTTTCAGCCATTCAAAACGGATACCGGGTATAATTAAAAACTTATCGGTAATACGGAATATATTCTCTGCGAATGCTGCTGCATTGTTTGATTTGAATTCAATATCTCTCGGGTAGTTACCAATAACACGCATATCATAATCAATTCCAGTAGTGCCCTTACCATCTGCCCTGCGGTGCGTAGTACCGGTGTATAAACGAATACCCCCAGAAATCGTATTCTTCATTTTGCCTACTCTGTAATCGGTAATGATTCGGCTTTCCATGCCATAGTTCCTATACTCATCTATGTTCAGCACCCGGTTATTATACTGACCAGTTGCAGGGTTAATGCTATCTTTTATAAAGATAGATTGTAAATACCCAACACTGTTACGGTTACCGATCGTGGCAAAAAATTTGGTATTCCATCTTGTTTTATCATTGAGGGCATAGTTAAGTATCAAAGCAGGGGTTGTCCATTTTATATCAAACCAGTTGCGGCTGCGAAAACTTTGTTGTGCATCCGCTTTTAGCTGCGCATCTGTTAACCCTCCGGCCTGCTGGCTGCGTATGTGTGAATGCATCAGTTCGGCTGTTAATGAAAGTTTGGGAGTAAAGAAATACGTCACTGTTCCAAAACCTGCATTGGTGTAATAACGGCTGTTCTGTCTCCAGCCATCCGCATTGCGGTGATCAAAGAAGGAATAATAATGTAATTTTTTAGTTTTGCCACCAATGGCATTATAACTATTGAAGAGAGCATTGCTACCAATGGTTTGCTGTGTTTCAAATTGAAATTTTTCATTGATCTCACTTCCGTTGCGTAAAATATAATTCACCAGTCCGCCAAATTGCGGGCCATATTGTAAAGAACCCTGTCCTCTTACGATTTCTATTCTTTGCACCGCCTGCAGTTGCGGATTGTAATAGGCTTCGGGATAGCCAAATGGATCGGCGGCAATATCATAACCATTTTGCCGGATATTAAATTCCCAACTCCTGTTAGGGCTTAATCCTCTTGCCGCAATACCGATTTGTATGCCACTGGGGTCACTTTCCCAGATATGAATACCAGGCACTTTGGCCAACACCTGGCGCATAGTATTGGTCACCACATTTCCCTGTACATTATCTAAAACGATAAGCGCATTTTTTTTACCCGCATAAATAGAAGTGCCAACTACTTCAGGCATTTGCTGATAGTCGCTTTTACTGTTGCGGCCTACTACTGTAATATCGGGAAGATATTTGTGTTCAGGGTTTGTAGTATCATCGTGAAATATTTTTTTTCCTGTTTGGCCTGTAGTAACCAGTGCGTTAGCAATGAATAGTATCAATATCAACAATTTCCCCGGCATTATTAATTTTTATGGAGCAAAGGTGTACAAGTATCACCTGGAATTAGTTACGTAAAAGGAAAAACGGTTTACGCAAAAAGGAAACTGACTGGCTGGTGACAAATAACAAAGGCTGCTCAATATTGAGCAGCCTTTGTTATAAAGCGGGGGAAATAGCTTATTCCACCACTACAATTCCTTTTGCTGTTACCCTAACTTCTTTTTCGGGTTTGGTAATAGCATCTATTTCTTCTTTGGATTTTTTGGCATCTTTTGCATAATGTTTTAGTTCCGCTACAGAAGTTGTTTTGATCTTTACATCGCCATCAATCACCACTGTTTTGCCCTTGGCCGAAACGGGGAGGAAAAAACCATAGTCTTTCATTTTCACCATGGCCGTGCTGCCATCATTTAATTCCAATTTTAACCAGCACCCTTTTTTAGGACAGACTTCCACGATTTTCGCTTTTACTTTTACATCCTCCATTTCCTTACCCTCATTTAATTTTACTACTACATCATTGATGTCTGCAGCACCATCAGCCGTTACTTTATCACCATACCAATCACCGGGTTTGGCATCACCGGCAGGTGGTTGTGCATTGGCAATCAATCCAAAACCTGCAATGGCCAGTGTGAGAAACAATTTTTTCATACGTATAATTTTTAAAGATTTTGAGTATTTGGAAAGCAAAGATAGCTTTTAGCCCGAAATAGTTGTCTAATCAGGTAAAACAGGCTTTTTAAACTCCAAGGGTGGGGCCGAGATGGTCTTTAGAAAAGCCAATAAAGCATCCTTCTCTTTTGCTGATAAGATCAGGGGCTTTACAAGTTTATCGGGGGTATTGGGCCCTTTGCTGTATAATTCAATAATATCGATCACGTGTTTGCTGCTTCCGTTATGCATCCAGGGGCCTGTTTTCATCACATCCCGCAGTGAGGGGGTTTTTAATTTCCCCCGGTCTTCTTCCTGGTGGCTTACTTTATAGTAACCTTCATCTCCATCAGCAAACCCGTTATTGTGAAGCTGGTTATCCGAAAAAAGAGGTCCGTGATGGCAATTCATACAGCGGGCCTTTGTACGAAATACATGCAACCCTGTTAGTTCGCTATTACTTAAGCTATTCTTTTTACCGGCCAGGAATTCATCAAACCTGCTTTTACGACTCACAATAGTTTTTTCAAAAATGGCGATAGCATGGGCGATCCTGTCAGGATCAATGCGGGGGTCGCCATATGCGGAATCAAACAAAGCTGCATAGCCCTTTATTTGCCGGAGTTTGAAAGGCAACTCCCGCATTTCACCATGCATTTCGCTTTCACTATTAATAGGTCCGAATGCCTGGTCTTCGAGATCCCTTGCTCTTCCATCCCAAAAAAGTTTTTTATAGAACCAGGTATGCTGGATCGTGGGAGAATTTCTTTTATTGATTGTACTGTCATGCCCGAATGACCGTTGGATCCCATCTGTCCAGTTGAGTTCCGGCTGGTGACAACTGGCACAACTGATCTTTCCGGATCCGCTCAACCGGGTATCAAAGAACAAACTTTTTCCGAGCTCAATGGTGTGCCGGAGCGAATCTTTGTATTTTTCCAGCGGACTTTCCGGGAGAATGCCCAACTCTATCCATTCCACTCCAGCATCAATGGTAGGTGCGGGCCATTTATCCGGTGTTTGTGAATATAGCTTACGGAGCCTGGCCGGGCTGTTCATTTGATTCTGTTTCATAAATGAAACAGATAATATACTGCCGGTGATCAATAATAATATAACAAATCCTTTTCTCATCTTGTAATTGCTCAAATAAAACCCTGGCAATTTTTGGCGCCGCATTTACATGGTAATGTTCCTTCATGATGTGTTTCGCCATAATCGCAACTTAATTCTTCTCCTTTCCTGATATTTTTCAGGGCATAAAATTCCACCCTGTTTTTCAATACCCGCAGGAAGGTGTTCGGCCCGCAGGAATGATTGATGAAACGCATATCATTCGGGCTGGCAGATGCATTCAGGGCCAGGTCATCTTCCAGCTCAACCATATTAATAACTTTTAAATCCCTGATCAGCTTCAGCGCTTCCTTCATGGTAATGATAACACCACCGAGGTCGCCAATTTTTTTTCTGGCAGGAATTTTTTGTACCGCATAAGCACCCATTCCCGCAATTTTACTTTTTGTCACTTTTACCGGGTAGTAAATATGATAAGGTGGAGTTTCAGGTTGTTTTCGCATAGTTACTCTTTTATCCAGTTTACTTTTTCTTCTATGGTTTTCCGGGTGGCACCGGTAGATGGGATGGCAATATGTCCAATATAGAAAAAAACAGGCAGCCTGTCATTATCTCCCAAACCGAAAAAAGATTTTGCTTCTTCCTTATACGTGATACCGCCAGTGGTCCAGTAACCACCGAGTCCATAGGCAGCTACTGACAGGTATATGTTTTGTACTGCACAAGCCACAGCTTCAATATCCTCAACTTCCGGTATATTTTTATACTGACTTCGTTTCATACCAATAGTTATTATATGAGAAGCTTTGAGGAGTTGTTGTTGTAATTTGCTGTAAGTAATTTCATTTAGATTATCTCCAGCCAGGCTTTTACACAACTCACTTTGAAAATGTGCAAATTTTTGTACCCCTTTACCGCAAAACACCGTAAGCTGCAAGGGCTCTACCCTGCCATGATTAGGTGCCCAGATGGCGTTGGTGAGTATCTCCATGATAATCGTATCGTCTACCTTTTTATCCGTATCAAACTGATCGGGGAAGATAGAGCGTCGGTTACGGGCCAACTGGTTGAATACATCCGGTGTCATAGATAACATTTAAGCAAAAATAATGGTAGCAGCTTAATCCATCGCCGCTTATTTCTATGTAAATTGTAGCATAATATAAAATAATGAAAATTCCATTTTTACTTACAAGTTTCTTCATTTGCCTATTGTCATTTTCACAAAATGGAATTGAAAAGCATTACAAAATTTATAATACCCATACCAAACAATTAACTTCCCCGGATCAGATTGCTGCTGATTGTAAGGATGCACATGTACTATTTTTTGGAGAGGAGCATAATGATAGTGCAGGGCATTATATGGAAAAAGAAATATTTAACTCGCTACACAAAAATTATGGCAGCAAACTGGCCCTTAGTATGGAAATGTTTGAAACGGATTGCCAGTTGGTCCTGAATGAATATTTAAACGGTTTTATCAGCGAAGAAAGAATGATAAAAGAAGCAAGAGCATGGAATAACTATAAAGACTATAAACCGGCTGTGGAAATAGCAAGAATAAACAAGCTGGATGTAATTGCCGCCAACACACCAAGACGATATGTAAATATGGTAAGCCGTAAAGGGATGCATTCATTAGACAGCCTTCCAAAATCATCGAAGCGTTTTTTACCCCGGTTGCCCTATGACACGGCTACCGGCAGCTATCGGGAAAAGTTTATGGAATTTATGCAGGGTGGAAGCCCTGGCACCGGTAATTCCCGCATCTTTTACAGTCAAAGCCTTTGGGATGCAGGTATGGCGCACAGCATTTATACCTACTGGAAGAAAAATAAAGACAAGAAAATATTTCACCTGGCAGGCCGTTTCCATTGTGATGAAAAGCTTGGTACTGCAGCACAATTGCAAAACAGAAATACCAAATTGAAAATAATAAATATCAGTTGTTTCAGCGACAGTTCATTTGCCAGTCCTGACTGGGAGAAGTTTAGTAAGTTGGGAGATTATATTATCATCACTGATCCTGCCCTGAAGAAGACGTATTAAACCCAGTCCTTAAATGGAACTTAGGTCAATGAGTTATTCATTGTATCGAATATTCCTTAAGTGGAAAAAATATAATAATATAACTGGTTACGAAATGAAAAACGAAATTTCGAAGTCCAATCAACAGAAACGAATATTTTAAATATACGCTCCTCCTGCGTTTATCGAAAGATAGAGTCAGGATTTATTAGCGCAGTAATAATTCACATGGTTTCAGCCCCGTATGCTTTTTGAATGCTGTCGAGAAGTGAGAAATGGAGGAATAACCCAGTAACATGGAAACTTCTGTTACGCTCAGTCCTTTTTCATATAAAAGATACTTGGCATGTTCCATCTGCTGGCTTTGGTAGAAGTCAAATACAGTAGTGCCGAATAATTCTTTAAAGCCTTTTTTCAGGTAACATTCATTGATGGCCACTTTACGGCTCAACTCTTTAATGGTGATAGGTTCACCAATATGCTGCAAAAGTATCTCCCTTGCTTTTACAATTTTTTCCCGGTCCAGTTCATTGGCGAGGAACTTGCAATTGACAACATCTATTTCTTTTTCGCCCAGCATACAATCAAGACTGTATAATAACAGCATTTGTGTTTGGGCATTGATATAAATATTTTCGAGGCTGCCGCTGTACGTATGGTTCAATACCCCTTCCAGTACCATTCTTGTCTTACCACAGAGCGGTAATATCTTAGTAAAGGAAGACCGGTGATCAAAATTCAGGATATCATCTGTGAGCACTGCATTACCCTTTCTTGGTTTGACAAACTGGCTGAGATGAGTAGGAGAAAATTTAAAGCTTACGATATCCACGCTATCCACCCTTTCCATACATGTTTTGGAAGCGCTGAACTGGCACAAATCACATTCCGTATTTTTTTTCCGGCAATACACGTTGCCGCTTACACAAAAACGGAGTTCTAGATAATTTTCTTTAGGCTTTGTTTTTTCGTAGTGATACACGAGCATTCCGGTGTCTTCAATATTCCATTGCTGGTTACGAGTGTAACGGCTGATGGTATAATTGACAGAACCAGGGATCTGCTGCTCCCTTTCCTGCAACACTACGAGCTGATCCTGCATGATCGATTGCTTGTAGGCTAAGGCTAATATGTCCGGGGGATTATGCATTGGTAATTGCAAATCTACTAAATCCGTCTGAAATTTAATGTTGTGACTTTGATTTCCCGTATTTCAACTGATTTTTAACAATATAGAGCTAAAAAAACTTCCAATTTTGGTGGTATCTGCTAACTTTGCCTGCCTGTCTGGAAAAAAGGCGATTTTTAATTTACTGCATGATTCATCCTCACACATATATTCATCCTAACGCAAGGTTGGCGACCAATGTCAAGATCGATCCATTCACTGTTATTCACCAGGATGTGGAAATTGGTGATGGCACCTGGATTGGCTCCAATGTAACGATCATGGAGGGTGCGAGGATCGGCAAGAACTGCCGCATTTTTCCCGGTGCTGTTATAGCAGCCATTCCGCAGGATCTGAAGTTCCAGGGAGAATATTCCAATGTTTATATTGGTGATGGCACCACGATCCGTGAGTTTGTAACGGTGAACCGGGGTACCAAAGACCGGGATAAAACAGTCATTGGCAAGAACTGCCTGATCATGGCCTATTGCCATTTTGCCCATGATTGCCTGGTGGGAGACAATTGTATCACCAGTAATAATACCCAGGTAGCCGGGCATGTAACGATTGGCGACTGGTCTATATTGGCGGGTATGTGTGCGGTGCACCAGTTTGTCAAGATCGGTGCCCACTCCTTTATCAGCGGTGGTTCGCTGGTCAGTAAAGATGTGCCGCCTTATATTAAAGCTGGCCGGACTCCATTAAGCTATGCCGGCGTGAATTCAATTGGTTTGAAGCGTCGAGGTTTCAGCGTAGAACGGATCAACCATATTCTTGATATCTACAGGGTATTATACAATAAAGGCATGAACACCAGCCAGGCGGTGGAGTATATTGAAGAAGAAATGCCCGCCACCGATGAACGGGATGAAATAGTAACTTTCATCCGTGAAAGCGGAAGAGGTATCATCAAACGTTTCACCAAAGGCAGCAGCGATGACGATCTGCCTGTCTGACGCCGGTAAACGGTTTAACCGTGACTGGATATTCCGTCATTTCAATTATACATTTGAAGCAGGTCAATCGTATGCCATCACCGGGCCAAATGGTTCAGGAAAGAGTACGTTGCTGCAAGCTCTAAGCGGAAACATGTATATTAATGAGGGAAAGATTGAATACAAGTTGCCCGATGAGCCTTCAAATATAAAGCCGGTCAACCGACAACTGACAACTGACAACATTTACACTCATGTTTCCATTTGTGCTCCTTACTTAGAAGTGGTGGAAGAAATGACGCTGACAGAGTTTTTAAATTTTCATCATGGGTTTAAGCCGTTTTTGCCCGGTGTAACAACTAACCATATTATTTCAACTATAGGTTTGCAAAAAGCCGTCAACAAACAAATCCGGAATTACTCTTCCGGTATGAAGCAACGGGTAAAGCTGGCGCAGTGTATTTTTTCTGATACAGCTATTGTATTGCTGGATGAACCTTGTACCAACCTTGATAGTGAGGGGATTGAATTATATCATCGTCTTATTGATCATTATTGTAAATACAGGTTGGTAGTGGTGAGCAGCAATGATGAAGTGGAATACAGGTTTTGTAAGGAAAAAATTAATATTAGCGATTATAAGTATTGAAACATATACTACTTAATCAGAGGTGAATTTTCCTCCTTTATAATTTGCTGCGCCAAGTCTGCTCCTATTTGCCCCGAACCTTCTTTATGCCGGTTAAATTCTTTTAGGGATTTATATTTCCCCAGCATCTTTTCTGATGGACAATTGCAAATCTTTGCCAGTTGTATAGTGCTGAACATTTTTTGCTCTTCATTTCCCTTAGTAAAATCTCCAGGTAATCATTCACCACAACTTCTTTTGTCGATGGTATTTTGTCAGCACAACCAATTACTGTGAGAATAACGATTAAGAAAATGAGTTTTTTCATAAAACTATTTTAAATCGTCACCCGGGTGTTATCGTTGACTCACAATCAGTAAATTCAAGTCAAGGCAAATCACTCTTATCTTTTTAAAACTTCCATCGCACAATCACGACCTATTGCTGTTGCCCCTTCTTTATCCCTATTAGATTCTTTTACAGATTTGTACTTTACCAACATTTTGTCCGCCATGCAGTCACACAGGAGTGCAATCTCCATTGAAGTATATCTTTTTTCCTTCTCATTTTTCTTGATCAAATTTCCGAGGCAATCATTCACCAGGGCATCTTTTGTCCACGACTTTTTTTCAGCACAACCAATAAGTGTGAAAATAACAATTGATATGAGTAATTTTTTCATAATTATATTTTTAATAGTCAGACGGGTGTTATCGCTGACTCGCAATCAACAAATTCAAATCCGTATACTTTAAATCAAACCGCTGGCTAAGATAGAAATTAGTAAGTGCCCCCTTAAACAAATAAATGCCGGCCCGGAGATGTATCTGGTGCCATAGCAACTTTTCAAATCCACCTTCCTCGCCTGCTTCTAATAATAATGGCATCAATACGTTACTGATTGCCTGCGAAGCCGTACGGGAAAAACCCGAAGGAATATTGGGCACACAATAATGAATCACCCCATATTTCATAAAGATGGGATGTTCATGCGAAGTGATCTCCGAGGTTTCAAAACAACCACCCCGGTCAATACTCACATCAATAATAACAGAACCCGGCCGCATATTGCTCACCATTTCTTCGGCAACTACCATTGGAGTGCGGCCAGTTTCGGAACCCAGTGCACCCACCGCTACTTCGCAGGTCTTTAGTTGCTTAGCCAGCATTCTCGGCTCTATTACGGATGTCCAGAGACGGTGACCTATATTATTCTGTAATCGTTTTAAACGATATACGCTATTATCAAAAACTTTTACAGATGCTCCCAATGCCAAAGCTGCCCGGGCAGCATATTCTCCTACTATACCTGCACCGATGATAATGACTTTGGTAGGTGCAATACCCGAAATGCCACCCAACAATACACCCTTACCATGATTAGCGGAACCGAGGTACTGTGCCGCTATCAGCATAACAGCACTACCGGCGATCTCGCTCATGCTGCGGACTATTGGATAAGAGTCGCTGTCGTCTTTCAGGTTCTCAAATGAAATGGCCGTTATTCTTCTTTCCATCATCTTCTCCAGTATCTCAGCTTTCATCACAGAAAGATGGATCGGGGAAATAATGATCTGGTTCAATTGCAGTAAGGGAAGATCTTCATCAATGATGGGTGCACTCTTGACCAGCAAAGGCGCTTTAAAAACCGTTTCGCGGTCATATACGATCTTGGCTCCGGCTTCGCTGTAATCCTTGTCACGGAAATGAGAAGCTTCCCCGGCGTTGTGTTCAATCATCACCTGATGGCCGTTACTAATAAGCACACTGACCGCATCAGGTGTAAGTGCAATCCGGTTTTCCTGGAAAGCGATCTCTTTAGGAATGCCAATCATCATTCCTTCTGCCTTTGGCTTAATATCCAGGGTTTCTTCTAATGTTTCGTAGCTGAAAGAAGTGCTTATTTTTGGTTTCTGCTGGCTCATGAAGTGGGTTGCAATGATTGGTTAAGGCTGTCTTCAAAAATAACTAATTATTGCTGATTTTCAGCCTTCGAGTTGTACTATCAACCATTTCGATATAAACATGTGTTGTACTATCAGGGAAAATGCCCGGGGCTTTCTCCGGCCATTCAACCAGGCAGATATAACCGCTGTAAAATGCGTCCTCAACCCCGGCCCTCACCGCCTCCTCTTCATTTTTTAACCGGTAAAGGTCCAGATGAAAAAGTACTTTTGTTGTTCCTTCACTCCCGATATCTACCGGGACATACTGATATTCATTAATAATGGAGAAAGTAGGACTTCCTACCACATCTTTCACCGCTTTTGCATCACACAAAGCATGAATAAAAGTTGTTTTGCCTGCACCCATTGGCCCATGAATAGCAAAAACCGTTTTCCCTTCCGTTGCCTTCCAGAATTCTTTTGCAACCATGTTGATATTATCAAGAGTGAATATCCATTCCATGACACAAATTTAACGCGATCTACAACCATGTTGTAAACATATTTCCTTTGTCGGAAAAGGTGCTTTACTAGTTTGGGTAACTTTGCGCTATGGAAAAGGTACAATGGAAAGTAGACGGGATGGATTGCAATACCTGCGCACTCAATATTCATAAATACCTGGAAAAACAGGGGCTCAAAAATGTAAAAGTGAATTTTGCCACCGGTGATGTGCTGTTTGAATCTGATACAGCGATAGCAGAAGAAAAAATAAACAAAGGCATTCAAAATCTTGGATATAAAGTGGTAGACCAGGATACCCACGAGCACGTGCATAGCCATGATAAGGCCGGTTCTTTAAAATTTCTTTCTACACATCTGCTACGATTTTGGTTTTGCCTGCCTTTTACGATCCTACTAATGCTGCACATGCTACCGGGTCTGCATATTCACTGGCTCATGAACGATTGGGTTCAACTGGCATTAACCATACCTGTTTACCTGGTCGGTATGAGCTTCTTTGGCAAAAGTGCCTGGAAAAGCATTCGCAACGGTATGCCCAATATGAATGTGCTCATCGCCATTGGAGCTACCGCAGCTTTCTTTTATAGTTTGTATGGTTCAATGACAGGGCAGGCAGATAAATATATGTTTTATGAAACAGCTGCAACCATTATCACCCTGGTTTTTTTAGGCAATTACCTGGAAGAGTCTTCGATCGCCTCTACTCAAAAGGCATTAAACAAACTGGCCAAATCGCAGAAAGTTATGGCCAATATGATCGCTTTTGATGATGAGCATAAAGAACACATCTTCCAGGTAGAGAACACACAACTGAAAGTTGGTGATTTGCTACTAATAAAAAGTGGTGAGCAGGTACCTATTGATTGTAAAATTCTCTGGGGTGATGCACAGGTAAACGAAGCCATCGTAACCGGGGAAAGTGCCCCTCTACGTAAAATTGCTAAAGACAAACTGATCGGGGGCAGCCTGATCAGTGACGGAACGATAAAAGCACAGGTAACCGCTGTCGGAAACGATACGGTGTTATCCGGCATTATCAATATGGTAAAACAGGCGCAGGGTGAAAAGCCTCCGATGCAATTGCTCGCTGACAGGATTAGCGCCATCTTTATCCCGGTTGTACTCGGTATTGCAGCGGTAACATTGATCGTTAACTGGATCGTATTAAATGATTTTACTCCTGCACTCATGCGTAGCATTGCAGTGTTGGTGATCGCCTGTCCCTGTGCCATGGGATTGGCTACCCCTGCTGCGATTGCTGTCGGATTAGGACGGGCAGCCCGGACCGGTATTCTTTTCCGGAATGCAACCAGCCTGGAGGCCTTTAAAGATATCAGGCAGGTAGTATTCGATAAAACAGGAACACTGACCACCGGTAAGTTTGTTATAGGTGATTTTAATTCAATAGTGGAGGAAGAAGCAACGTTTAAGAAAATCGTTTATAGTATTGAAAAATTTTCTAATCACCCGATCGCAAAAAGTATAACGACGGAGTGGAAAACAAAAGACGAGATCCGGTGGAAGAAGATCGAAGAAGTAAAAGGACTGGGTATGAAAGCGGAAGACATGGAAGGCAATACCTGGTGGGCTGGTTCTTTTAAAGTAGCAGAAAAACTAACTGACGATGACAGCCATAATGTTTACATATTGAAAAATAATGTGCTCTTCGGATGGATCGATGTAAAGGATGAAATAAGACCGGAAGCAAAATCGGTGATCGATTATTTACACGGTAAAAAAATTGAAACCATCTTACTCAGTGGCGATCGGCTTGCCAATTGCAGGCAACTGGGGGCAGTATTGGGAATTGATACCGTATTCGCAGAACAAACACCAGCACAAAAATTAAATAAAATCACGGAACTAAGTGCCCTTGTACCTACCGCCATGGTAGGAGATGGTATTAATGATGCGCCGGCTCTGGCCAAAGCAACAATAGGTATCTCGATGAATGATGCATCGCAGATAGCCATGCAATCTGCACAGGTGGTATTGATGAACCATGGATTAAAAAATCTTCCGGCCGCATTAGGGTTGGGCAAACACACTTATATTACCATCAAACAAAACCTGTTCTGGGCTTTTGCTTATAATATTGTTGCCATCCCGGTGGCCGCTTTTGGTTTTTTAACCCCTACATTTGGCGCCCTCGTCATGGGGATGAGTGATGTAGTACTGGCCATCAACTCTGTACGGTTATTTATCAAAAAAGTAGTGTAGGAAATCCGTCAGGGATTTAACTAAACTGAAATCGTTTTAGCTGCAAATAATTCTATTTTCACGGTCAACGGTTAAAACAAAATGCCAGCCCTATTTCGCCGAAATAAAACATTGCTATTACTAACAGCCTTATTGCTGTATTTGAATAGCAGCGATGCACAAACGAACCTGTTACTCAATGGTGGATTTGAAGACGTGAATACGTGCACCGAATACAAAGCGGAATGCGGGGTGGAAGGATGGTTTTACCTGAAAGAAGTAAAGGCACAGATGCTGGGGAAGGAAGAAGATTCGACCCGGCTGGGCAGCAATTCATTTGGTATCTATTACAACTGGTTGGGTTATTCCGGCTTTACTCCAGTTATCGGCACTATACTTCCATGTAGTTTACAAAAAGGTAACCGCTATAGTTTTAAAGGGATATTATCGGCCCTGTTAAATCCCAAATTGATACTTACAGCCGGGATATGCCTGGGAGAAAAATTTTATGTTCCGGGAAGACCTTATGCCAAAAGCATGAGACCGGACAGTATTGTATCCATAAAACCGGTTCCCAATACAAATTTTTATTCTTTTGAATACAGCTTCGTCGCCAATGGCACAGAAAAGTACCTAACCTTCGGTACTTTTGTGCAGGAAGATATAGTGGGAGGCAAAAAAAAACTGACCGGTACACAAACGGTATCATTGGTACTCGACAACTTCCAGCTGATCCCTGAGAACGAAAAAGAAATACCCTGTGCCGGTTTCATGCTGAACAAAGAGATAATTTACAACTATAATTTCCGGCATAAAGAAATGGACTATTCCTTATATGGTAAGGGCGAATTGGCCATTACTTTCACCCAAACAGATAGTATATATATCACAACCATCAAAGAACCAGCACCTGCCCTAGCAAAACCAGATACGCTGAAACTGGGAGATGTGTTTTTTGATTTCAATAAAGCCAATCTGAAAACCGGTGCGTTAAGTATGCTGGAAACATTTTTTCACAACAAAGATTCCGCCAGGCCAATCGTTAGTATCTATATAGAAGGCCATACAGATTCTATTGGAACAGAAAACCGC
This sequence comes from Bacteroidota bacterium, assembly GCA_034408705.1. Lineage (GTDB taxonomy): Bacteria > Bacteroidota > Bacteroidia > Chitinophagales > Chitinophagaceae > JJ008. The sequence goes on from JAWXCO010000185.1 coordinate 68,928, forward strand.
AATCTTGAACTAAGCCTGCAACGATGTGAAACGGTACGACAGTGGTTACTGCAAAATAATATTGTGGTGACTTCATCGGTAGAAGTACACCCGTTTGGTAAATCAAAACCCATTGCCAACAACGGCACCCCGAGAGGCAGGGCAATGAACCGACGGGTGGAATTGATTGTTTTCCGGAAGCGGGAAAAGTAATGACAAAGCATTAATTTGTCGTTTTAAAAAACTTACTTCTCGCTTGGCAGAACCACTGAAAATACTACAACAATACTGGGGCTTTGATACCTTCCGGCCTTTGCAGGAAGATATTATCCATGCCGTGCTGGATGGAAAAGACTGTTTAGCCCTGATGCCGACTGGTGGCGGCAAATCACTCTGCTACCAGGTGCCAGCCATGGCCAGTAAAGGTATGTGTTTGGTGATATCCCCTTTGATCGCCCTGATGAAGGACCAGGTAGAAAATCTCCGGAAAAAAAGTATCACTGCTTTTGCCATTTACTCCGGCATGAGCCGTAAAGAAGTGATCAATACTTTTAAAGTAGCCTCGGAGAGTAATTGTAAGTTTCTCTATGTTTCCCCTGAACGTTTAGAAACCTCTCTGTTCAAAGAATATTTACCCGGCCTGGATATACGCCTCATCGCAGTGGATGAAGCGCATTGTATATCACAATGGGGATATGATTTTCGTCCGCCCTATTTACGGATTGCTGCATTAAGAGAAGAATTACCTGGCATTCCTTTTATTGCGCTAACGGCTTCTGCCACTCCGGAAGTTCAAAAAGACATTTGTGTCAAACTTGAATTTACGGATCCGAAAGTCTTTCGCCAGTCATTCGAAAGACCAAATCTTTCTTACAGTGCTTTCAAAGTCGATTCCAAGATCAATAAGATCATTGAAATATTCAAAAAAGTGCCGGGGTCAGGGATTGTCTATTGCAAAAGCAGGAAGAGAACCAAAGAGATCAGTGAATTGCTCCAGCTGCAACATATTTCCTCAGATTTTTATCATGCTGGCCTGGTACAGGAAGAAAGAAGTAAAAAACAGGAAGCCTGGGTCAATAATAAAACAAGGGTTATTGTTTGTACCAATGCCTTCGGAATGGGTATTGACAAACCCGATGTAAGAACGGTAGTTCATGCCGATACCCCGGATTGTCTGGAAAATTATTACCAGGAAGCCGGACGTGGAGGAAGAGACGGCAAGACCTCCTATGCTGTCCTCTTATATGATGAAAGAGATCTCCAGGAATTGGAAGAGTTGGCTGCTTTACGTTTTCCTTCGCTGGAAGATACCCGGAATGTGTACCAGGCTGTTGCCAATTACCTGCAAATACCTACCGGCACTGGCGAAGGCGAATATTATGATTTTGATATCGCTGATTTTTTACGAAAGTTCAAACTAACAAGCCATACCGCACTCTATGCTTTAAAGGCGTTGGAACAGGAAGGCTGGCTGGCTTTTAATGAACAGGTTTTCCTGTCATCTTCCGCTATGTTTACCAGCAGCAAAAGCTACCTGCATGAATTTGAAACAGCCCACCCGCAACTGGAACCGGTGATCAAAACCTTACTCAGGGCTTATGAAGGAATTTTTGACCAGCCCGTCTCGATTTCAGAACGAATGATGGCGGGACTTTTAAAACAGGATCTGACCGAAGTAAAAAAACAGTTGCTCGATCTGCAAAGGCTGGGTATTATTGCCTACAAGCCACAAAAAGATACCCCGCAATTGTACCTGCTACGTCACCGTATCAAAGCAGAAGATATCACCATAGATATGGTGGCTTATGCCAAACGGAAAGAACAATTTCAGCAGCGGATGAAACAAATGGTAGGCTATATAAAGGAAGAAGCCCAATGTCGCAGCCGGATCATTGGTGCTTATTTTGGCGATGCTACTATCAGGCCCTGTGGCATTTGTGATAATTGTTTGCGGCAAAAAGCCAGTCACTTAACAAAAGAAGAATTCGAAGCCCTGCATCACCGGATCATCAATATGGTGAAATATGAATCGCTTCACACCCGGGATCTGCTATTAAAATTAAACGGTATTAAAAAAGAAAAAGCCTGGAAGGTGATCGAATTCCTCCAGGCTGAAAATAAAATTGAAATGGATGCGTCAGGTTGGGTCAAATTAAAATAAACTCTTGCGTCGACTCCGCCCACCCAATCCCAATACACCTAATAATGTTCTTACAATAGAATTCCCGGCCGTCCTTGTCATACTCTTTATTACAGGGTCATCAAAAAATCCTTTTTCTTTTTTCGTTGTATTCTTCTTCTCCGCTTCGTCATCTTTTTGGGCTTCATCCCGTTTAGCGGCATCTTCTAATTTTTCGGTAAGTATTTCATATGCACTTTTGCTATCTATTACTTCGTTATACTTTGCTGCGATCTTTGACTTGATGACCAATGTATCGATTTCGCTATCTGTTAATATGTCCATCCGGCTCTGTGGTGGCCGAATCATACAATGCACCAGGGGTGTAGGAATTCCTTTTTCATTCAGAATGGTCACTAATGCTTCACCCGTTCCCAGTTGGGTGATGAGGTCCTCCGTTTTATAATAGCTTGTTTCCGGGTAATTTTCTGAAGTTTGCCTGATCACTTTCCGGTCAGCGGCAGTAAAGGCCCGCAATGCATGCTGCACTTTTAATCCTAATTGCGCCAACACCGGCGCCGGAACATCCATTGGGTTTTGGGTACAAAAATAAATACCGATCCCTTTGGAACGGATCAGTTTAATAATCGTTTCAATTTGTTGCAACAGTGCCTCATTAGCTTCCTGGAAAATTAGATGGGCTTCATCTATAAACATTACTAATTTTGGTTTATTCATATCACCTTCTTCCGGGCAGGTAGCGTAGAGTTCGGCCAGCAACTGCAACATAAAGGTGGAAAATAATTTTGGGCGGTCCTGCAGATCGGTCACCCGCACGATTGAGATCATTCCCTTCCCTTCTTCGTTGATACGGAGCAGGTCCTCCACTTCAAAACTTTTTTCACCAAAAAAAACATCGGCCCCCTGTTGTTGCAGTTCAATTACTTTTCGCAATATCGTGCCGGTAGAAGTAGTAGAAATTTTTCCGTAGTTCTTTTCCAATTCAGCCTTGCCTTCATCGCTGACAAATTGTAATACCTTGATAAAATCTTTTAGATCCAGCAGTGGGAGTTTGGTATCATCACAATATTTGAAGATCATCGCAACAAAACCACCCTGGGTATCATTCAATCCCAGGATCTTGGAAAGCAGTACCGGGCCAAATTCACTAACCGTGGCCCTTAGTCTTGCTCCTTTCTGGTTACTTAATGTAAGCAGGTCAACCGGGTAGGCTGTAGGTTTGAATGTGATGTTTAATTTTTGGCAGCGGTCTGTTATTTTATCATTGACCGTTCCAGCCGCAGCGATACCACTCAGGTCTCCTTTGATATCCATGAACAGTACAGGTACGCTGGCATCACTCAATCCTTCTGCCAGCATTTGCAGGGTTTTGGTTTTGCCGGTTCCGGTAGCACCGGCTATCAGGCCATGGCGATTCATTGTTTTCAACGGGATCAATACATCGGCTCCGGGTACAACAGTTCCGTCAAGCATGGCTCCCCCGATCTTAAAACACTCGCCTTTGAATGTATAGCCTGCTGTTACGGCTTCCAGAAATTTTGCCAGGTCTGCCATCGGAATAAATTTGATAGAAAGTTAAATGAAAGTTTTGGTTGCTTATAAATCTTCTTCCCGTTCCAGCATCAGCACGGCTCCCTGCGGCACGGTAAAATATTTTTCTTTATCGTGCCGATTGTTATCGGGATCATTTCAGTTGCCCCGCTGAGTAAAAAGATGGCCAGGTCGCCTTCATTGGCCTGGAGGGGTATATATTTTTCCTGCCCCTCCTCAGCTTTCCAGCTTTCTTCCTCTACTGGCATGGTTATCGGATAACCCGGGCCTGTTTTTATCACTAAGCCCAGTTGCACTTTTTCCCTCCCTACCGGCAGGCAGGCTTTTCCTGTAAACAGGGTGAAAGGTACAGTCCATTAGCTGTGCATTCATCGGTCTGATTGGGTTTTATCAGCAAACAGTCCCCGATAACAATGAGTTTTTTCATCCGGTTGTCATTCGTTATGTGCATGGCACAGTTTTTATTATATAAAGCAAAAGTAGAGCGCAATGTGGTTGAAACAAGGCTGTTTTAACAAAATATTGGTCCTGTATTCTTTAACCCCTGAAATGCTTTAACTTTATTTGTCACCAATAATAAAACCACTGGAAAATGGATACTAAAAAACCTCAAATTTTGTTGTGCGAAGACGATCCGAATCTCGGAAGTGTTTTGAAGAACTATCTTGAACTGAACGATTACGATGTAACTCTGGAAAGAGACGGCCGCCTTGGCCTGGCTGCTTTTCAACGGGAAAAATTTGACCTCTGCCTGCTGGATGTAATGATGCCTAATATGGACGGCTTTACCCTGGCTGAAGAAATAAGAGATGTTGATCCTGATATACCCCTGTTCTTCCTCAGTGCGAAGACCATGAAAGAAGATGTGATACAGGGTTATAAACTCGGGGCTGATGATTATATCACCAAACCTTTTGACAGCGAAGTGTTGTTGCTGAAAATAAAAGCCATCCTGAAAAGGAACGAGGAGCAGAATAAGGAAAGTGAAAACAAGGAATTTGACCTTGCCAGTTACCACTTCAACCCCAAACTGCGGCAATTGACCCATAGTGGCATTACACAAACATTATCTCCCAAAGAAAATGAATTACTGAAAATGCTGGCTGAGTACCTGAACGACCTCTTACCAAGAGAGCAGGCCTTAAAGAAAATATGGGGTAGCGATACCTATTTTAATGGTCGCAGCATGGATGTGTATATTGCCAAACTCCGCAAGTATTTAAAAGATGATGATAAGATTGAGATCGTAAACATACATGGTAACGGCTTCCGGCTCGTTGTGCAACCATAGTATAGCAATAAGATAATGGGATTAAGAAGGATTACAGGGAGACTTGTAATCCTTTCTTTATTTAAGAAAACAGCGTACCTGTGTTCCCGGGTTTTGTTTTACCAAGATGCTCATAGGCTTTGGCTGTTACTTCCCTTCCCCGGGGTGTACGTTGTAAAAAGCCCTCCTGTATAAGGAAGGGTTCATATACTTCTTCCAGGGTACCGGACTCTTCTCCAACAGCCGTAGCGATGGTAGTGATCCCTACTGGTCCGCCTTTAAATTTTTCAATGATGGTCTGCAGGATCCGGTTGTCCATATCATCCAGGCCATATTCATCAACATTCAGTGCTTTCAATGCATGCTGGGTGATGCCAAAATCAATGGCACCATCATTTAAGACCTGGGCAAAATCCCTGACACGTCGTAATAAACCATTGGCGATACGGGGGGTTCCGCGGCTACGCCGGCCAATTTCGCTAATGGCCTCTGTTGAAATTTGTGTTCCCAAAATACTTGCTGATCGCTGAATAATTTTATTCAGTACAGCCGAAGAGTAATATTCCAATCTTGATTTGATGGCAAATCTTGATAGCAGGGGTGCTGAAAGCAGGCCGCTTCTTGTAGTAGCCCCGATCAGGGTAAAGGGATTCAGGTTAAGCTGGATACTACGGGCATTCGGGCCACTGTCGATCATGATATCAATACGATAATCTTCCATGGCCGCATATAAATATTCTTCTACAACAGTACTCAGCCGGTGTATTTCATCAATAAACAATACGTCGTTAGCATCCAGGCTAGTCAACAAACCAGCAAGGTCTCCCGGCTTTTCTATAACCGGGCCGGATGTTTCTTTGATATGAACGCCCAACTCGTTGGCAACAATTCTGGAGAGGGTGGTTTTTCCCAAACCGGGAGGGCCATGAAATAATACATGGTCAAGGGCTTCGCCACGCATTTTGGCCGCTTTAATAAATATGCGAAGATTCTCAATGATCTGGTCCTGTCCTGCAAAATCGGCAATTTGTGCAGGCCGGATATTATTTTCAAACTCCTTGTCCGCTGCACTTAAATTCTCTTTATCGCTTGTAAGATTGGGGTTAACCATACTGTAAATGTAATAATAGGATTTGGGAAGGCTTTAAGAAAAATTGTACTCCTGATATTTGTATATACAATTAAAGTTCCCCTATCTTTATTTCGTGAAAACATCAGAAAGTAAGTATTGCCATTGCCTGTATTTTACAGCCAATGCACTTGCCCGTAAAATTGAAAAACTGGCGCAGGATAGCTGGAGTAAAGTAAATCTGTCTCCCAGCCATGCTTATTTACTGATGATGGCTATTGAAGAACCCGGTGTTCAGCCATCTATGCTGGCCAGTCACTTACAGCTACAACCCAGTACCATTACCCGTTTAATAGAAAAATTAGAGGACGCTAAACTGGTCATCCGTACAACGGAAGGCAAAATGACCAATGTTTATCCTACTCCAAAGGGAAAGGAGTTGTTGCCAAAAATGAAAGAATGTCTTAATGAATTCTACGCTAGGTATGTCAGTATACTGGGAAAAGAAGAAAGTAACAAACTGGTGCAAAGCATGAGTAAAATAGCCGATAAACTGGTGGTCTGATTTTTAACCTTTTCATCTGTATATACAAGTAAACAATTATAAATATAAAACAACAATCTATGAACTATGTAATCACAGGATCGCTGGGTAATATCAGCAAACCCATCACCGAAAAATTAATTAAAGCAGGTCACACTGTAACAGTAATCACCAGTAAAGAAACCAACCGGGGAGACATTGAAGCCCTGGGTGCCAAAGCCGCTGTCGGTTCAATAGAAGACGCTGCCTTTGTCTCAGCTTCCTTTGCAGGTGCAGATGCTGTGTACCTGATGATACCTCCCAATTATGCAGTTACCGATTGGTTGGCATATCAGCAACAGGTGGCCGATAATTATGTAGCAGCTATTATTACTAATGGTATTAAACATGTGGTACAGTTAAGCAGTATTGGTGCCCATCTACGTAAAGGAACAGGGCCGATTGATGGTCTTGGCTACCTGGAAGAACAACTGGGTGATCTCAAAGACTGCAACGCAAAATTTCTGCGACCTGCTTATTTCTTTTACAACCTTCATAACATGGCGGGCATGATCAAAGGAATGAATATTATGGGTAGTAATTTTGGAGATACGGAAGAAAAATTAGTCCTCGTACATACCGACGATATCGCTGATGCAGCATTTGAAGAATTGAACAGCCTTTCCTTCACTGGCCATACAGTTCGTTACATTGCCAGTGATGAACGACACCCTTCAGAAATTGCAGCAGTTTTGAGCTCCGCAGTTGGGAAACCCGGTGTGCCCTGGGTCACTTTCAGCGATGAGCAAAATTTGCAGGGAATGCTTGGTGCAGGACTCAGTCAGCCTCTTGCACAAGGCTACACCACCATGGGCGCTTCAATCCGCAATGGTTCCATCCAGGAAGATTATTGGAAAAACAAACCGGCTGTACTGGGAAAAATAAAACTTGAAGATTTTGCCCGGGATTTTGCTGCCGCTTATCATTCAAATTAAATTTATTAAAAAAGTCCCGGTTTACGGGGCTTTTTTAATCATGTACTGGTCAAGTTGTAAGATAGTATCCGGGTCGGGGCTATTGGCCAGCCAGGTTTCTTTTTCAGAAAATTTACAAACTCCCGGAAAATCGCCTTTCCAATCCCCGATATTTTCAATGAGTTGAAAATGCAGGTGGGGAGGCCAGCTTCCATTCTCAGCCGGGATACCCATCTCTGCAAACACATCTCCTTTTTCTATCCGGTCACCTTCCTGCAGGTTCTTTAAGGAGCTCAAACTGAGATGCCCATAGAGTGTATAGAAACTGGTGCCTTCCAGGATATGCGAAAGAATAATAGTAGCACCATAATCGCCGAACCGGTTATTAAAAGCAAAACTATGAACAAGAGCATTGCAGGGTGCCATGACAGCCGTATGTGGTTTTCCCCAGATATCCGTTCCGAGGTGCAACCGCCTCGGTTCGTCACCCGGCTGACCTCCATCAAATACTTTACTGATACTATATACGGTGCGATGCTCGGAATAACCACCAATACCATAACGGGCCCCGGCTTCTGCTAATTTGGCATTTACCCAGGTGCTGAAGTTTTTTGTATCAGTTAAAACAGCAGGCGTTAATTCTTTGTTTTGAGAAGTAAAATCAAAAGATAGCAATGCATCTTTAGCCGGGTCAAAATGAATGACCGGGTGAAATTGCTGCTGGTTATTTCGCAGTACTTTAATAAGGGAGGATGCAAGCATATCATCAAAGTTAAGCAGCACCGGCCGTCAACAAAAAAGCATCCCGTCCTTTTGAAAAAAGACGGGATACTTTGTATTAATTTGATATTATTAACGTGCTATCACTACTCTGAAGGATTTCTCTGCAGTTCTCACTCCATCGTCGAAGAAGAACTTAACCATATAAATACCGCCAGGCAGGTGTGAAAGATCGATCGGAACGATACGGCCATATACCAGGTTCGTATACACCGGCGAGTTCAGTACATCATTCACAATAACACCATTCATTAGCTGGCCCTGTACATTATAGACTTTCATGCCAATATAATTATACAATGTGCTGTTGATTCTGATATTGAATATACCATTGTTCGGATTGGGGAATAGTATCACCGCATCATCTCTCAGTAACCGCAGCCTTTCCGGGCAATCTTCTACTTTGGCTACCACTGTTGCGGTAGACGTACAACCAGCAGGATTGGTAAAACTGTATGTCAGGTTATAAGTACCCACGGCTGTTGCAGTCGGTACGAAGTTGAAGCCTGAAACACCGATACCACTCCAGCTGCCACCCACAGGTGAACCAGATAATGCAATTAACGTATCGCT
>JAWXCO010000186.1:0-84271 GCA_034408705.1 Bacteroidota bacterium
GCAAACTATGGAAGTATGGTCTGTTACTAACACAGACGATGGAAAAATAGTAAAGGGCGCCGGGACGTTTGATATGAATGCACATCCTTTGTGGCAACTTTTCTATAATGGATGGAAGCAAAAAGACGAATTCCTTTATTACTATCTGGCAGATGATGATAAGAAAGCCTACTACAATATTATTGCCAATGCCCCGGGATATGCGGTCCAGGCCATTCCCGAACAACCCAATCAAAGTTTTCAATGTTATTATTTTGGAGAAGGGTCAATCTGGACATTCTCGCTTCATCCTTATTCCGAAGCTGAAAATCTTGTATTGAAAAAATTCACCGCTGTATTTTCTCTCACCTTTCGTCGCTACCAGGATTTGCAAAAAGCAGAAGCACAGGCCAAAGAAGCACTGATAGAAGCATCTCTGGAAAGAGTAAGAAGTAAAACAATGGCGATGCATAATAGCATGGATGTGGGAGAAACAGTTGCTACTATGTTTGCAGAGTTTGTGCATCTTGGTATTAGCACCAACCGTTGCGGTATATTAATTTTTAATGATGAATATATAGCTGAGGTATGGACAGCAAAACCAACAGCTGAAGCAAAGGCTGCATTAATTATTGGAAAATTGAACCTGGATGTACACAGGCTGCTTAGTGCAGCCTATGCAGCATGGAGAGCTAAAGAAACATTCTATCAATACAATCTGCTGGATGAAGATTTACTCAACTATTATATAGCTATCAACAATTCAAAATTTTATCCAACTCAATTCGATTTAAGTTCATTGCCGCCAACAGAATTTCATAGTGATTTCTTTTTTGCAGACGGTGCTGTGTTTTCATTTACACAGGAACCAATTGCAGAAGAGTCTTTAAAAATTATTAAACGATTTGCAGGTGTATTTGGACAAACATACCGGCGATATCTCGATCTGCAAAAAGCCGAAGCACTGGCAAGAGAAGCAAAGATTGAAGCATCACTGGAGAGGGTGAGAAGTAAAGCAATGGCTATGTACAATTCACAAGACCTTGCAGATACGATTGGCGTATTTTATAAAGAACTTCAATCATTCAGTATTACACCAAGAAGATGTGGTGTAGGATTACTAAATAAAGAAAATAAAGAAGGTGAGTTGTTTACATGGAATACTACAGAACAGGGCGAAAGCCTGGAACTGGTGGGTAAAATGAAAATGGAAGGCCATACTATTCTTGAAAATGTATACAGTCATTGGCTTACACAAACTGAGTATCATCCTGTATTACGTGGTAATGAAATAAAAGAATACTACCAGGTAATCCGCCCGATGATGGCTTTCCCCGATTATCAGCACAATGAAGTGCAATATGGTTATTTCTTTTTCTTTAATGAAGGTGGGGTATACGCCTGGTCAGAAAACGAAATGAATGAAAATGAGTTACAGATTTATCGCCGTTTTACATCGGTACTAAGCCTTACCTATAAACGATATAAAGATTTGCAGCAGGCAGAAGCTAATGCAAGAGAAGCAAAGGTAGAGGCGGCCCTGGAAAGAGTAAGAAGCCGTACACTGGCTATGCAGTCGAGTAATGAACTGGCTGAAACAGCTGCAGAAGTATTTAAACAATTGATAGGGTTGGGTATAGAGCCAAACCGTTTATATATCGGTATAATAAAAGGAGAAATGGGTGATATGGAAATGTGGGCTACTGATGAAGATGGTACACAGGTAGGCACGAAATTCATGTTCAATAAAAATGAAAATGCATCGGTAAAAAAACTACACGACGGCTGGGAGGCAAAAGAAAAATCAGTAATAGTCGATATGGAGGGAAAGGAGTTGGAAGATTATTTTCATTATCTGAAAGAAGTGATGCATATTCCTTTTAAGGGTGGACTTACGCAAAAACGACGGGTCCAGAGTGTGGCGTATTTCAGCAAAGGGTTTATTGGCATGGCATCCCCAGATGGGCAAGGAAATGAAACCATACAATTGCTGGAACGGTTTGCAGCAGTGTTCAATCTTACCTTCACCCGTTTCAACGATTTAAAAATGGCAGAAGCACATGCCATACAAGCCGAAGAAGACCTGATCAAACTGCAAACAGAAAAGAAAAGAGCAGAAGATGCTTTGACAGAATTGAAATCAACACAAACCCAACTCGTTCAATCAGAAAAAATGGCAAGTCTTGGCGAACTCACTGCAGGTATTGCCCATGAAATTCAAAATCCGTTAAACTTTGTGAATAACTTTTCGGAAGTAAGTAAAGAGTTACTGGATGAAATGAGGGAAGCCATAGAGAAAGGTAATACAGAAGATGCAAAAGAGATTATGAATGATGTAATTCAAAACTTAGAAAAAATAAATCATCATGGTAAACGGGCGGATGGCATTGTAAAAGGAATGTTGCAACACAGCCGCAGCAGCAGTGGTGTAAAAGAGCCGACCGATATCAATGCTTTGTGTGATGAATATTTGCGATTGACCTATCATGGCTTACGGGCAAAAGATTCACGGAATCCTGCGGACAAATCCCTGTCTGCCGGACAGGCAGGATTCAATGCAACCATGAAAACAGATTTTGATGCATCACTTGAAAAAATAAATATCATTCCGCAGGATGTTGGAAGAGTGATATTGAATTTATTGACCAATGCTTTTTATGTAGTAGATGAAAAAAAGAAATCAGGAGTCAGTAACTATGAACCAACAGTTTCAGTTAGTACAAAAAAAATAGGTGATAAAGTTTTGATAAGTGTAAAAGACAATGGTAATGGCATCCCACAAAAAGTATTGAATAAAATTTTTCAACCCTTTTTTACAACAAAACCTACCGGACAAGGAACTGGTTTGGGATTGAGTTTGAGTTATGATATTGTGAGGGCACATGGTGGGGAAATAAAAGTGGAGACGAAGATTGACCAAGGAACAACATTTATCATTCAATTACCAGCATAAAATATGATTATGAGTAAGAAAAAACTTATTTTAAAATTACTATTTACTCTTTTGCTATTTTCTTTTTTAAAACCCCTACATGCCCAGCAAAACAGGGTTGATTCTATCATTACAATGCTGCAGAAAACTATATCTCCAGCGGGAGTTGACAGCACAACTTTTACTAGTGCAATGAACCTTATAGAAAAAACCACACTAAATGAAAAAATGATTGCCAGTTAGAAAAAGCCGGCAATTTGTTTACCAGTGGAGCAAATGAGTATTGGAGCTACAGGGTAAAGTATAGTATTCTGCTTAGTTTAAATGTAACTGATATTGATAAGGCTATTACCTACGGCAAGTACCATTTTGAAGCAGCTAAAAAAAGTAAAACCCCTGATGCTTCATTTATAAGTAGTGCATTTTTTAAGCAATTAAGATTGCCTTATCGTAATTCAAACAGACTGAGTGAAGGATTTGAGTATTTCAATGAAAAATTGAAAAAATACAAACTAAATAATGATTCAACCGGACTGACTGATTGTTGCTATGTATTGGGTAGTTTTTACCGCACAACTGGCTTGCTCGACCAGGCTATTTATAATATGAAAAAATCGGTAAGCTATATCAATTTTAACGGACAAAAAGAAGTAGTGGCAAGTGGAATATTTACCAACCCTTTGCAGAAAAGCATATGGGTAAGTAATAGTTCTGTCTTGGGGATATATTATTTACAAAAAGGAGCATACAATGAATCATTAAAATATTCTAACATTACTTTCAATGAATTTAAAAATGGTAATTCTAAAACTGTTGGAACAGCGGCTACCAATATTGCACACGCCAAAATACTGGCAGGCCAATTAGACAGCGTTTCATATTTCCTGAATTTAGCGCTTACTGATAAAGTAAATCAAAAGCAACCTGATTTTTTGGCCTTTGCCTTGCAGATAAAAGCTTTAAATAAAATAGAAACGGGTGCTTTGGAAGAAGCAGAAATGGTGGTAAAACAATGCTGGAAGTTGATAGGAGATAATAATATTCAAGTTTTTGCAAGGCCGGGAACGATGGCCCCGGATTATTATTTAGCATTAATAAGGATTAAGCAAAACAGAATTAATGATGCAATAGAATTACTAAAAAAAGATATTGTAAGATTAAAAAACCTTCGCCTGGATATACTAAAGGATTATAAAATGCTGGCAACATTATACGAACAAACAGGAAACTATGCAAAAGCAAATGATGCCCATAAAACATTTATTTCTTTGCAGGATAGCTTACAGGTAGACCAAAATAAGTATCGCTCCTTAAGTTTTGAAACCGAACAGGAGATGAATGAAAAGGAATTATCCATCAACAAGCTGCAAAGTGCAAATAAAATATCAACACTTACAAAAAATTTCACCTTTGGCATTGCAGCACTCTTTTTACTTTTAGCCGGGGTAGTTTATTATCGATACAAATCAAAACAAAAGACGAATAAAGTTTTAGAAAAAACACTTGCCAATTTAAAATCTACCCAAATTCAACTTATCCAATCCGAAAAAATGGCCAGCCTTGGTGAACTTACCGCAGGCATAGCCCATGAAATTCAAAACCCGTTAAACTTTGTCAATAATTTTTCGGAAGTGAATTCGGAACTGATAGATGAATTACAGCAAGAATTAAAGTCTGGAAAAATTGAAGATGCCATTTCTATTTCAAATGACATTAAAGAGAACGAACAAAAAATAAATCACCATGGTAAAAGAGCTGATGCCATTGTAAAAGGCATGCTGCAACATAGTCGCAGCAGCAGTGGTGTAAAAGAACCAACGGATATTAATGCATTGTGCGATGAATATTTGCGATTGACCTATCATGGCTTACGGGCAAAAGATTCACGGAATTCTGCGGACAAATCATTCAATGCAACAATGAAAACAGATTTTGATAATAGAATTGGTAAAATCAATATTGTTTCGCAGGATATTGGAAGAGTATTGATTAACTTAATCAACAATGCATTTTATGCTGTGAATGAAAAATCTTCTTTCGCTAAAGTTTCTGAGGATAAGTATGAACCAACAGTTTCTGTAACCACTAAAGAAATAAATGATAAAGTTGAAATTTCGGTTACCGATAACGGCAACGGCATTCCCCAAAAAGTATTAGATAAAATATTTCAACATTTCTTTACCACAAAGCCCACCGGGCAGGGAACAGGATTGGGTTTATCATTGAGTTATGATATTGTTACCAAAGGGCATGGCGGAGAATTGAAAGTAAACACAAAAGAAAATGAAGGAACAGAATTTACAATCATATTACCTGCTTAGACATGATGATGTCCCGATACGTTGACAAGTTCAGTACGCAGCTTGTCGAAGTATCAGGATAAAAGTAGAAACCAGGGAAGGATAAGGGTCAGTATTTATCATTGCTTTGCCGCTGTAGTAGCTGCAATTTTCTATCGTGTTATGGCTATAGGAATGTGGTACAGTATCAGACGAAAAAGCAGTAAAAAATATTTTTATACTGGTTTAAATAGTATATTTAGTAGGACATGAGATACCTCTGCTTTATCCCCATACTTCTAGTGTTTTCTGTTTGTAAGTCAGGAGCACAATCTTCAAGTACCAGTATCTTTCAACTCAATAAAATACCTGACGAAGGAGTAATCCTGGATAAAGAGTGGAAGTTTAAAGCCGGTGATAACGTTGAATGGGCAAGGCAAGACTTAAACGATGACACTTGGGTATCTACGAATCCAGCAGAAGAGCTACATCATTTACCGGAAGTAAAAAAAGCAGGTATTGGCTGGTTCAGGCTCAAAATGCAGGTAGACTCCCAGCTATTGGGAAAAACGTTCGCCTTTGTAGTATCCATTCACGGAGCAACAGAAATCTACCTGAACGGGCAACTGGTTTATCAATTTGGTAAGGTTAGCGCAGATTTCAAAAATGAGAGAACCTGTTTTTTTACAAATAAAATACTAGGGTTTAAACTAGGCAACCAATCTGCACAAGTCCTTGCAATACGGTATTCTTTTAATAAAAAAAACCTTTATTTGAAATTTTCGAATGAACGGCCCCTTGTAAGGATTGTATTTAAAAATATTAAACAGGCTTTTGAAGATCACAAAAGAGCAGATAGTTTTGATTCAACACTTCGTTCAATAGAAGTATCTTTTTATCTTCCGCTGGGATTTTTATTATTGTTTCTTTTCTTTTCTTTTCGTCCGCAGAAAGAATATCTTTATTCAGGTATTTTTTGCTTTTGCATGTTTGCAGCTATTTTTGTACACATCTTCGCATTATCAGAAACCTCTACTGTCCCTCGTTCTAACTACTTGTTACTGGTCACCCAGGGTTTATATATCATCGGTGCCCTTTGTTTTATAAACGGTCTCTGCATCTTATATAAATGTAAAAAAAGCTGGTTTTTTTATTTTATTGCTTTATATGGTTCCTGGTCCCTTGTTTATTTCTTTATTTCATATGATTTTAGCGGCATATTTAATGCGCTTTTTTTCCCACTAATAAACCTGGAATTTTTGCGTCTGAATTTTGTCGCAGTGCGCAACAAGAGAAAAGGTGCCTGGATACTTTTAGTCATCGGCCTTTTCCTAAACGTGTCGTTGCTTTTTATGGTATGGTTCAATATTGTGAAGAACACCGAAGCAAGTGCCTTATTACAAAGTATATCTTATATTTTTCCGGGAATAGGATTATCATTATTTTTTGCAAGCGAGTTTGCCCGGACTGCCTTAGCTCTTCGTTTCAGAGTAATTGAAGTAGAAGAGCTTTCACATGAAATGATTACAAAAGAAAAAGAAAAGCAGCAAATACTTGGCGCACAAAATGAAACCCTGGAAAAACAGGTAGCAGAACGGACAGCAGAATTAAGCTTGTCATTAAAAGAGTTGAAAGAAACGGAAGAGCAGCTTATTCAACGGGAGAAGATGGCGTCGCTGGGAGAACTTACAGCTGGTATTGCACATGAAATTCAAAACCCCCTGAACTTTGTAAATAATTTTTCAGAACTTAATACCGAACTGATTGATGAGATGAATGAGGAAATAGATAACGGGAACATGGATGAGGTAAAACTTATTGCAAAAGATATTAAGGAAAACGAACAGAAAATTAATCACCATGGTAAACGGGCTGATTCAATTGTAAAAGCAATGTTGCAGCACAGCAGGAACAGTACCGGACAAAAAGAACCTACTGATATTAATTTTTTGGCCGATGAATGTATGCGATTGAGTTATCATGGCCTCCGGGCAAAGGATAAATCTTTCAGCGCTGTTACCGAAACTGATTTTGACAGCAACATCCCTAAAATAAATATTGCTTCGCAGGATATAGGCCGTGCAATTCTCAATCTCTTTACCAACGCCTTTTATTCTGTAATGCAGAAAAGGAAACAATTGGGTGAAAAGTTTGAACCTGTCGTTTCAGTTAAAACAAGTATAACCCCAACCAGTATTTCCATCTTAGTTCGGGATAATGGCAATGGCATTCCACAAAAAGTACTGGATAAAATATTTCAACCTTTCTTTACCACTAAACCCACGGGGCAGGGAACCGGATTAGGCCTATCTTTAAGCTACGACATCATCAAAGCACATGGCGGTGAATTAAAAGTGGAAACAAAAGAAGGGGAATATGCCGCATTCTGCATTATTTTACCTGTATAAATCATAAATTAAAAAAATGAAAATTTTAGTAGTTGACGACGAAAAAGACGTTCAGGTCCTTTTTGAACAACGATTCAGAAAAGAAATCAAAACAGGCGAAATGATGCTTTATTTTGCCTTTTCCGGAGAAGAAGCGCTGGAATACATGAAAGCAAATGAACATGAAGCTGTGTTGATCCTGTCTGATATTAATATGCCCGGTATGAGTGGCCTTGAATTATTACAGCATATAAAAGAAAAATATGAAAAACCACCGCCAGTTGTTATGATGATTACGGCTTATGGCGATGCTGAAAATTACGACCAGGCTATGAAACTGGGCGCCGATGATTTTCTGACCAAGCCCGTCGATTTTATTTCATTAAAGGAGAAATTAAAAAGCAGACTAGTATGACAAAAATATTGGTAGCCGATGATGAGGCAGATCTCGAAGTACTTATCAAACAAAAATTCCGACAGAAAATACGGGAGCAGAAATATGAATTCATATTTGCGATAAATGGAAATGATGCTGTAGAAAAGATGCTGTTGCATCCGGATGTGGATATTGTACTCAGTGATATCAATATGCCGGAAATGGATGGATTGACATTGCTGACAAAGCTTGGCGAAACAAATCCTCTTACTAAAATGGTGATGGTTTCCGCCTACGGCGATATGGACAATATTCGTGTTGCCATGAACAGGGGGGCTTTTGATTTTATTACCAAGCCTGTAAATTTTGAAGACCTTGAACGGACCATGGAAAAAACATTAAAACATGTATTACAGCTGAGGGAAACCATGAAAGCCATCAAGGAAAATAATATCCTGAAAATGTATGTGGACGAAAATGTACTCAATTTTATGGGTAGCCGGGAATATGAAGCCTCTATCATGATCAATGAAACTGTTCAAGCTACCGTGGCATTTATTGATATTTGCAGCTTTACTACCATCAGCGAGAATGAAACACCGGACACCGTAGTGAAATTATTGAATAAATATTTTGATGTAATAGTGAAAGAGATCATTGCGCAGGGTGGCTATATTGATAAATTCATTGGCGATGCAGTGATGGCTGTTTTCCGGGACGAGTATCACCTCGACAGGGCTATTGATGCCTGTCTTGCTGTTCGAAAAATGATAGAACAACTACCCAACGAGTCAGGAAGTACTGAGCAAGTTGAAGTGTTCTTTTCACCGAAAGTTTCCATTGGGATAAATAGTGGAGAAATGATTTCCGGTAATATCGGCTCAGCTGAACTGCGTCGGCTTGATTACACGGTGATTGGCGATGTGGTCAATATTGCACAACGGTTACAGTCTGTTGCCGGCCCCGGTCAAATTATCATTAATGAATCATCATTTGAAAAAGTGAAGCAGTCATTTAATTGCCGGAAGGTAGGAGTGGTTAACTTGAAAAATAAAGCAAACCCGATGTTGACTTTTGAAGTAATGGATTAATTGTACTAATTATTTGTGGTAATGCAATACGAACAGGCTTATTCGTTCCTGATATATAAATTGGAGAGGGAATTACCTTCCTGGCTTACCTATCATAATGCAGAGCATACCAAAAATGTAATTGCAGCAGCTGAGTACCTTGCGAAAGAGGAAGGGATAGCTGGCGAAGAACTTCAGTTACTAAGAACTGCGGCCTTATTTCATGATGCAGGTTTTTTGGAAAATCATAACAAGCACGAAGAAATTTCCTGCAAACTGGCCAAAAAATACCTGCCTGGATATGATTACAATCCCGAACAGGTAGAAGCCATTTGCCAAATGATAATGGCTACAAAATTACCTCAATCACCTTCGACTGAATTAGGAAAATATCTTTGTGATGCAGATTTATTTTATCTTAGTACAGAAACGTATGGAGTTACTGCGGAAAAGATATTTGCAGAGTTTAAGAAAACTGGTTTTGTAAAAACAAGAAATGAATGGCTGATAAAGCAAGCGGATTTTTTATCTACCCATACTTATTTTACGCAAACCGCTAAACGGGCAGGGGATGCTAAAAAACAATTTACATTACAGGAAATAAAATCAACTTTAAAGGCAACACATTCACACATACACAAGCCAAGCTTCTCAGAGAATATTCAAGATGCTTTTTTTATTTTACTGGGTGTTGTTATTGCAAGCTTTGCATTAAAAGAATTTTTAGTACCCAACCATTTTTTTGATGGTGGCGTTACCGGTATATCATTGCTGGTACATGAGATTTACCATTTCAATCTTGGCTTGGTAATCGTATTATTTAACCTGCCTCTAGTTATTATAAGTTATTTTTCGGTGGGGAAAAGTTTTGCCTTCAAAACATTTATCAGTGTGTTATTACTGGCTGTTTGCCTGGTACTGATTCCTAATTATGCAGTTACCTCTGACAAATTGCTGATTTCAATATTTGGCGGCGTTTTTCTGGGAATAGGAATTGGGTTGGTTATGAGAGCTGGTGCAGCACTGGATGGAATTGAAGTACTTGCCTTATATACATTAAAGAAAACTTCTTTTACCATAACAGAAATTATCCTGGGAATTAACATTGTCATTTTCACCATTGCTGCAATTGAAGTTGGTGTTACCAATGCATTGTATTCAATACTCACTTATTTCGCCGCCACCCGCAGTATTGATTATGTAGTAGAAGGGTTGCAGGCTCATACAGGGGTTACTATCATCTCGGCAGAAAGCGAAACGATTAAATACGAGCTGGTGAATAAATTAGGACGGGGTATCACTGTGTATAAAGGGCAACGGGGTTTTTTACCCGGCAATTTTGAAGTAAGTACGGATTGTGATATTATATTCACTGTTATTAGCCGGCTTGAAATAAGAAAGCTTAAAAACCTCGTGTATGATGTGGACCCGAAGGCATTTGTTTTTGCCAGCACTATTAAAGAAGCATCCGGGGGCATACTCCAAAGACGGCACAAGCATTAAGTATTATCCGGTAGTACATGCTATCATTTAGTTAACATCTCTTCTGCACCGGTCCAGTTTTCAGGAACACCGTTTCTGTCATACTTTGAAGCATTTTCCATAAAAAAGATAGCGGTGAGATCATTCGGATCTGCTGCAATAATATGTTGAAACAACTGTATTGCATTTTCGAAACGCTGATTGAGATAGTAATTCATGGCCTCGCTAAAATGGGAGAGTGTTTTCAGTTTCTTTTCGAGATCTTCAATAGGGTAGCCATCGATACATTCTACAATACTGAGGAGATTATTTTTGCCCTTCAATTGCACTTTACCTAAATGTCTTAAATGATAGGGGCTGTGGTCACTTACCTGGCGGAGTGTTTCACTACTTAATAGTAAAGGCGACCGGTAGTATTTGGTAAGGCTTTCAATCCGTGCGGCTGTGTTTACTGTATCAGAAATAGTAGCTGCATCCAACCGGTTTTCATCACCGGTTATTCCCATGATTAATGGCCCCGTATGCATACCTATGCCGGCCCTTATTAATGGCAGTCCCTGTATTTGTCGTTCCAGATTTAATTCATGTACCGCTTTTTGCATACCTACTGCTGCGTTTAGTGCATCATCTGCCTGACGGGGAAATATGGCCATGATAGAATCGCCGAGATATTGGTTGATGAACCCATGATGAGACCGGATAACTGGTCCCAGCCTTTCATTGAAGGAAGACACAAACCGGAAATTTTCATCCGGTGTCATTTTTTCTGACAAGGTGGTGAAATCCCGGATATCAGTAAATAACACGGTTACTATCTTTTCCGCCTGGTCACCCAACTTTACATCGGTTAATGTTTCTTTCCCTAATAAACGGATAAACTCATTCGGTACAAATTTTTTGGTTACTTCATGAATGCGAAGAATTGCTTCTTCTCTTTCCCGTACCTCCCGTATATTTTTTTCATAGAGCATCGCACTTTCAATAGCCGTAGCAGATTGTAGTGCCAATGTAACGAGTAACTTGAGATGACCTGCTGAATATTGCTCCACCTTTATACCGCCTAAAATAATTGCACCCAGAATCCGGTGCTTCACTTTCATGGCAGCATAGATAACTGATTGTACTTCGGAAGTAATAATATCTTTTTCCTTCAGTACCGACAAATCACTCATAATTTCGGATTGACCACTCAGTCCAATTTTGACTAGAATACCACTGTTGGTACTAAGACGTTCTTTATTAAAAAGTGGTTCTCCTGCAGCCGCAGGTATTGTTAATTGCCTTGTCTCTTCATCCCACAATACAATTACCCCACTATGTGAAGCGATAGAATGCATTGCCTGCTCTAAGGTTAATTGGGCAATTACATCCGGATCAATAGTTTCGGTTAATTTTTCTGAAAAATTATAGATAACATTTAATTCCTGGTACAAACTCAATACTTCTGTTCCCAGCTTTTTTTTCTCAGCCTCTTTTTGCAGCATTAATGATAAGAGGCTGGCCATGACGGTAGCATTTTCATCTCCTTTTACGTAACCTGAAATTTCACCATCTAATGTTACGGGGTAAGAGGGCTGTTCATTGGTTAGTGCTATACCGAATAAAATAGTATGCTGCGCATCTTCCACAACAATGTCGGATTTTGTTGTTGCTGTCCACTGCTGCAGCCAGGCAGTTGTTTCGCTTCTTTTTCCCAGTAATGATTTTAATGTTGCGTGCGCCATGCCTGATTGAAGTGTTAGAATTTGATACGGATTATTAATTTAACTGATAGCCTGTTTATAACAACTTTTTTTTACCACATAGGAATGTAGGAACATAGGTCTCACATAGATAGGCTATGTGTGACTTTCTATTGTGTCCTATTTGTCTATGTGGTTTATTTGTATCCATTTCCAAATAATTTTATTTTTATAAACCGGCAGTCATTTTATTAAATGCTCTGGAATTAAAAAAATTAGGAAATACCTAAAACTTCCCTTGCCTTATTCAGCAGTACTTCGGGGTCGAAGGGTTTGGTCATATATACATCGGCACCAACATCTAATCCTTTTTGGCGGTCTGTTTCCTGTCCTTTAGCGGTCAGTAATACGATGAATACTTTATCCATCCCCAAATCTTTTTTTACCCGGCGGCATACTTCCATACCGTTCATCTTGGGCATCATCACATCCAGGAATACCAATTGCGGATTTTCTTTTTGAATAATTTCCAATGCAATTTCCCCATTCTCGGCCGTTAAAAATTCCACACCGTCATCTTCCAGTTCTTCCAGCGTTTGCCCTATCAGCATCCGGATATGTGCTTCGTCATCTACGATTAAGATTTTCTGTTCCATTTTTTATTTTTTTATTATTTTAACCCTTCAGATTTCAATGGTTTATATTTTATTTCCCTATTACTGGCATTTCTTCGGATTATTGATTCAGGCCACTTATAACGCTGAACCCAGAACTCCGAACTTCGAACTTCTCTTCTTACTGATAAACAACAAACAAAACATTCTCCAATCCCTTTTCAAAACGCAATGTTTGCACAATATCATGTTTACCACTTAAAGCAGAGTTAATGATAATGATGTCCGGCTGATGGGCGATTGCTTTTTCTACCAGTTCTTTTTCTACTGACTCTGTCACTTCGTATCCTTTTGTGGTCAATACATCCGTCAATGTTTTAACTGCCCCGGAGTCTTCATCTACAATCATTACTTTCTTTTTTGATTTGCCCTGTTCCAGCAAACTGCCAATCTCATTAAAAAGGAGGTTAGTATCAATTGGTTTTGTCAAATACCTGTCTACACCAATACGGAAACCTCTTGCTTTATCCTGCACCACCGATAGCACAATGATGGGTATATCCATGGTGTTCGGGTCATTCTTCAAAACAGCGGCTACATCAAACCCATTCATTTCCGGCATCATAATGTCGAGGATGATGAGGTCGGGACGATTGGCCCTTACTTTTTCCAATGCTTCTTTTCCGTTGCTGGCTTCTTCAATATGATAGCCGGCATCTCCCAGTTCCTGATTTAATAAAGAACGGATGGAATCGTCATCATCCACAATCAGAATATTAGATGCCTGTCCGATGATATTTAATTGTGAATGGGCCACCTGTTCTTTTAATTGTTTTACCAGGTCATCGAGGTGCAGTGGCCTCGCAGGGGCAGTTATTTTATTAATTGGTAAGGCAAAAGAGAAAGTACTGCCTTTGCCCACTTCACTTTCTACCCATATCCTTCCGCCATGGTGCTCCACTATTTCTTTACAAATAGGAAGACCTAAACCGGTTCCTTTCGGCTTATCAGTCAGTGTATCACCACCCACCTGTTTAAATTGTTCGAACACAGCACCATAATCTCCGGGAGCAATACCAATACCAGTATCCGTGATGCTGACCATGAGTTCATCTTTTTCCTGGTACACCCGGCAGGTAATAGAGCCTTTATCAGTAAACTTCACTGAATTAGAAATAAGGTTGATAATAACCTGTATTAGTTTATCCTTATCGCCGGTAATTTCCGGAAGGTCGGTATCAATTTGTTTGATCAGCTTCAATGCTTTCTGATCGAATAGCGACGTGGTGGCGGCAATGGCCCGTTCTGCTACTTCCGGCATAGAAACATTTTCCTGGTTCCACTCCATTTTACCGGCTTCAATTTTGGCAAGGTCCAGTACATCATTAATAAGATGGGTAAGCCTTTCCCCTTCTGATATAACTACCTGCAGATTTTCAGAGATCTGGCTGATGGTCTTTTCAGTTTTCTTATCAGATTTATCAACAATGGGAAATATTTTCTCATCTAATCTTTTCCGGATGATTTTGGCAAAGCCCAGCACAGAAGTAAGTGGTGTCCTTAACTCATGGCTTACAGTAGAAAGGAATGCACTCTTGGCATCGTTTGCTTTTTCAGCGGCCTTACTAGCCGTTTCTGCTTCCATTTTTGCCAGTTTTACATCTTCAAAAAGGGTGGCATTGTTTAATGCAACACCTACTGAAGATGCGATGGTAGATAAAAGCCGCATATCGCTTTCATTAAACCTGTTCTCCTGCTCGGTACTTTGCACACTGAGTACACCAATATTTTCTTCGCCGACTGGTATGGGAACACCGAGATACGAGGCCGACTCAACCCCGATTAGTTGAACACCCATCTGCTTTCTTTGTTCCTGCAAATCTTTATTTAGAAGGAGTGGTTCACCGGTCAATATAATTTTTGATGTTAACCCTTCACCCAGTTTCAGTGGTGCCATATTATCGCCGTATTGATAAGGGAAGCTTATAATATTTGTTTTTTTATCTAATAAAGCCAGGTAAACAATATTGGCTTTAAACAAATCTTTTAACTGGTCGCCAACCATACTTATCAGATCATCGGTATTTAATTGCGAAGCTAATCCTTTGCTAATGCTATTTACGGTGCTTAACTCTGCAGCTCTTTGTTTTGATTCTGCCAGTAAAAGAGTCGTTTCATCAAACAGCCTTGCATTTTCAAGTGCTACACTCATGCTATTGGTGAGTGTGGTCAATAGTCTTAAGTCGGCTTCGCTGAATGCATTTTCTTTTTCTACATTCTGAAGGCTAACGGAGCCACGAACAATGTCACCTACGACCATCGGTACAAATACAGCCGACTTGGGTGGTAATCCTTTTGTTACGCCTGCTCCTCCATGCTGTTGAGCAATTTCTGCATAGTTTTCATTGATAAATAAAGACTGTTTTGTTTTTATTAGCAGTTGGTTAGCCCAATTGAATGGCCGGGGTTTACTATAAAATCTTTCACCTTTTTCGATAACAAATTGCCATTCCTCGGTTTTTGTTTTATGGTCAAACGTCCTGATTAGCACTGTTTGTGTATCGAAAAGCTGGCATATCCTGTTACCCACCAGGTCATAAATCGCTTTCATATCCATTTCCCGCACCAGCCCTTCCTGTACACTATTGATGACGGCCAATTCGGCCTTGTGTTGTTCTGTTTCTTTTAGCAGGTGAGTGGTTTCGTCAAATAGCCGGGCATTTTCGAGAGCAACACTCATGCTGTTAGTGAGGGTGGTCAGCAACCGCAGATCTGATTCACTGAAAGCATTTTCATTTTCTACATTTTGAAGGCTAACAGAACCTTTTACCACATCGCCTACTATCATAGGTACAAAAATTCCCGATTTGGGCGGTAATCCCTTGGAAACACCTGAGCCCCCGTACTTTTTTGAAGTTTCCAGGTAATTTTCATTAATGATAATTGGTTTACGGTTTTCAATAAGGTGACGATTGGCCCAGATTAAAGGCCGGGGGTCGCTATAATGCCTTTCCCCTTTTTCAATTACATAACGCCATTCTTCCATTTGTGTTTCATGCTCAAACGTCCTGATTAATACTGTCTGTGTGTTAAAGAGATTGCAGAGTCTTTCACCTACCAGTTCATAAATCGCATTGATATCCATTTCCCTGACAAGCCCTTCCTGTACACTGTTGATGACGGCCAATTCTCCGGTACGTTGCTCGGTTTCTTTCAACAGGCGATTGGTTTCATCAAAGAGTCTTGCATTTTCGAGTGCTACACTCATGCTATTAGTAATTGTAGTTAACAGCCTGAGGTCAGAATCGGTGAATGCATTTTCCTTGTCTACGTTCTGTAAACTAACGGAACCTTTAACAATATCACCTACAATCATTGGAACAAAAACTGCTGACTTAGGCGGTTGACCTTTTGTAACACCGGTTCCGCCATATTTTTTTGAAGTTTCCAAATAGTTTTCATTGATGTGTATGGGCTTGTGATCAACTATCAAATGTTTACTGGCCCAGATAAATGGTCTTGAGTCAATTGGAAAACGTTCTCCTTTTTCAATGGCATAATGAAAATTTTCCATTTCAGCTTCATGATTAAATGTCCGGATAACCAATGTCTGTGTATCAGGGAATAATTCGCATAAACGATCACCCACCAAATCATAAATACCCTGCATATCCAGCTCTTTTGCCAGCCCTTCCTGCACACTATTAATGACTGCAAGTTCTGCAGTACGTTGTTCAGTTTCCTTCAGCAGGCGATTAGTTTCATCAAATAATCTTGCATTTTCCAAAGCCACACTCATACTATTGGCCAGTGTTTCCAGCAGTCGGATATCGGATTCAGAAAATGCATTTTCTGAATCCATATTTTGAAGACTAACATAACCTTTGATTGTATTTCCCGAAAGAAGCGGCACAAATAACAGGGACTTGGGCATTTCGGTAGCAGCTATGGCGGTTACTCCATATTCCTTACTTGCCTGTTCTTCTGTTGCTATATAAATGGTATGCTTTTTATCAATCAGTAGCTGGCGCAATTTATTAATTGGCCGGGAATCGATGGTGACTTTCTCCCCGTTTTCAAATACATAGTTGAAGTGTTCTATCTTATCTGTGAGATCAAAATTGCCAATGATTACAGCCTGGGCGTTAAACAGTTCCTGAACTCTGTCACCGACCAGGTCATAAATGCCCTGCATGTCCAGTTCTTTTGCCAGGCCGTCCTGCACACTATTTATCACGGCCAGTTCTGCAGTACGTTGTTCGGTTTCTTTCAGCAGGCGGTTGGTTTCATCAAAGAGGCGGGCATTTTCTAATGCCACACTCATACTATTTGCTAATGTCTCCAGTAAATGAATATCGCTTTCAGAAAATGCATTTGCTGTGGTAATATTCTGCAGACTTACATAACTCTTTACCTTATCACCTGAAACAAGAGGCACAAATAAAAGTGATTTGGGAAGTTCTGTACCCGGTACCACTTTCATGTCAAATTTAGCAGCGGTTGTTTCATTATGATCATTAATGTAAATTTTTTCCCGTGTTTCAATCAGATGCTTTCTTAGTTTATCATACTTACGGGGTTCAGGATAAGATATTTCTCCTTTTTCAATATGATAGTTAAAATATTCTAACCCCTTTTCATGATCAAAGGTGCAGATAAGTACAGCCTGTGCATTAAACACTTTTTGGATTTTGTTTCCAACCATTTCATAAATGGCCTGCATATCGAGTTCTTTCGCCAGTCCTTCCTGTACACTATTAATCACTGCAAGCTCTGCTGTTCGTTGTTCAGTTTCTTTTAGCAGGCGATTGGTTTCATCAAACAATCGTGCACTTTCCAATGCCACACTCATACTGTTGGAAAGGGTTGTTAAGAGGTTGATGTCAGAATCAGAAAAAGCACTTTCCTGGTCAAGGTTTTGTAAACTGATAACGCCGGTCACTTCACCACCTGCAATCATGGGTACCAGTACAATTGATTTTGCTCCTTCTCCAACGATGACTTCCTGGCCATATTTTTCTCTTTGCTTATCAAGTCCCTTATTGATAACAAGTGGTTTTACAGTTTCAATAACATGCTTTCTGAAACCTTTTGGTTCCCTTGCTCTTAATAGTGTGCGGTTCCCTTTTTCATAAGAATAGCAATCCTCTATACGATTAGTATTTTTATCATACGTTACAATATCAATTACCTGGGCATTAAAAATCTCTCTCATCTTTTCTCCTACCAAATCATAAATGCCTTTAATATCCAGTTCACGGGCAAGGCCATCCTGCACACTATTAATTACGGAAAGTTCAGCGGTACGCTGTTCGGTTTCTTTCAGCAGGCGGGTTGTTTCATCAAAGAGCCTTGCACTTTCCAATGCCACACTCATACTATTGGCCAGGGTGGTAATAAGGTTTACATCAGAATTAGTAAATGCGTTTTCATGATCAAGATTTTGTAAACTGATTACTCCTTTTACTTTGCCTCCTGCAATCATCGGCACATAAATCTGCGATTTTGGCGTTTCACCAATCAGTATTTCATTACCAAAATCCCTCATTGCCTGTTCTACATTCGAATTATGCAGTAATAATTCCGATGTTTCAATTACATGCTTTCTAAAACCTTTCGGCTCTCTTGCACTTACCAATGTTCTGTCGCCTTTTTCAAAAGAATATTGATCTTCTATCTGGTTTTTGCTGCGATCATAGGTAACGATATCAATTACCTGGGCATTAAATATTTCACGGATTTTTTCTCCTACCAAATCATAAATCGATTTAATATCCATTTGTGCCACCAGGCTTTCCTGTACACTGTTGATGACTGCCAGTTCAGCATTTCGTTGCTCTGTTTCTTTTAACAGGCGATTGGTTTCATCAAACAGTCTTGCATTTTCCAATGCTACACTCATGCTATTGGCCAACGTTTCTAACAACCGAACATCGGAATCGATGAAAGCATTTTCTTTATCTAAATTTTGCAGGCTTACATAACTGGTGACTTTATTTCCTACAATCAATGGTACAAATAACAATGATTTCGGCAATTCTGTACCCGAGACTACTTTCAATCCGAATTCAGCAAATGCCTGCTCTGCATTGCTATTGATCAGAATTTTCTGTTTTGACATGATAAGCTGATAACGCAGTTTATCATAACGCCGCGGCGTTGGATGGAATAGTTCTCCTTTTTCAAAGAGATAATTGAATTTCTCACTTCCCGTTTCATGATCGAAAGTGGCGATAATAACAGCCTGTGCATCAAATACTTCCCGTATTTTATTTCCTACCAGATCGTAAATGGCTTTCATGTCCAGTTCATGTGCCAGGCCTTCTTGCACACTATTGATTACGGCTAATTCTGCGGTACGCTGTTCAGTTTCTTTTAGCAGTCGGGTAGTTTCATCAAAGAGTCTTGCATTTTCCAATGCTACACTCATACTATTGGCCAATGTTTCGAGCAGGCGAATATCCGATTCACTGAAAGCATTTTCCGTTTCATTATTTTGTAAACTGATATAGCTATTAACCTTATCACCAATAATCAATGGAACAAATACACCTGACTTAGTCATATTTGTTCCCGGCAATGTTTTCAGACCAAACTTGCCATATGCTTCGGCATAATTTGTACTAATTACAATTTTCTCCCGGTTAATTATCAGGTGTTGCCTTAATTTATCATAAGGTCGTGAGGCAAGATAAAACCGCTGTCCGTCTTCAATGATGTATTTGAAATGTTCTGTAGCTGTTTCATGATCGAAAGTGGCAATTACTACTGCCTGAGCATTAAATAACTCCCGGATACGATCACCAACCAGGTCATAAATAGCCTGCATATCCAGTTCCTTGGCTAGTCCTTCCTGTACACTGTTGATAACACCCAGTTCAGCTTTTTGCTGTTCGGTTTCTTTCAGCAGCCTTGTTGTTTCATCAAAGAGTCTTGCATTTTCCAATGCTACTCCCATCGTGTTTGCCAGTGTTTCTAATAATCTCAAATCGTATTCGCTGAATGCATTTTCTTTATCGATATTCTGGAGACTGACATAACCAGTGATCTTGTCACCGATTAACATGGGAACATATACAGCGGATTTTGGCTGTTGTGTGCCAGGCACCGGTTTAATCCCAAATGTATCAGCAACTGTTGCAAAACTCTTATTGATCACCAGTTTTTCACGGCTTGTGATAATATGCCTTCTTAATGAATTGATCGGTTTTGGAGTAGGATAATACCGTTCGCCTTTTTCGATCAGGTAATGAATATGTTCAGTTGCCTTTTCATGATCGAAAGTGGCGATACCTACTACCTGTGCATCAAAGAGTTCCCGGATTCTATTACCAACAAGATCATAGATTGCCTGTATGTCTAATTCTTTTGCCAGTCCTTCTTGCACACTGTTTATTACGGCCAGTTCAGCAGTACGTTGTTCAGTTTCTTTCAGCAGGCGGGCATTTAGCAAAGCCGTACTCATGCTATTCGCCAGTGTTTCTAACAACCGGACTTCTGAATCACTGAAAGCATTTTCCTTATCTACATTTTGTAAACTGACGTAACTGGTAATTTTTTCGCTGGTGATAAGGGGAACAAACACACCCGATTTCATATATTTTGTTCCGGGTAATACATCTTTTCCAAACCAGTCAAATGCTTCTTCAGCTGTATTAATTAAAACCTTTTGCCTTGTTTTTATCAGATGCTGTCTTAATTTATCAAATGGGCGTGGATTAAGGTAAAATCTTTCACCATTCTCAATTGTATAATTAAAAATTTCAGTGCCTGCTTCGTAATCAAAGGTGGCGATGATAACAGCTTGGGCATCAAAAAGTTCCTGAATCTTGTTTCCCACCAGATCATAAATGGCCTGCATATCCATTTCCCTTGCCAGTGCTTCCTGCACACTGTTTATCACGGAGAGTTCTTCTCCCTGTTGAATTAACTCAGCCGTTTTTTCTGCCAGTAATTTTTCAAGCTCGGCTATACGTAATGCGTCTTTAACCATAACAAATATGAATTATTAGAAATGAAGCTGGTTGGTCAGTAGGAGTAGATATTGCCAGTTTTCTGTAGAGTGGGGTGTTGACTGAAATGCTGTCTAAATGTAGATAAAATCTTCTGAATCAACAATTGAGGTATTTGGGGAATGAATTCTTGATAGGCCGGGAAAGTTGAATTATTACCGCAGAGAACCTGCCTAGGGGCAGGCAGGCAGGCAATAGAGAGTTTTCGCAGAGACACTCAGCGTTACCTAAGCGTCCTCCTGTTCTCAGCGGTGAAAGAAATATCAAATATTATTAAAGCCCCAGCACCTCTTTCAGCTTGCCATAACCACTACGGCTAACCGGTACTTTGGCCCCCGAGCGGAGGATCGCTACATGGTTATCTTTTTCATACGGGTCAATCCTTGTGATCTGCTGCACATTTACAATATACGACCGGTGTGAACGGACAAACTGCTCTCCATCCAATGACTGTTCAAAATGACTCATTGTCTTATTCTTCAGGAAATATCCTTCCGGGGTATGAATTTTTACATAATCATCCGCTGCTTCCAGGTAGAAAACATCATGAACGGGGATGATCTTTATTTTGCTCCCGTTCTTCACCACAATGCGTTGGCTCTGGGAGGGCGATAAGGCAGCTGATTCCAGCAGATCCTGTGTGGCTTTTTCTGTACTGTTGGCTTTTTGATCATTCCATTTAGCAATAGCTTTATCAAACCGTTCCTGGTTGAAAGGTTTGAGCAGATAATCTACCGCATGTGCTTCAAAAGCTTTGATGGCATATTCATCAAAAGCCGTTGTAAAAATGACAGCCGGTGGCTGTTCTACTAATTCCAGCATTTCAAAGCCTGTAATTTTTGGCATCTGGATATCAAGAAAGATCAGGTCTGGCTGATGTTGCTGAATTGCTTTTAAACCTTCAAACCCATCCCCGCATTCCTGTACCAGTTCCAGTTGCGGATGATTCTGCAGGTATTCGTTGACGATACTTCTTGCCAGGGGTTCGTCGTCGATGATAAGTACTTTCATAATTGTCTGACACCTTTTAAGGAGTCTTTTTGTTTATAGTTTTTTACAGGCTGTCTGACACATATTGGGTGCCGACACTTTTTTCAACGTGTCAGACACCCTTTGAGGTGTCAGACACTTGTGGAATTTTCACTTTGGTTGTAAAGATATTTTCTTTTCCTCCCTTTTCGGAAGGCAGGGCTTCAGTTGTCAACAGATCGGTTCGGGCGAATAATAAATATAATCTTCGCTGCACCGACTTCAGGCCAAATCCCGTTCCCATCTTTGGAGAAGAGGTTTCAGGGTCAAAGGGGTTCTGTACCTTGATCACCAGGTTGTCTTCTTCGGTATGGGCATACAGGCGTATTACGGTATCACCCGTTGTATCATAGAGCCCAAACTTAATCGCATTTTCCACGATTGGTTGTAACAACAGGGCAGGAAGTTTCAACTGCTTTATATCTTCGGCCACTTCTATTTCAGTTGCCAGCCGGTTTCCGAATCTTACTTTTTCAATATCCAGGTATAATTGCAGGTATTGTAACTCCTCCTGGAGGGTTACCCATTGCGTTTCCTCTTTTTTGATCGTACCCCGTAAAAAGTCAGACAGCTGTTGTACCATTTTCCGGGCTTCTGCCGGGCGGCTACCAATCAGGGCATTGATCGAGTTTAAACTGTTGAATAAAAAGTGTGGCTGTAATTGTTGTCGTAGTTTAAACAGTTCTGCTTCCCGGGCTAATTTTTCCGCATCAATTTTTCGTTCTTCCTTTTCTTTTTGTTCCTGCTGATTATACCAGAGAATGCTCATCATGGTCACACAGCCTAATAAGAGAAAGGCAATGCTGAAACGGATGGACAGGGAACGATACAGCAGATCGGAATAACCTTCATAGTGGTCCAATGAAATTCCAAGCAACCATTTTGTTAACAATAACCATACGATGGTTAAAAAAAGACAGATCGAAAATATATTGATATACTGTTGCCCTTTTGGAAGATAATACCGCAGGGTATTCATGACCAGCAGGCAGGCCAGCAGCAGCAGGGTATTGGCGATCGCACTGTCAATAATGGCTGCTTTCCAGGGTAATCCAAAGAACTGGAGTACCATAATATTATCAGCCACCATCACCAGCCAGCAGATGATGAAGATGATGCGGAATCTTGATATGGACAGGGGTGAAGTGGACATCTCAGGCCAGGTTCAGCATTTCAAGGGTACTTCCAAAACGTATCTGCTCTGCTTTTTTATGAATGATGTGCAGGTAAGCATCAGCGTTTTCTGTTTCTTCAATTCTTGAATACAGTTCAGCTCCATCGATCAACTCCTGGAGCTGGTAAAGTTCACTAACGCTGATAAACTGCCATTGCACCAGTTGCTGTGTACGGTTAAAGAACATTTCTTCCTCTTTGGCACCCAGCAACTGTGCTTTATGAAAAGCTTCTTCTTTACTACCTGCTGCAATCAGGCGAAGTTGTTCATCAAATTGTGCGGTATGGTTACCATCGCCACAGATAATGCGAAAGACCATTTTTGTGAGATACCAGTTCATATCGGTTGTTGGTTAATTGGTTTAGCAGGGACGGTTTCAGGAAAGTAAAATATTAATACCTGGATGAATGCCGGTGCTGTAGAATCCCATTCACTACTTGCCATTCCCCACTCCGTGTTTTCAAAAACTTTTAATATCAATTCCGCCGAATATCACGGTTCCTTTCAGCACCAGTATTTTTTCAGGATTGTCTGTAATGGTTTGCATGTTGCGTTTATCTTCCAGACCACCAAAAATGGTAACGGCTTCCGACTTTACTTCCCAGTTGGATGGAACGATCAGTTTAGTTCCTCCAAAAACTGTCGTGATCTCGATTATCACGGTTCCCTTGATATCTGCCTGGGTAAGATTTAACTCAGTGCCTCCAAAAATGTTGACAATGTCCCCGCCCTTAAAATCTTTAGAAAGAATATTCTTTTTGGCGCCGCCAAATATGGAAGTGGTATCTATATAATCATCCTGGCTCCAGGATTCTTCTTCATCCAGGATCACAGCCCCTTGTGCCGAAGCCTTAGTTTTTTTTTCATCCCACCAGGATGATTGTGACCAGTTTGACCTGCGGGGCCTGAAAATGATAAACATACCGATGACGATAAACACTATAGGCCAGATATAACGACGGATGGCCAGGTCAGGATACACATCCCGGAAGAGGAAACCAACACCGATCAGGATGAGTAAAAACCAGCTGCCTCCTTTAAACCCATGTTTGATGCCGCTAAAAACACCCAGGGCTATCAGGAAACTTTGCCAGCTGAATAGAAGGGGCGGCAGATCCGGAACCGCTACCCGCACCAAAGCCGCAATACCGATCAGCAGGATAAAAATACCTGTCCAGATATGACCATGCTTGCTGCGCTGGCGATCATATCGTTCCTCACAACGCCGTTTTTGCCGCTCTTTAAATTCCCTCAGATCTCTCATTTCGTTCAAATTTTAATCAAATCTATGGGGGGAATAGTGAACAGTCAATAGAGAATGGGTACTATGCCCCTGTAAGTCGGTGAATGGCAGTAAAGGCAGGTTAAAAAGTAGGGTGAATGTCTAACCAGGTCAGAAATTTAGCTGATAATTTATTTAATCTGCTCAAATCTGTGTTTTCTCCCGCCTTCGGACGGGACAAGTTGTGGCCAAAACTAATTCATGGAACTGCTCCAAATCAACTGGTAAGGATCTGTTTTGCCTTTGATACAGGTAAACAGGAAGCAGGTGATAAAAGGCATATTGATCCTTTCTTCGCCGGATGCTGTATCGATAGGGAAGTCGATGGCCATGGTACCACTTACATAGGTCTCTGTAGAAGAGGTTTCCAAAGCCTTTAGGCCAACGGGCATTCTTTCGTTACCATAGCCGAGCTCATACCGGCGGTAGGCTAACCGTTCTACCAGGTTCTGGATAAATTCTGGTTGATCGAAGGCGGCGGAGATGTGTAAATGTTTTTTCATACCAGGAGCTTTAACGTTTCCGATCCCTGTCCTGTCTACACCTGCCTGCCCTCACGGGGATCTATGTTATCTACGAATTAGATGCGGAAACTGCCTTGTTTGCTTATTAAGGGAATGTGAAAGTTGGGGAGCTAATTCAAATAAATAAAAATCATACCGGAGAACATGATGGCGGCGGGCTGGCGAGATTAAGACTTTAATAATTTAAGGGTTGAGTTTTGAAGATATTTTTTCTTTCGTTTAACACAACTCCTATTTCACAAATCCCATTTTTCTTAATATTTGCTGGTGCTCCGGGCTTTCAAAAAATTTTTTATCATAAAACAAGGGAAGGTTCATTAAATAAGCAGAAGGAGATTTTGCTTCTATCGTTTTTTCTTCCCATTCAATTGCTTTTTTATAGTCGCCTTTTGCCTGATAAATGGAAGACAATGTAAAGGGGTCTTTCACTGTATTTTCAGCGGCATATTTTAGAAACCGGTTAATGACTGCATCTGCTTTTTCTTTTTGATTGCATTTAGTATAAATAAATGCTAATGTAACCTGTAGTAACTCCGATCCCCATCCGTCTTTGAATAATTGTTCAGCCTTTTCAGCCAGCGGTAATGCTTTATCGAATTCATTGAGGAAAATATGTCCATACGCTTTTTTAATATAGCCCCAAACCCAATTGGGGTGCAGCTCCAGCGCTTTGCCAAATGCTTCAGTACTTTTTTTATAATTACCAGCTAGCACGTTACACCATCCCAGGTTATGCAAACTGGAAATAGATACCGGATCCAGTTCTACAGCTTTATCAGCAAGGGGTAACGCTTCTTTATACCGGCCTACGTCAGCTAATGTAGTGGAATACCTGATATAAATGGTGGCATTACCGGGATCCAGTTCCAATGCTTTTTTATAAGATGCCACCGCTCCCTGCCAATCCCAGTCATAATAAAATTTTAATGCCCCTTCTGAAGTATAAATTTCAGCCAGTCCCGGATCCAATGCTTTAGCAGCTTCAAGGGCAGTTCTTGCTTCATTTATAATTTCATTTTTACTGGCTGTTGAAAAAAGTCCCTGAACTATTTTTTCATTAGCAATGGCTGCGTAAGCCGTAGCATATTTAGGATCTATCCTGATAGCTTCCCTGAAATGCGCTAATGCTTTTTCTGATTCTTCTGCTGTGGATCCATAACTTAGATATCTTCCTTTCAGATACTCCCCATAAGCTTCGGGGTTCACTACTTTTTTTTCTTGCCCCGGTTTTGAATTGCCGGTCAAACGGATTTTCAAAGCGTCAATTAAAGATTCGGTAATGGCTGCTTCAGTGGGGGAAACATCATTAATGTTTAATTGAAATTTATTGCCCCAAAGCTGGTTTTGATTAGCGGCATCAACCAATTCACAGTTTAAAAAATAACCATCTTCTGTTTTTTGCAAACGTCCGGTTAATACCAGATCTGTTTTCAGCAGTTTGTGCAAACTTTCTATTCCTCTAGCAGAATCGGCCAAACCAAAGGTAGCAGAACGGGCAAAAACTTTAATGCCTTCAATAGAAGAAAAACGGTTGATAAGATTTTCAGGAATTCCATCCGTTAAGTACGACAGGGAACTATCCTTGTGTATATTTTCAAAAGGAAGTATAGCAAGTGATTTTATTGTTTTATTTACATCATTTCCTTTAAGAATTGACTTTTTGAAAACAAGGAAAACAGCCAATAGCAAAACCATGATAGCAGCCGGAATCAAAAACCTTCTCTTGTTTTTTGGTTTGTTACCGGTAGGTTTTAGTTTTCCCTTCATGTCTTCTTTCCTTGGTACAATAAACCCGGGATTTGAAAGGGCAAAAACTTCTATGGGTTCTTCCACATTTTTAAAATCAAAGGAGCCCAAAGACGTCAATTGAAATTCTAATTTATTTTTTATTTCGTCAGCAATTTTTTTTGAAAAAAGAATAGAACCCGGCACACCCAATGTTTGTATCCGGGAAGCTACATTCACGGCATCACCATAAATATCATTATTTTCAAAAATTATTTCACCATAATGAATACCGATACTAAGGGAAATATCTTTTTCAATGATGCAGGCCTGCTGAATTTTCATGGCGGCAAACAAAGCATCAGAAACAGCAGAGAAACTTAAAAGTGTACCATCTCCTAATTCTTTAATTAGCTTTCCATTCAGCGATTCAATCGCCTGCAAATGAATTTCCCTGTTCTTTTTCAACAACTCAAATGCTTTTTGTTCATCCTTGCCCATTAACGCAGTGTACCCGACGATGTCGGTGAACATGATGGCGGCGAGTTGGCGGGATTGTGACATTTTTTAAAATTAAACTAATCGAGTGGTAGATTCATCTTGTTCAAAAAAGCGGTAAGTCGGGGATCACCTTCCAGGTTTTTTAACAATGGATCACCTTTAAGAAAAACCAGCCAACTATCTTTTTTGCTGTAAGCGTTTTCCAACCACTCGAATGCCAGGTCTTTTTCTCCACGGAAAGCATGAAGTTCTGCCAAAAGATAATTCCAGCTATTTTTATACCTGTCAGTAAAATCTTTCAGTGCAATATCTGCATCTTTGCTGCGGCTAAGTGCATGGTAGGCCAGGGTCAACCCAAATGTTTTGAACAATTCCAGATTTTCCTGTTGCATTTCTTTCAAAGCCATTTCGGATTTCCCCGACAATAAATAGTTTCTGCCTAAATACATATGTGCACGTTGAAACTGTGGGTTCAGTTCAAGTGCTTTTTTAAAATACGAATTGGCCTCATCAATACGACCTGCATGACTCAGAATGTTACCCAGGTTCAAATGACTAAGCGGCTTGAGTGGATCAAGCTCAATACATTTTTTCATTGCATGGATTGATTCTTTCCACCGGCCTGTTACGAAATAAAGACCGCCGCCAATACCATATAATATATCAGGATTTTGCGGTTCAAGGCTAAGTGCTGTTTGATAAGCTTCTTCTGCACCCTTCCAATCGAAATCATGATAAAGTTTAACACCGGCCAGTTCCTTGTGACCCATTGCGACTGTGTTGTCCAGCGATATTGCCTTCAGGGCTGCTTGTTTTGCTTTTTCATAACCCGTGTTCTGATTAATATAATTTTGCCATGCTTGTCTTGAAATGGCATGGGCCAGTTGGCCCCAGGCACGGGCATCGGTAGAGTCGATGGCTATAGCCTGGTTATAAAAATCAACGGCTTTGGCAACATTGTCTTTATCCAGTTTATCGTAATAATAATTTCCCTGTAGTATAAGGTTATATGCTTCTGCATTACCGGAGGCCAAACCAGTTGGTTTCAGAAGTTTAATTTTCAATTGTAATACAACCGCCTTGGCTATTTCATCCTGCAATTTAAAAATACCCTTTAAGTCACGGTCATATGTTTCACTCCATAAATGAGAGCCGTCTTTTGCTTTTATCAACTGCGCAGTTACACGAATTGTATTTCCATCTTTGCGTACACTGCCTTCCAGCAAATGAGCTACTCCCAATTTTTCAGCAATGATGCGCAGGTCTTCATTCTTCCCCTTGAAGGAGAAAGAAGAAGTACGACCAATCACTTTTAGTTCCGGAATTTTTGCCAATAAATTAAGTAGTTCTTCACTAAGCCCGTCACTGAAATATTCCTGGTCTTTATCATTGCTCATGTTTACGAAAGGGAGAACAGCAATAGATTTATCAATTTCTTCTTCAACTTTTGAAGGAATATTTTCTTTAGTAGTTTTTTGAAAACCATTATAAATAAAATAGCCCGATGCTAAAATTAAAACTGCGCCTATAAAAAATAACACAGGCTTTCTATACTTCTGAGTTTTGCTTCCAGTTGCTTCCAATTTTTCAAGTGTTGAAATAACAGGTTGGGGAGCCTCCACGCCTTCCACTTTTACCTGGTAAATGCGAACGGGGTCTTTTACATTTTTAAGATGCTCCACTTTCACAAATTCTGTGTCAATATCATTTTTGTTGGCAACATTATTATGAACCGACTCAGAAATCCAGATGCCACCCGGCGGGGCCAGTGCCTGAATCCTTGATGCAATATTCACTCCATCACCAAACACATCCTCATTTTCAAATACCACTTCTCCAAGGTGGATACCAATACGTAACTGAAAATCTTTATCTGCGTTACATTTTTTCTGAATTTTTATTGCTGCGTTAACTGCATCAGAAACAGTATTGAAACTGGCCATTACTCCATCACCCAATTCCTTTATCCAACGGCCACCGTATTGTTCAATGATTGGTTTTTGAATCTCACGGTTTTTATTCAGTAACTCAAATGCTTTTTGTTCATCCTTGCCCATCAACGCCGTGTATCCGACTATGTCGGTAAACATGATAGCGGCGAGCTGGCGGGATTGAGACATAAGTTAATAAATCAGTTGGAAGATAATCAACTTTAAACGAAGCTAAAGCCTTCGCAATCAAATAGACACTTATCACTGAGCATCTATTTTAAATACGCACTCACTTTCCTGCCAATAATTTCTTTCACCCTTAACCATGTTTGTCCTTTCAAGCTTCAACATCTACTGAGACCCGGTGTCCGTATAGAAGAGATAATGCTGTACCTCCTACCAGAGAAAAATCTTTTAGTTCAGTAACTTCCATTAACTGTTTTAATAGCGAAAAAGTGTGGGGTTCGACTGTCTCAGGATATAACATCGGAAATCTTTTAAAGGTCTGTTGATAACAACACTTGCAAGGTACATTCTTGTTTCAGGCAAGAATTTGGCATTTAATAATGCTTCAGTAACTTTTTCATCACCGTAATACCGGCGGCAATTGCGGATGTCATCCACATCCCCCTTTCAAATACCCTCTCTAATACAAAATTAGCTTTGCTGTTGTAATTGATATTCTCAAAAACAACATCCCAGAAAATACGTTTGTTAAATATGGGGTTTACTTTTTCTGACACACTATAAAGATAGCTAAAATAAAATTTTGCAAGGTAGTGTCATACGACAAACTCAAACCGGTCTCCGTCAAACAATCCTTTATCACTCAATTTTAAAGTGGGTATCACCAATAAGGCCATAAAGGAGAGTGTCATAAAGGGAGAGCCCAGTGTAGAGCCAGACTCTTTAACGGCTGCATCTATCAGGGAATATTGCTCCGCTATTTTATACCCGTCCTCATTACTCATCAGCCCGGCAACGGGTAAGGATACAATCATCTCCAGGTCAGGTCTGCAAAAACTCACCCCACCTTTGTGTTCGATCACCAGATTGATTGCAGCTGCAATACTTTCATCATCTACTCCAACGGCAACAATATTATGACTGTCATGCGCCACTGAAGAAGCCAACGCTCCTTCTTTCAGGTTAAAATTTTTAATAAAAGCTTTAGCAATGGGAGCATTATTATACCGGTTCACCACCACTATTTTTAAAATATCTCTTTCCGTATCACTTACGATTTTCCCGTCCATTACTTTCGGGGCAAAGGAAAGCCTGTTGGTGATCAACTGACCATCCAGCGCTTCAATGACAGGGATTTCGGTTTCACCCGTCCATGCTATTTCAAAATCGGTGACTTCTTTTTTGGCGCAGGAAAAATTATTGACAATACCTGATTTAACCGTGTTGATATTGGATATCCCGTTCGCTGCTACCTGTTCACCATTGATATACGTTTGCATGGCCTCAAATTCCTGAAGATCCTTCACCACAATAAAATCAGCAAAATCACCTTCTTTCAATAAACCCACATCTAATTTGTAATGAAGTACAGGATTTATACATGCTGCTTTCAATACTTTAAAAAGATCAATGCCTTTTGCTACCGCTCTTGCACATAGCTGGTTGATATGGCCGATTACCAAACTGTCAGGATGTTTATCATCACTGCAAAACATGATCTGGTCAGGAAAATCGGCTAGCAATTCAATCAGCGCTTCAAAATTTTTAGCAGCGCTGCCTTCCCGGATAATGATCTTCATCCCGTATTGCAGTTTGTTCAATGCTTCTTCTTTGGTAAAACATTCATGGTCGGTAGCCCTCCAAACCGCTGAAGGGGGAGTAATCCCTTCAATATATTTTCGGGCATTTTCACCTTTTAAACCGGGAGCATGGCCATCTACGGGTTTTCCGAGCCGGTGAGCTGCGGCTATTTTTTGCATCACTTCCGGGTCTTTGAATAATACGCCTGGAAAATTCATCATCTCGCTCAGGTATTTGATTTCATCCCTTTGCAGTAGTTTTTCAACATCTCCAGCATCCAGCGATGCTCCGGCCGTTTCAAAAATAGTGGCGGGCACACAACTGGGGGCGCCAAAATTGAATTTAAAAGGAACAGTTTTGCCATTTTCAATCATGAATTCTACTCCCTGAAGGCCACAGACATTGGCGATTTCATGCGGGTCGCTGACTGTAGCAACTGTGCCATGTACCACAGCCAGGCGGGCAAATTCTGAAGGAACCAGCATAGAGCTTTCAATATGTACATGGCTGTCGATAAAGCCGGGCATGATAAAGTGTGGGGCGGCAAGTGACGGCTCGGCAATCGGTTTAATTGCTGCAATTTTGCCCTCTGATACAACCACTTCAGCCGGGTAAATCGTCTGTTGGTACATATCCACCAGGTGGCCAGTAACTGAAAATGAACCTTTCATCTGCTTATTTTGTTAATTCACACTAAAAATACCTATTTGGAAACTCCTAAAGTTTACTTTTACGTACTAATTTTTTAAAATATAAACTATACACATGAAACGGATACTATTTTCTTTTCTCTTTTTGGCTGTTGCCGCAACAGCTATGGCACAAACCGCAGATGAAATTATTAATAAAAACATTGAAGCCATTGGCGGGGCAGAAGCCTGGAAAAAAGTGAACTCCATAAAAATGGAAGGTAATATGCAGGTACAAGGCGCCGAAGTGGCCGTAACACGAACTGTATTGCATGGTAAAGGCTCACGGCAGGATATATCGCTGATGGGGATGAATGGTTTTAGCATAGTAACCCCGGCACAAGGTTGGAATTTTATGCCTTTCCAGGGACAGGCTGCACCTGAAGCAATGACAGCGGAAGATCTTGCTGAATCGCAAGAGCAACTTGATGCGCAAGGAGATCTTATTGACTATGCTGCAAAAGGACATACTGTTGAACTCATTGGCAAAGATGAAGTGGATGGTACAGAGTGCTACAAGATAAAAATTATCAAAAAAGGCGGCGCACCAGAAACCTTGTTTATTGATACCAAAACTAATTATGTACTACGCAGCGTATCGGTACGTAAAGCAAATGGCCAGGAAGCAGAAGTAACCACTAATTACAGCAATTACGAAAAACTGCCCGAAGGAATAGTAGTTCCCAAGTCAATTACACTGCCTTTTGGAGAAATGATTATTACAAAAATTGTCATAAATGGAGCAATAGATGAGGCCATTTTCAAAAACTAATTTTTCTGGTTCAATTCATTGCAAATGATATAATATTATATTTATGCCCCGGTTGAAAAATCGGGGCATTGTATTTTTTCATATAATAAATTATGTAAATGAAAATAATTTTTTCGCTCTTGTTTTTAGTGGCCACTGCTTTGTCATATGCACAAACTACCATCAACAGCAGCACATTTGGTATGATGGAAGCCCGGTGGCTTGGCCCCGGTACAATGAGTGGCCGTATTACTGCTATTGAAGGGGTTGCACAGGATGGTAAAACCATTTATGTAGGTACCGCTGGTGGTGGCATCTGGAAAACCACCAATGCCGGGGCATCTTTCAAACCCATCTTTGATAAGTATTGCCAAAGCATCGGGGCATTGGCTATTGATCCCATAAACCCGAAAATAATTTATGCTGCCACTGGCGAAAGCAATATGCGTAATTCTGTTTCAATCGGTGATGGCATTTATAAATCAACCGATGCGGGAGAAAACTGGATAAAACTGGGTCTCGAAAAAACAGAGCATATTGCCAAAGTGGTTATTAATCCCAACAGCACAAATATACTTTATGTAGCAGTGCCCGGACCATTATGGAGCAGCAGCAAGGAAAGAGGGTTATATAAATCTGTTGATGGAGGAAAAACATTTGAGAAAATTTTATACATCAGCGAAGATGCGGGTTGTGCAGATGTATCAATTGACCCGCAGTACCCGGATACTGTATATGCTTCTACCTGGGAGTTTCGGCGTAAACCTTACAGTTTCAACTCCGGTGGGAATGGAAGCGGTTTCTGGAAAAGTACGGATGCTGGTAAAACATGGAAGGAAATAAAAAACGGCTTGCCTGCCAAACCATTCGGAAGAATTGCTTTTACGGTGGCACCAAGTGCACCACAAAATTTAGTGGCTATTGTAGAATCAAACGAAACAGGCCTTTATATTTCTGCCGACGGTGGTGAAAACTGGAAAAAGCAAAGCGCCACTTTCAATGTTGTATCCCGGCCATTTTATTTTTCTACCATTGTTATTGACCCGAAAGACCCCAAAAGGGTTTATCGTCCTGCTCTTTCATTTTCCTATTCAAGTGATGGGGGCTATTCGTTTGCCGATGCCAGTAATGAAGGCGGATGGGTGCATAGCGACCATCATGCATTGTGGATTAATCCTACTAATACAAACCAGCTTTACCTCGGTACTGATGGTGGCGTGTATATCAGTTTGGATAAAGGAGCTACCTGGAGTTTTGTACAATCACTTCCTGTCGGTCAGTTTTACCATGCTGCCGTAGATGATCGTAAACCATATAATATTTATGGCGGTCTGCAGGATAACGGTAGTTGGGTAGGCCCTTCAGCTGCAGCCGGCGGAGTAAGCAACGGAATGTGGAAGGCCATCAATAGCGGTGATGGTTTTTGGGTGCAGCCCGACCCTAATGATATGTATACCGCTTATGCAGAATCGCAGGGCGGAAATATAAACCGGGTGAACCTGGTAAGCAATAAAGCGGTAAACATAAAACCACAACAGGCACCCGGCGAAGAAAAACTAAGGTGGAACTGGAATTCTCCGATCGCCATTGGCAGTGCCAATAAAAAGAATTTATATGTTGGTAGCCAATATTTGTATAAGTCAACCGAACAGGGAAGAAACTGGACCCGCATTTCTCCCGACCTTACTACCAATGATAAAAAGAAACAGGAACAGGAAAACAGTGGTGGTTTAAGTGCAGATAATACTTCGGCTGAAAACCATTGCACCATTTTTACTATTGCAGAATCGCCTTTGGATGAAAAGATTATATGGGCAGGAACAGATGATGGCAACCTGCAATACACGTTGGACGGCGGAAAAACCTGGACGAATGTATCAGCTAATTATACCAAAGCAGGCATACCTGCTCAAACATGGATAAGCAGTGTTGAGCCTTCTGTGTTTGATAAAAAGACCGTGTATGCCACTTTCGATAACCATATGTATGGTGATCATAAAACATACTGTGCAGTTTCAAAAGATATGGGCAAAACATGGACACTGTACAACAGCAGTGAGTTTACCGGCTTTGCGCATAAAATCAAAGAAGACCCCAAAAACAAAGATTTATTATTTATCGGCACCGAGATGGGTCTGTTTGCCACATTAAATGGTGGCCAAAACTGGTTCCGGATGAAAAATAAAATTCCGGAGTATGTACTCGCCAGGGATATACAAATACATCCCCGCACTCATGACCTTGTTATTGCCACCCATGGCCGGGGTATTTTAATTGTAGATGATATTTCACCCATTCGCAATTTGAAAAAAGAAACAGCAGAAAAAGAAGTAGTGCTGTTTCCTAAT
The DNA here is from genome assembly GCA_034408705.1 of Bacteroidota bacterium. GTDB lineage: Bacteria > Bacteroidota > Bacteroidia > Chitinophagales > Chitinophagaceae > JJ008. The sequence continues at coordinate 34,535 of JAWXCO010000186.1, forward strand.
GAACCCATTACACTCACTATGGGGCAGTTTGGTGCTGGCGGCTTTCCCAGCACCGGTGGTTGGGTAGCGCCAAACCCTCCTTCTATTCCACCCATCAAATATTATTTGAAAGACAGAGTTAGCAGCGGTGAAGTAAAGGTTGATATTTTTGATACACAGGGAAAATTGATTCAATCAATACCCGGTGGAAAAAGAAAAGGAATTAACATGGTGGACTGGAACCTCAGTATGAAGCCCCCAAAGATTGCTACTGGTGGCACAAAACTTGATTTTTCAGGATTTCTTGCGCCAATGGTACTGCCGGGTGATTATACGGTAAAGTTAAAAGTTGGTGACTCCGTATATACTTCTAAAATAAAACTGGTGCATGATGCAAGCGACAAGAATTTTACACTGGATGACAGGAAGAAACAATTTAAGACAGCTAATGATTTATACAAATTGCATGAACAATTAGCGATGGTAGTTGATACCATCAATGCACGTCAGAAATTAATAAAAGATAATATTAGTAAAGTAACTGATTCAACTCTTAAAAGGAACATGCTGGCGTATGATGCTGAGTTGGAAAAACTCAGGGGTGAAAGTCTTGCTACAAAGAAGAGTTCCATTTTTGCCGATGAAAAAAAATTACGGGAAGAGATTACAGAAGTATATGCCGGTGTTACCGGACAGGAAGCCGCCCCTTCTAACCTGCAGGTTCAGCGTACTGTTACTTTACAGCAGGAAGTAAAGGCAAAGGAAGATGCCCATAAACAACTACTGAAAAAATATGATGATACGATAATGACCGGCCTTAGAAAAGAAGGATTGATACCGCTAAAGCCGGGAGAGAAGAAAGGATTTTAGATTGAAATGCAAGTGAAAATTCTCTGGCTCGATAACGGAATAATTTGTGTCGTTCATTCATTCAGCAAAAAACTGAATTTATTAAACAGGGGATGTAAAATTTTTAAAGTATACGTACTAACTATCCTTTCTGCAAGCCGGCTTTCACAAGCCGTTTTTTTTATTTCCATAGCACTACAATTTCTTTTAAATACCATAGTTTTCGCTACATTCCGGATATTTCAATTCCAATTTTGACAACATGAGAAAATTACTACTCTTGCCGCTTATTTTTTTAATTATAGGTGTAGCAGATGCACAAAAAACAAAGCCAACATCTCCCACTGCCACAGAAGATGCTGATGCTGAATTATTGGCTAAAACAAATTACCGTCTTATCGGTCCCTGGCGGGGTGGTAGAAGTGGTGCAGCCACAGGCAGTTTCAAAAACAAAAACACATTTTACTTTGGCGCTACCGGTGGTGGTGTATGGAAAACCACGGATGGTGGCAGTAACTGGAAAAATATTTCTGACAAATATTACGGTAGTTCAATTGGTGCTGTATCTGTAGCACCTTCTGATGAAATGGTGATTTATGTTGGTGAAGGCGAAAATACCATGCGTGGAAATGTGAGTGAAGGATTGGGTGGTATGTGGCGTAGCGAAGACGGTGGAAAAAGCTGGAAGAACATCGGACTAAAAGATACCCGTCATATTATCCGCATCATCATACATCCACGAAATCCGGATATAGTATGGGTGGCAGCAATGGGTCATTTGTTTGGACCCAATGATGAGAGAGGAGTGTATAAAACTATGGATGGCGGCAAAACATGGAAACGAACCTTGTTTGTTAACAATCAAACAGGTTGTAGTGATTTAGTAATGGAACCGGGCAATCCGAATATATTGTATGCTGGAACCTGGCGGTTGATTCGTACTCCTAATGCTATGGAAAGCGGTGGCGAAGGAAGCGGCCTATGGAAAAGTACAGATGCTGGTGAAACATGGACAAGTATTTCTGCTAAAAAGGGCCTGCCTAAAGGAGTGTGGGGAATAGTGGGTGTGGCTGTTGCTCCATCCAACACAGATAGGGTTTATTGTCTGATGGAAAATAAAGATGGTGGATTGTATGCCAGTAATGATGCCGGAGAAACATGGGTATTGCAAAGCAGTGATAATAATATACGGCAACGGGCCTGGTATTATACCAAAGTATTTGTAGATCCAAAGAATGAGAATAAAGTATATTGTCCCAATGTTGATTTTATGATCAGCACCGATGCCGGCAAGACTTTTAAAGGTATCAACACACCGCATGGCGATCATCATGATTTGTGGATTGACCCGGAAGATGGTAACAGGATGATTGTAGCTGATGATGGGGGCGCACAGGTAAGCTTTGATGGCGGTACAAACTGGAGTACTTATTTGAATCAGCCCACTGCACAAGTTTACCGGGTAAGTACCGACAATGCATTCCCCTACCGTATTCTGAGCGGACAGCAGGATAACAGTGCATTTAGAATAAAAAGCCGGACCTATAGTTCATCCATTGCTGCTGCAGATATGGAAATTACGGCCGGCAACGAAAGTGGCTATGTGCTAGCAGACCCATTAAATCCTGATATTACGTATGGTGGTAATTATATGGGGTCTTTACAACGACTCGATCACCGAACAGGCGAAAGCCGTGCTATCAATGTATGGCCGGTTGATAATATGGGAGCCGGGGCTGAAGCCGCTAAGTATCGTTTTCAATGGAACTACCCAATTTTCTTTTCTCCGAATAACCCTAAAAAATTATATGCAGCAGGTAACCATCTCTTTGTTACAGAAGATGAAGGCAAAACATGGCAGATGATTTCTCCTGACCTGACTACCAATGATAAAAAGAAACAAGTTTCCAGCGGCGGACCCATTACACAGGACAATACCAGTGTGGAATATTACTGTACCATATTCGCAGCAACAGAAAGCTGGCTCGAAAATGATTTGCTTTGGACGGGGAGTGATGATGGCCTGATACATGTAAGCAAAGACGGCGGAAAAAATTGGGACAATGTTACGCCAAAAGATTGCCCCAAAGCAATGATGTGGAACTGTGTTGAAACAGATCCCTTTAAAAAAGGGGCAGCCTATTTTGTTGGAACAAGATATAAGAGTGATGACTTTGCACCTTACATCTACAAAACAGAAGATTACGGTAAAACATGGAAGCTGATAGTGAACGGCATTAACCGCATGCATTTTACAAGAGCCATAAGAGCAGATAGAAAAAAGGCCGGGTTATTATATGCAGGTACTGAATACGGAATGTATATCTCCTATGACGATGGCGCCAGTTGGAAATCATTTCAACTGAACTTACCTGTAGTACCTATTACTGATCTTGCTATTAAGAATAACGACCTTATTGTGGGTACACAGGGCCGTAGTATTTATATATTGGATAACCTTACAACGGTACAGCAAAAAAATACAGCAATCTTAAATAAGGGCCTTCATGTATTTGATGTAAACCCTGCATACCGGATGCCGGGTGCTGGTCGCCGTGGTGGTGGTGCCGGAGGTGCCGGAGTAACAAATGCAGGAATGAATCCACCTAATGGAGTTGTATTTAATTATTACCTGAAAGATCAATCTGATTCCACTAAGCTTACTATTGCTTTGATGGATAAAAATAAAAAAGTAATAAAAACATATGCTACGTCCTCAAAAGAGAATAAGGTAGAAGTGGTAAAGGGTATAAACCAGTTTGAATGGGATATGAATTATCCAGAAGCAGAAAGGGTAGAAGGATTGATTTTATGGAACGGATTTATCCGTGGCCCTAAAGCAGCACCGGGAAATTATTTTGCAAAATTTAAATCGGGCAGTGATTCCGAAGAAGTTCCTTTTACAATTTTGGCTGATCCTAATTATAAAACATCACTAGCGGAATACGACGAACAATTCAATCATCTTATTTCTATCCGGGATAAGTCTTCGGAAATAATGAAAGCTATTAAGAACATCCGGGAAATGCGCCAGCAGATAAACGATTTTAGTGCCAGGCAGGGAAAAGATATACCGAAAGAAGTAAAGCAACAGATTGATACAGTAAATAAACAAATGACAGCAGTAGAAGATGCATTACATCAAACGAAAGCCAAAAGCGGACAGGATGTATTGAATTTTCCAATAAAATTAGATGACAAATTATCAAGTATTTATAATGCTGCTGCTGCCGGGCAGTCGGGCCTTAGCCGCCAATCAAAAGAAGCATATACTGAGCTGGCGGTACAGATTGATGAGCAACTAAGTAAGCTAAAGAAAATAATGAATGAAGATGTTGTGAAGCTTAACCAGTTAATACATGAGAAAACATTGCCCGTGATAGGCCCTAAGAAGGATGAAAAGGACAAGGAATAAATAAACAAAGCTATCTTAAAGCTTGAATAATAAACCCAAATTTAAAGAGTGATGGGATTTATACAGAGAAAGTAGTAGTGTTAGAGCGTCTCAATTTTATGGCTTCACTGTTAATTCCCCTCCAATTGGGTAGGGGGTAGATAAGTTTTTAGAGCTGCTGTTAAATCAATTCCTGGTATTGCACCTTTTCCCGGGGTCTCCGTGTGGAAAATTATTTCGGGATGGCCTACAGTATTTTTATGCAATTTTTTTTACCCGCTCTTTCATCAGCGCAATGGCCTCCTCTTTACTGGAAAAAGTATTGTCGATGTTCACCAGGTTGTCAGCCAGTTTATCGTAATTTTTCGTCATCAGCCAGACGAAAATATGCAGGTAGTGAATGCCATCAAAGATGAAGGTCTTCTTAGCAGCGAACTCTTGTCGCAGTTTCAGGAATTCACCTGGTATTTCCGTGTAATGGAGGGCAGGGCGGAGGTGATGTACAGTATGATAGCCATCATTCCAGCACATTTTATTGTACTTGGTATTGATACAATTAATAGCGCTGGTAAAATTATCTTCTGTATTATTCTTGTCAATAAAAGAATGCTGAGCCCAGTTGCCAAGCATCATCACGATCCTGGCAAAAACAAACGGGATGATAAAAATAAACAGCGTTGCCCTGAAATTGACAAAGCACATCCCCACGCAGAAAAGATAAAATGTCATTTCACCATAGGTCAGGCGCATGTATAATTTCTTTCTTTTGCGATTAAAGAGGTACATGAAGGTGTCTACAAAACCTAATACTAAAAAACGGCCTACATATTTTAGAAAATCTAAAAGACTGTCTCTTTTATATTTCAACGTACTGCTGGCATCATTTTCCTGGTTATTTTCCACATGGTGCATGGCCATATGATGTACAAAATAGGTTTCCGGGGTGTGACCAAAGAAGGGGCAAACGATCCAGATTACATAATTATACAACCCGGTGTATCCTTTTTTAAAAGGCTTGCGATGACTGATACAATGGAGCATCAAACCGAAACGCCCTTTGAAATACATTTGGGAAACATAGAAATAAGGAACGTAGGCGAGCCACCAGTACCATCCTTCTAATAAAGGTGTATATAAAAGAATAGCAACCGGTATTACCAAAATATGAATAGCAGTCAACAGCTGAATAAAAGGAAGATCTCTTTTATCGTTAATATAGTTCAGCCAAAATTTTTCGTAACGGCTGAATTTTGCTGGTTCTACATACACAGGGTCCGTTAAAGTTGTCAGTGCCTTCATTCCAGATAAATATAAGTTATTCGATGGCTTCTACTAATGTAAGCAATCAGTTTTAAATTAATACGTTGATTTTCAGATAAAACGGTTCATTTGGAAGCGGTAAAATTACAGGTTTCCTGCCGAATTCAGGTCATTATGTTTAACACCTATTTTGCCAGTACGGACAAACACAAAACATTGATTATAACTATGTTTTTACATTTTACTGACCTGCTATCTCAAGCTTATTCAACCGGGACCAGAAAAATTTAACATTTCTTGAAACTATTAAACATGGCTTCTCGTATCTAAGAATCCGGTTCTCATTCATTATCCTTACTGATACACCTTTCAATTGTATCTCTTCCATGCCTTATTGATATGTAATTAACCAACGCATAGAGCTGTCTTCTTTGCTAAAATCGAAGAGGAGGAATTTTTTATTTACAATTAAAACGACACAGTTATGAAAAAAAAGATCTATGCAACAATCCTTTTAGTGGCTATGCTGGGTAATGTCTTCTCTTACGGAGCATTTGCATCCAGCCACCGGGAAGCCCCGCTTATTGCCAACGACCCGCTGGCAGATAATACCGATTTGTATGCCTTTCGAAGTCCGGATGATCCTAATAAAGTAACGATCATTGCCTGCTTTGTGCCGGGTCAACTGCCACAGGGCGGACCTAACTATTATTCTTTTGGAGAAAACATCCGTTACGAAATCCATGTCGATAATAATCTGGGAACACCCGGGGATGATATTACCTACCGGTTCACCTTCAAACAGGTGAATGAAGACCCCACTACTTTTTTTAATATCCGGCTGGGAAAACAAAACCTGAAAACTACCTATAAACTGGAAAGAAGTCTGGATGGCGGAAAAAAATTCACCACTATTGTAAACGAAGGAAAAGTGCCCCCTCCCAATATCGGGCCCCGTTCTATCAGCAGTGCAGTAGGTTTGGGCGCTCCGGATTATGAATCACTGATCCAAAGTTCCATTGCATCAGCATCTACCGGCGAAAAGGTCTTTTGCGGAACTTCTGATGACCCTTTCTTTGTTGACCTGGGTGGTGTTTTTGACCTGGGTGATGCTCCCCGTACAACAGGTACCGAGTCTATTGATGGATTGAAATGCCTGAATGTTTCCACCATTGCCTTACAGATCGATATCGCTACCCTGCAAAAGGATCACAAACCAGTGTCAATGGCCAGCAGTATTTTAGATCCCAATTATGTGATTGGTGTATGGGCATCAGCCAGCCGTCAGAAGATATCCATATTAAAAGACTATAAGGATTATGAAAACAATAATAATGGTGGAGGCGATAAAGGTACCTGGGTACAGGTATCCCGTCTTGGTATGCCATTAACCAATGAAGTGGTTATACCCATTGGTATGAAGGATTACTGGAATGCTTTGACACCTTACCAGGATCTTCAGAAATTAAATGTATTTGGCAAGTATTTCTACAATCCTGAACTCGGCTTGTATATGGATGATGACTTGTTTGGTTCCGCAGTACCGGCCCTGACTCCATTACGAATTCAGCGAAATTCCCTGGGCATGTTTGATTTTGGTAACGGCAACAATGGATTATATGGGTTGAAGGGTAACCCTGCGCTTGCAGGTACTGCCCTGGATGATGCAATCTTTGGCACTCTTTTATTACCCGCAGCAAATTCTCCACGTTCGGTAGATCTGTGGCCTATTTTTAATACGGGTGTACCCAATCTAAGACCTTACCAACTGGCAACTGGTAAAACTGGCGGTCCCTTGTCTGCAGGCAAGCCATTCATTAATAACTTTCTGCCCAATGGAGGGGATATGCTTCGGTTGAATATGGCGGTACCTGTTACACCAAGAACTCATGCAAAGTTTAGTAACCTGGGTATTGTTCAGGCTGCCGTTTTGGGATTAACTGATCCCGAATACAATACGAATGCATCACTGCAGAACATACCTAATATGGATGGTTTTCCAAATGGAAGAAGACTGGAAGATGATGTGGTTCGCATTGAACTGCAGGCGGTAAGCGGTATTGCACTCGCAGCAATAGGCTTATGGTATGATGATTTCAATGGTAACCCGGTGACACCGGACCTGCTTGGTGTTCTTACGTATACTGCTGGTGTTACGGCTAACGATGCGCCACTCAAAACAAGTTTCCCGTATGTGGCGAGTCCGTGGGCAGGTACCCATAACTGTGATTGTAATACACCATCTTCAGCCAAAACCCCCAATAATAAAACGGTTATTGGAAAGGTGAATACGGTAAAAACTTTTTCTACCGGGCTGGGTCTTGCTGCCAAGGAAATAAACCTTTCAGCATACCCTAACCCAAGTGGCGGAAGCAGCACTCTTCAGTATAGTGTGGATGCCGCTTCGCAAATCAGGATCGTAGTTTTTGATATGCAGGGGCAACTGGTAAAAGTACTGATGGATAAAAAACATGAAGCAGGAGTTTATAATGTACAATGGGACAACAGCGGTCTTGCTAAAGGCACGTATGTCGTATCAGCATTAAAAAATGGCCAGACTAAACAGGTGATAAAGCTGGTAAAAAATTAAAAGAAGTATACACTACATCGGGTTCGTAGTTATTGCGAACCCGATGTTTTAAACTGTACTTAAACAAAATTATCGTAGGGATGGATGTAAGAAGTACGTTTCATAAACTGCTAATAAATCAATACCTACATTTTCAGATCAGGCTTTACGGCTCTTACCGTGGTTGTACCGCCGCCATTCAGCGTAAGGTCAACAGGGTTATTACTGGCCCAGGCACCACGGGTAAAATCAGGGATATCCACGGTTCTTGATTTTTTAGCAACGGAACGTTCACTTAATGGCATCAGGCAACTCCAGGCGGCTGCATCATATACATCCTGGTCAAGTGCTAAGCCATTACGCAGACAATCGATCAACCGCCAGTCCATAATAAAGTCCATACCGCCGTGACCACCTACATCTTTCGCAATGGCCCCTATATGATTGACAATGGGGGGAGAATATTTTTTGTAGAGATTATCCAGTTCTTCTTTTTTGACCCAGCTATGGCCAAAAGCTACCCTTTCCGGGCCGGGCCATTTTTGTGCCGCCCCTTTTGTACCACTGACCAAATGAATTCTTGAATAAGGCCTTATCGTTGAAACATCATGTTGCACCATGATCGTTTTACCTTTTTGGGAACGGATCAGCGTGGTGTTCATATTTCCCCGGAAAGATTGGTCCACATATTCTTTATAAAATTCATCTTTTGCAGCCAGCTCTTTTACCATTGTATTCATCGTAAAATCATTGCTGCTCATACTGACCAGGTGATCAAACTTATCCCCCCGGTTGATATTCATACACTGGGCTACCGGCCCCAGCCCATGGGTAGGGTACAGGTTCCCGTTATGACCAATATTCTCTTTCAGCCGCCACATATCTGCATAGGCTTTTTTATTGAACATCCAGTCTTTGGTCAAATCGTGAATATAAGCACCTTCTGCGTGTACGATCTCGCCGAATAAACCCTGTCTTGCCATATTCAGCGTGAGGAGTTCAAAAAAATCATAACAGCAATTTTCCAGCATCATGCAATGCTTCTTTGTTTTTTCCGAGGTCTCTACAAGTGCCCACAACTCATCGATGGTTTTGCCGGCGGGTACTTCAGTGGCAGCATGTTTACCATTATTCATTGCCCGCAAAGCGATGGGAGTATGCAGGTGCCAGGGAGTAGGTGTGTAAATAAGATCGATATCATTACTATCACATACTGCTTTCCATCCTTCTTCGCCGCTGTATTCTTTGGCTTTTGGCCGCTGCATTTTCTCCAGGGCTTTTTGTGATTTGGCAATTCTGTCAGGATATTTATCACACAAGGCTACTATTTCTACACCATCAATATAACTTAACCGTTCTACTGCTTCAGATCCTCTTTGTCCCAGACCGATGATCCCGATCCGCACGGTTTCAATTTTTGGTGCCGCATAACCACACATATTGAAACGCTGTCCATTCTTTTCCCATTCGGCAGAGCGGTCCATTTGTTCGTCGGTAGGGCCGATCACTTTTGCAAAAGAGGGAATGCCGGTAGCCAGCACACCTGTACCAATAGCCAGGCGGCGGAGAAATTTTCGACGGTTAGAATCCATACAACAATTGATTATTGCTGCAAGTTCTATAAATAAAACGGAGAAATGATTCCCGCGGGTAAAATCAGGCAATCGTTTGAGCAGGGATCATTCATCAAGCAGGTCGGGTCGCCGTTCTTTGGTTCGTTGCACCGATTGTTCATGCCGCCATTCTTCAATCAGTTTGTGATTACCACTCATTAATACATCAGGTACTTTCCAACCGCGGAATTTCTCAGGCCGGGTGTAAACCGGCGGTGCCAGTAAATTATCCTGGAAGGAATCAAAAAGAGCGGATGTCTCATCATTCAATACACCGGGTAATAAACGACCAATGGCATCTACAAGGATAGCAGCGGGCAATTCGCCACCACTGAGCACATAATCACCGATCGAAATTTCTTTGGTCACGAAATGTTCCCGTATCCTTTCATCAATGCCTTTGTAATGACCGCAGATCAGTAACAGGTTTTCTTTCAGTGATAAACTATTGGCAGCTTTCTGGTTAAAGAGTTCTCCATCGGGCGTCAGAAAAATGATCTCATCAAATGTTCTTTCCAATGACAATTCTTCAATGGCTTTTGCCAGGGGTTCACACATCATCAGCATACCGGCGCCACCACCAAACTGGTAATCATCCACCATACCATATTCATTCACGGCCCATTTCCGGAGTTGGTGTACCTGAATGGTCAATAAGCCTTTCTCCTGCGCTCTTTTCATCATGCTGTGCTGAAAGGGGCTTTCCAATAATTCAGGTAAAACGGTGAGAATGTCGATATGCATGTAGCAAAGATAGGAACTGGCTAATTGGAGCTCACTTCCACAGTATGCCTGGCTTCATTTAGGGCCCTGTCTTTTGCAAGTACCTGTATCTTGTAATTAATACCCGCTATGGCGATATTAGATTGATTAAAATTGGTTGTACTGCTACCGGGATACAGGTGGACATCCATTAAAAAAGCTCCCGTATTGTTATTGGTAACATGAATATTTACTTCTGTTATAGATTGCTTGTCGCTAATGTTGCCACTGATCGGAATGGCTTGTCCTGTAGTGAAATTTTGACCATTGAGCGGGGAGCTGAGTAGAATAATCGGGAGTACGGTATCTTTTTCTGAGCCAGCATCTTTTGCGCAGCCGGCTAAAATAGTTATTATCAATATACCAGAAAGAAACAACCTCAGGGTTTAAAATTAATCCCAAAAAAGCAAAAAAAGAAACCCCCGGGGAACCGGGGGTCGGAATTGAAACAAAAACCAACATACCTCACTTTCGTGAGCCGTATGTATAAATTACCTCGTAAAAATAAGTTGGATTAAAGAGCAGGAAGCTGATATAAATCAGGTTGAAAAAAATAGTTAGCGCCACATTAAGGATGACAGATCACTACGGTGCCGGCTGCGGAAGGGAGTTGCGGGCTGATAAAGGGAATACCGAGGTTCAATCCACGGAGTACCAGCAATACACCCATAAGCGAAATCAATACAGGCACTAATTTTTTAAAGGCCACTCTCCAACCCGGTCGTAACAATTGCCCCGCATAACCGATAAGCATCATTGCTGGTAAAGTGCCTGCGCCGAACATTGCCATAAAACTGACACTCTGCATCACTTCTGTAAAGGACAGCGTTGTGGCGAGGGCAATATAGATCATCCCGCAAGGAAGCAAACCGTTAGCCATACCGAGCAATATGAAACCAGCGGGTCCCGTAGCGGAACGCAGCAGGCGGGCGATCTGTTGCTGCACAAAAAAATAGAAGCGATTGAATGCTTTTATATGAATACTTGAATGCCTTAGAAAGTAAAGTGCAGCAAAACCAAGCACTAGCAGTCCCATAGCAATAGAAAACCATTGCTGGTACCCGGAAATGTAAACCCTTCTGCCAGCGAGTCCAAACAACAAACCAATGCTGGAGTAAGTAATGATCCTTCCCAATTGATACAAGAGTAAGGATAAGAATTTTTTAGTGGCAGAAAATTGATGAACAGGTAAGGCCAGGCTCAACGGGCCACACATACCTACACAATGCAGGCTACCTGCAGCACCCAATGTAAAACCTGCTATCATGACCGGCCAAAGCATTAATTAATCGTTAGGTTTTTTTCTGAAAAATAGTTTTTCCCTTCACTGTTCCAGGTTAGTTTAACGATATACCGGCCCGGCAGTACAACCGTAGACGGAAAGAGCTGGATCCCGTCAGCATTAAGCGCTAACACCAATCGTTTGTCTCTTTTCTCATCGTAGTCGCAGTAGAACCAAATATCGCCGGCAATGTTTTTGCCTTTCATTTCAACAGGTAATTCAAGCAACACGCCGTCGGTCGTCTGCTCCAGGTTTACGGAAGAGCTGAGCTGATTGACCCGATTAGTGCCATCAATTACATCCTGGTAACGGAGTTCGCTTTTATAGTAATCTTTTTCTACCAGGTCAAAATTCGTTTTCACGGAACGGTACACCAGATAACCCATGCCGGTACCAAAAACAAGAAAAGTGACGAATAATTTATTTCCCCAGTTCATAAAATCTATTTTTTTGAATTAATATTTTCCAAAGGGTCCCGCAAAATTTGTATTGAGGGTTGTAATTTTTTTATGGCCATTGTACAAGCCAATAGTTAATTTCATTTTGCGGCTGTTTACAAATTTTCTGGGCAATACCACAAAGAATGAGCCGCTTGCCTGGTCTTCCTGTTTTAAATGAATATCTGTGGCACCAACGAGTTCTATTTTGCCGGCACTGCTTGCCTCTCCTTCCAGCTTTAGTGTAACAGGAATATTATTATTTGTTTTATTAATTACTTTAATATTAAAAAGATTACTCAAACTGTCGGAACCTCTTTCCTGGTACAATTGCCCTTTTGTACGGATGATAGTGCCATCAATATCTTTCCGGCTTATCAACAGTAAAGTAAGAATACCAGATAGCAGTACGAGTAGTATAGTATAAAATTTCATCCGCCCGGTATAACGGAGTTTTTTTTCTTCCGAAATGCCGTTTTCAGATGCATAGCGGATTAGTCCGGTTGGGCGATGTACAGCTTCCATCATTCTGTTACAAGCATCAATGCAAGCCGTACAACCCACACATTCCATTTGTGTGCCATTACGTATGTCGATAGCGGTTGGACATACTTTCACACATTGAAAGCAATCAATACAATCACCTGTATTATTTGCCGGCACAACAGCTTTTTTATACTTATCTCTTGGTTCTCCTCTTTTATAATCATACGCTACAACCATAGAGTTTCTGTCGAGCAGCACACTTTGTAACCGGCCATACGGGCATATTACAGTGCAGACCTGCTCCCTGAAATAAGCATACACACCATAAAAAATAAAGGAGAACAATATAATTGACAAAAAGCCGACGAAGTGTTCGCTTACCGGGTCACTGATTATTTCTTTTAACTCATCAATGCCGATTATATATGCAAGAAAGAAATTAGCAATAATAAAAGACAGTAAAAAGAAGGCAAAATGCTTAATCGTTTTTTTTCTTATTTTTTCGGCTGTCCACGGAGAATTTTTTAGCATCTTTTGCTTTGCTGCATCGCCTTCAATCAGGTATTCTACCTTTCGGAACAACATTTCCATAAAAATGGTTTGCGGACATACCCATCCGCAAAACAAGCGGCCAAATGCTGCAGTGAAAAGAACGATGAAGATGATAAAAGTTATCATCGTTAATCCGAAGATGAAAAAATCCTGCGGCCAGAATATTTTTCCAAAAATAATAAACTTGCTTTCAGGTATATTGAATAGAAACAACGGCCTGCCATTAAATTTTAAGAAGGGCAGGGTAAAGAAAATGGCAAAGAATCCCCAGCTAACCCAGGTGCGGATAGTATAGAACTTTCCTTTTGGTTTTTGTGCAAATACCCATTTCCGCATTCCTTTTGCATCTACGGTGGCTAACCTGTCACGGAATGATTCATTAGTTTCTTCTTGCGGGTTTGTTTTTGTTTCATTCATATCATCATTTGTTTCAGGGTATCATCTCAAATAGCTATTGGCTGCCTGCAGAAACTGTTGTTGCAGAATCAGCAGGTGCTTTTGGCACTGTCGGCTCTTCTTTGTATAACTCTCCCTGTGGCTCCTTCGGGTTGGCCGGCTTACTTCCTTTTAACGTTTTTAAATAACTGGCAAGCTGCGCCATTTGCTTGGCAGATAAATCGTCTTTCCAGCTTCTCATTCCTTTGCTGGTGCCGTACTTGATGGTTTTAAAAATATTTTTTACACTTCCGCCGTATATCCAGTAATCGTCCGTAAGGTTTGGGCCAACGGCATTACCGCCACCATCGGCATTATGACAGGCAGGACATTTTGAGGGATCCATAAATAAAGCTTTGCCAGCGGAAACATCATCAGCACCTGCCAAAAGCGCTACCGTATTTTCATCTACTGCATCTCCTTTTTTCTTCAGGTACTCCTGTATTTTTATTTCAGCTTTGGCTACTGAGATTTGATACTCTTCTTTGCTGGATGGACCATTATGCGAGACTTCAAAACGCCATAAATAAATTGCTGCAAAAAGAATTGTGGCATAGAATCCATACAACCACCAGGGTGGAAGCTTGTTATTCAGTTCCCTGATGCCATCATAGTTATGGCCCAAATCAAGTTCAGCTTCCTGGCTCACCGGGCGGAGCTTATTCACTCTATCCCACCAGCTGAGCGTATTAATTTTTTCCTCCGTTACTACAACCGGTTTTTTTACAGTAATGGCTTTATCTTTTCGCAGTAAGAATTTAATATTAATGAGCAGGGCAATTATGGTAGCTAGTTCGATAAATATAACGGTGACCATTACATAAAAGGTGGATGAATCCAGACCCCCAATTGATTTGGCAGTTTTTTGTACAGCATCTGCGGCAGTGTTCTGGGCGAGAAGCGATGACGTAGGGAGCAGAAGGAAAAGGAGCATTGTTGCTGTGGTGCCTCCCACTTTTTCAGCCATTCTTTTTTTCAATTTTACTTCAGCGGCGCCAATTACTATATTGGCGAGAATACCAATAACGATAAGTAAAAGTATCATCAGTATAATAAAAGTTATCGCTAATGGATTACTGAAAACAGAAGGAGATGGGGGGCCGCCGGCAAATACCGGCTGTGCAGCTAATACTAATAAGGTGACAATAAGTCCTGAAATATATTTTTTATAGATACGCATAAAAAAATCGTTACTGGTTATTTTAATGCTGGTTATCAAGTGGAATGTTGCTTACTTCAATAAAGTCTTTCTTTTTTGTTTTGAATACCCAGGTAAGCATGACTACAAAAAACAAAAAGAAAATTGTTAGCGACATAAGCCCCATTATATCTACGCCACTTACTTTTTCTAAATAATTAATGAATTTCATATTGTAGTTTATTTTTGTTCTGTAATTGGTTTAGGTTCTGCCTGAATATCACGGCCCAGGCGTTGCAGATAGGCAATCATAGCCACTATTTCCCTGTCGGAGGATGTTTCGATCTTATCTTTTTTCAGGCTGGCCGTGATGGAGTCGGCCTGTTTCATTAAATCTATATTCGCTATTTCATCATATCCTTTCGGATATGGTACACCCAATTTTCTCATCGCTCTTATTTTGGCCGGTGTAGATGATATATCCAGTTTGTCATCGAGCAACCAGATATATCTTGGCATGATAGACCCCGGAGAGGTAAGACGGGGGTCATACATGTGGGTGTAATGCCAGGAGTCGGGTCTTTTATTTTTATCAGCACCCTCTCTTGCCAAATCAGGGCCGGTTCTTTTACTTCCCCATTGAAAAGGATGGTCATATACAAACTCACCGGCTTTTGAATATTCGCCATACCGTGCCACTTCATCTCTGAACGGTCGAATCATTTGTGAGTGACAGGTATAACATCCTTCCCGTACATAAATATCTCTTCCCTGTAACTCAAGCGGCGTGTACGGTTTTACACTGGCAATAGTTGGGACATTGGATTTTACAAGAAATGTCGGAATCATTTGTACCAATCCGCCGATGGCAACAAGTAGTAAACTTAATACCAGCATGGTAAGCGGTTTTCTTTCAATAACACGGTGCCAGTATTGTTTTTTTTGTGAAACTACTTTTACAAGTGGGGCAGCTTCCGCTGCTTCATTGGCAATAAATTTACCCTGCCTGATCGTTTTATACAGATTATACACCATTATCAAAGCACCGATAAGATATAAGGTACCACCGATACTCCTGGCGATGTACATGGGTTTAATGTTGGTAACGGTTTGCATGAAGTCAAACTTCAATTGCCCTTCCGGAGTAAACTGTTTCCACATCAGGCTTTGTTCGAAGCCGGCCCAATACAACGGCACTGCGTAAATAATGATACCTATTGTACCTAACCAGAAATGGTTGGTGGCTAGTTTTTTTGAATACAAATTAGTCCCCCACATTTTTGGGATCATAAAATATAATATGGCAAATGCCATAAAGCCATTCCATCCTAATCCGCCGATATGCACATGCCCGATCGTCCAGTCGCTAAAGTGAGATATGGCATTTACACTTTTTAAACTTAATAAAGGCCCTTCGAAAGTGGCCATACCATAACAGGTGATGGCAACGACCATAAATTTCAGAACAGGATCTTCCCGTACTTTGTCCCATGCACCGCGAAGGGTAAATAAGCCATTCAGCATACCACCCCAGCTTGGTGCAATGAGCATAATGGAGAATACAACGCCGAGTGATTGTGCCCAATCAGGTAATGCAGTGTATAATAAATGGTGGGGGCCTGCCCAGATATAAATAAATATCAAGGCCCAGAAGTGAATGATTGAAAGACGATATGAATAAACCGGCCGGTTAGCTGCCTTTGGAAGAAAATAATACATCAACCCCAATACGGGTGTGGTAAGAAAGAAAGCAACAGCATTGTGTCCATACCACCATTGCACCAACGCATCCTGTACACCGGCATACCAACTGTAGCTACCCGTGGCAGAATAAGGAAGTTCTATGGAACGAACGATATGTAATAATGCAACCGTAACCCAGGTGGCGATGTAAAACCAGATAGCGACATACAAATGTTTTTCCCTTCTTTTCAAAATGGTACCAAACATATTGATACCGAATATTATCCAGACTACTGCAATCGCAATATCAATCGGCCAAATCAATTCTGCATATTCAGCCCCGTTATTCAGCCCAAGCGGTAATGTAATGGCGGCTGCAACAATGATGAGCTGCCATCCCCAGAAATGGATCCAGCTTAATTTATCGCTATACATTCTTGCTTTGCATAATCGCTGCAAGGAATAATAAATTCCGGCAAAAGATGCATTACCTACAAAAGCAAAAATAATGGCATTGGTATGCAACGGGCGAAGACGACCAAATGTAGTAGGCGCAAAGTTTAAACTGATGGCCGGGTAATACATCTGAATAGCTGCCCATAAGCCCACCAGCATACCAACTATACCAAATACAACAGTGGCATACCCAAAGGCTTTTACAATCTTGTTATCGTAGTAAAACTTTTCAACTTGCATGCCCTGATTAGTTTCTTGCATAACTTGTTTGTTTATTTTGTTTTGGTTGAGGAAGCAGGTTTATCGTCAAAAAGTATACGGGAAGGTGGTGAATAATCATCTTCAAATTGCCCTGACCGCACACCCCACAAAAAAGCACATAGGAAAATAGCGGCAACGGATATACTGGCGATCAGCAGGATAATAATCACACTCATTAACTTGATTTAAACGACGTAAAAGTATCCGGCCAGGCTTCCGTAACAAGTAACAGGTATCAAGTCAAAAACTGATTTTTATCATCTTAATCCGGAGAGAAGAAACACCTACAAAAGCTTCAACCGGCGGGCCAACAAACTGCTGCTGCCAAATGTGACCAGTAAAATACTGAGTGAACTGCTGGGCATCAGGATAGCAGCCACAAGCGGGGAAAGGTTTCCCTGTACCGCAAAGTATAAACCGACCAGGTTATACACAATGGATAAGACAAAACTGGTGATCACGATATTCCGGTTGGCGCGGCATACCTGTATAAACGAAGTGAAACGGGATAATTGCCTGGCTTCAAGGATGGCATCACTGGAAGGAGTGAAATTATTGGTTTGCTCGGCTACAGCAATGCCAATATCACTTTGTTGTAAAGCTCCGGCATCGTTCAGTCCGTCACCGATCATCATCACTTTTTCACCCTGTTCCTGTAACTTTTGTATGTACTGTATTTTATCTTCCGGTGTTTGATAAAACAACAGGGTAGCTTTTTTGCCCAGCAGTTTTTGTAAATTTTCTTTTTCTGCCTGGTTGTCGCCGGATAAAACCGACAACCTGTAATGCTTTTTTAATTCCCGGATCAGCTCCGGTACCGCTTCCCGGTACTGGTTGCTGAAAATATAACAGCCATATAGTTTATTCTCGATACTGATGAACAGGGCCGTACCCAACTGTCGGTTGATATTCCCGGTTACATAGCTGAAGGAACCGATTTTTAGTACATCTTGCCCAACAATACCTTCTATGCCCTGGCCGGTAGTTTCTTTGAAACCGGCTACTTCCATTCTTTGTCCCGGGTCAAGGTGTTGTACCAATGCTTTACTCAAGGGGTGAGAAGAACAGGCAGCCAAAGCGGCTACTTGTTGTAGTTGATAAGCAGTCAGCTGGGTTCCTTCATAAGTAATATGTGGTTGTTGTGTAGTGGTAAGGGTACCGGTTTTGTCAAAAACGATATGCGTGGCTTTCGCCATATCCTCGATGGTTTGGGCATTGCGTAGATAGAAATGGTTGCGACCCAGTATCCGCAATACATTTCCATTTGTAAACGTATTGGATAATAGCAGGGCACAGGGGCAGGCAATGATGAAAATAGACGTTACAGCAGGCCATAGTTTGGCGGGGTCATTGAGTTGCCAATAAATAGCAGTGGCCAATGCAATGCTGAGAACGATCCACGTAAAATACCGGCTGAGCAGATGAACAAATGATAACTTTTTTGTTGTTGATTGTTGTGGTTCCTCTTTGTTCCAGAGTTTAGTAAGATAGCTCTGTGCCACTTCTTTCACCACCAGTACTTCTATTACACCCGCGGTTTGTTTACCACCGGCATAGACCAGTTCACCCACTTCTTTTAATACCGGTAAGGATTCGCCGGTAACAAAGCTATAGTCGATAAAAGCTTTTCCCCTTGTCAGAATACCATCAACCGGTATTAGTTCTTCATGATGGATCAGTAAAGTATACCCCGGTTTGATATCCGGCAAAATCGTGGGAACCTCTTTATCATCTTTGAGCACTGTAACAGCAATGGGGAAATAGGACGTATAGTCCCGGTCAAAGGAAAGCTGGCGATAAGTTTTATCCTGTACAATGCGCCCTGCGAGCATAAAGAAAACGATCCCCGTCATGGAATCAAAATAACCACCGCCGGTACCGCTTATTACTTCATAGGCACTCCGGGCGAACGTAATAATAATGGCCAGGGCGATGGGGGCATCAATATTCAGGAATTTATGTTTCAGGCTTTTCCACGATGATTCATAAAAAGGAAGGGCAGCATACAAGAGCACCGGGATAGCAAGACCAAAATTGACCCAGCGGAAAATACTCCGGATACCTGTTTCAGTGGCATCAATACCCAGGTATTCCGGGAAACTCATCAGCATGATATTACCAAAACAAAATCCCGCTATACCAAGCTGGTAGATCATGCTTTTATTGATAGCCGGTCTTTTTGCTTTCAGGTCATGCAGGCTGATATATGGCTCATAACCGATACTGGTCAGAGTTTCGGCTACTTCCCGGAGACTGGTTTTTCCTGTCAGTAGTACGATATCCACTTCTTTCCGGGTGAAATTCACCTTAGCAGAAATAACTCCTCCATTTAACCGATGGAGGTTTTCCAATAAATACAAACAGGAACTACAATGCATTTGCGGCAAATAGAATGTGACATGTAGCTGTTTGTCATCTTTAAATTGGATCAGCTGTGCCTGTATCTTCTCATCTTCCAGGAAGGAGAATTTATCTTTTCTAACATTGATCCGCTGGCTGATACCCGGGTTTTCGTTCAGGTTGTAGTATTCGCAGAGGTCGCTTTGGTTCAGGATTTGGTACACGATTTTACAGCCTTCGCAGCAAAAATGCTTTTCCTGAACCTCTAGGCGGTTGGTACGGCAATCTTCGCCGCAGTGATAGCAGGCTGTTTTATTTATAACCGGTTTTGGGGAAGGCATGGGTTGCATCAATAAGCTGCTAAAGTACCTGCTCCAATAAATGGTATGGGTGAGGAACTTCAAAAGCTAACCTGATTTATATCAGGTACAGTGATTTATTCAAATTAATTTAAGGAGCAGCTATCTGATACATTAAATAATTTCAAGGCTCTTGGGAAAAGAATATTATTCTCCAGGTGTACATGCCGGTGTAAATCAAGCTCAAAAGCTTCTAATGAAGTATAACTGAGACGATAAGTAGTACAAGCATCAGCAGGGGGAGTAAAATTGTTGGTTAGTTGCCTGATTTCTGCAAGCATACTTCCGGCATGGTCATGCTCCTGCTCCATCATATCAATAGGAGAAAATAAATAACTGTAGTTGATAATGATTTCTTTTCCTTCTGTCATTATTTTTTCTACTTCTTTAATGCGGGGAAATAAAACCAATTCTTCTTTTTGCATGTGCTGTTCCATATCCTCTTTGAGGGTAGTAAATAACTGCAGTACTTTTATCATTTCTGGATGAAGGTCGCCATGTTTGGAAGCTACTTTTTGTAAATATCCAAGAATAGCAGGTGATTCTTTTTTCACAAAACTGTGATGAATTAAAACAATATATTCTGACAATTGGGCAAGTGACAGCCTGTTATAATCAACGTCTGAAGAAGAACTATTTACCTGTTCTGTTCTTTGCAGCTCAGTTATTACTTCTTCAATTTTTAACTCCTTTTCGGTACAGGCCTCTTGCAGGCTTCTTTTTCCTTTGCAACAAAAGTCCAGATGATATTTTTCAAATACCTTAGCGGCCCGGTGATTGTTACTTACAATTTGTGCCAGGCTTTTTGTCATTAAATCGTTCATGGTATTTTTTTTAATGTAAAGTAATTCGGTTATAAATCTTTTTTCCTGAACTTTCTAACGGCAAGCCATAAAGGAAGAACAATCCAGAGTGACATAATGCCAGCCGTAAAAATGATTCCGGTGCCACTGCCAAAGAAATCTTTGTACAAAGCACCGGTGTAACCCATCAATGCACTGATGTCCATCTTAAGCATAATAAAAATGCGGCCAAGGTCTATCGGGTTAAGGGCAGAAAGTAAGAGAGTTAATTTCTCTAATGGGTAATCGCTGAACGAGAAAAGTATCAATAAAACGAGCCCATCATAAATAAGTGCAAAATAGAACCACAACAAAAGAGCAAAACCAATGCCCCTTGCTTTGTCTCTCGCTACTACAGATGCAAAAAATGCAATAGAAGTGAATACAAGTGTTAACGACATTCCGGTAAATAGTAAAGCAAACCCTGTAGCATCTGCTGAAAATAACAGAACGGGAATACCGACGCCAAGAAAGAAAGCACTGAGTAAAGAAATACTTACACCGGCGAACTCACTCAATAATATCCGGGTACGGCTCATTGGCTGCGATGACATCAGCTCGATAAACTCATAGGAGTTGTAATAATGGATAGTTGTAAATACAAGGCTCACAAGAGGTAGCACAATCAATACAATATTCAGCAGGCTCAGCATAGCCTTACTGCTATTCTCTTCCATCTGGAACATGCTGATGGAAACAACGAAAAGAAATAAAGTATAAGCGATGACAATCTTACTTCTCAGGATATCGTACAACACATATTTAGAAAGCTTCATCATAATCCCGCCTGCCTCCCCAAAAGGGGAGAATTTTTAATAAATTTTTCCATCATTTTTTATTTCCATCATTTTATCTATCCATTCGCTGTTGAATTGTTCACCTTTCATTATTCTAGCAATGGCTTTCCCCAGTCTCAATTCGCCAGTTTCTTCCTGTAACGCTTCTATGTCTTTGAAAAACTGCATTTTCCCTTCCTGCATATACATGATATGCGTAGTGAGTTCATCCAGGTCGCTGAGTATATGCGAGGTGATTAGAATCAGTTTATTCTTTTTCTTTTCAGCCAAAATTTTTTCTTTTAATATTTCTGAGGATAATGGGTCAAGGCCAGCAGTTGGTTCATCAAGAATAAGAATAGCGGGGTCAAAAAGAAAGGCAACGGCAGCACTTACTTTTTGACGGGTACCACCGCTGAGTGTTCTCATGGGTTTTTCAAATATTTTTTCTAATTCAAACTCTTTGATTAACATTTTATCGACCCGATAGCTATCGGGTTTCTCTGCTGGTACATTGCGAATGTTTTGTAGCATCTTAAATAGCTGTCCCACTTTCATATTGTCAGGATAGCGGCCAATCTGTGGCATATAGCCGATTTTTTCCCGGTAAGAAGGGTCATTATTAATCAATTGTTTATCTACATAAATTTTTCCATTGTCCGGCCTCACCATACCGAGTATGGATTTAATGAGTGTAGTCTTACCGGAACCGTTGGGGCCAATGAGTGAAACAACTTGCCCTTTGGTAAAGCTGGCTGATATATTATCAAGCACCTGTAGTTTACGGAATCGTTTATTAATATTTTCAATCCGGATCATAGTTTCAATGATTTCATCATGGGTGTTTCATCAACAAGGTTTTCCGGTGTAAGGCTTGGTATGGCTTTCTCCGCCTTGTCAAGCAATTGCACGGTAAAACTTCTCATTAACATTACTGCGTAAGGATTTTGTTCTACAATCATCGAATACATACTTACCGGGTGATAGGGAATGTCGCCAATACCATCTTTATTGATATCATAGCCTTCATACTTGTCCCAGTAATTTTTGTAAAATTTATTCAGGGAAATGGAGCCATTTGTTGCTACATCAAAACTGTTACCGGAGAAATTGTTATTATAAAAATTATTATCATCACAACTTGCCTGTACTTTTATTGCCCAGCCATTATTTTTAAACACATTTTTCTCAATCAGCAGGCGACTGCTGCCTTCCATAAAAATACCTACTGTGTTTTTCAGAAATGTATTATTGCTGACAGAGCCTTCTTTAATTTCTTTGAGTAAGATACCATAGGCAGAAGCACCCCAGTTCTCTTCAAAATGGTTGCCTTCCATTCTTACTTTTTTGGAATACATAACAGCAACACCGGCACCATTGTTTTTAAAAACATTATTCTGGTAAGTATCATCGTTGGAGAACATGAAGTGAAGCCCATATCGTATATTTTTTTCACTGTGATTTTTTTTAATCATTGAATAGCTTACAAATTCAAGATAGATACCATCCCGATGCCCCTGAATAAAGTTATTTTCAATCAGCATGGTGGAACATTTCCAAAGGTGTATTCCGTTCCCGGATGCATGTTCGGACTTATTATTGCCTTTAATGATATTATTTCTAACTATCGAATTGGTAGAATTAGCTATATGAATAGCAAATGAAGAATTGCTGATACTGCTATTTTCAATGGTAATATTGGTTGCATCAATTATTTTAATGGCGGCAAAATCATTCATGGAGGAATAGCCTGCATTGATGAATTTGATCCCCCTTATCATAATATTTCGTCCTGACAGGGTAAGAATTTCATGCAGCAATTCACCATCCAATATTGGTTGATCAACTCCGATTAAATGGATAGCTTTTCGGATGATTATATTGCCTTCTTTATACACTCCTTTATTCAGCAAAATCGTATCTCCGTCTTTTGCCGTATGAATTCCTAGCCGTAATGTGCTGATGGCTTTATCTTTTCCAACCACAATGGTATTGGCTACTGCCTCACCCATTATACACACTAATAGTATGGCCAGTATGCTTTTCATTTGATCAGGATATTATAAAGGGTAGCCCAGTTGGTAGTTTTGCTTCCTTCTATCAGTTCAGATTTCTTTTTTGCTTCCCTTACATTTTTAAATGCTGCTGCTCCTCCCATAGGGCTTTTTAGCTGGCTGCTTACGACAAATTCTGCAGACTTTACCTCTATAAATTCATGGGGTTCATTATAGTTTACGAATAATGTTTTACTAATACTGCTCAACTCTACGCCGCGCCGTTCTAAGAAAGCAGCAACGCAATGTGTATCATCAAACTTATACACCTTACCCTTTTTGGTCAAAATCTCAGCTCCAAACTTTGTATCCAGAATGGTCATTTTGCACTCGACGCAGTTGTCTTTTCCAAAAACAATTTTTTCCGGTTTAGGATTACAACTTGCCAGGAATAAAAAGCTGGTTAATGCAGCTACCCGGAAAGCCTTAGCATGTGTTACCATTTTCTTTTGTTTTTTTTGCCGGCGCCATTCAAGGAACCATATAATTAAAAAGAGTCCGGTAACACCAACGATGATCCATCCACCGGTATCAGGATAAGAATAGGCATCAAAGTTTAGCAACTTTTTATGCCCGATTAGCGGAGGTTGATAGGATAAGCCCGGAACTTGTATGGCCGCCGTTGGATCCAGGTTGTGACCGTAATCGTATCCCCATTTATAAAAATCTACCATGGCAGCAAGGCCTCCCATTATTGAAAGAATAAGATATGCGAACAATAATTTACGGTTTCCGGTCAGTGCCACCACCAGAGCAAAGATGATGAACCCCCCTAAAATATAAATCAGAAATCCGAATTCAGGAAACATTTCTACTTTTATATGCTTCATGCCAATATAATGATTCAGTCCATTAATTATTTCTACCTGGCCCGTAATTTTATCAAGCCATATCTGCATGGACAAACCTTCGGGATATTGAGGAGCAATCAGGTAAATAGACCAGACTGGTACAAAGAACATGATGATTAGTGTTAATGCGCCGAGGGCTATCAGGATCCTGGAAGTATTGTTCATCTTTTTCATAAAATCATATTCTTAAAAACTTCCCGGAAGTGCTGAATTCCCAAAAGTGCCCCTGCGCATAAATGCTGTGCTGATCTTACTCGGATGGTGGTAATAACACAGCATCTATTACATGAATGATGCCATTTGCCGCAGGTATAGAAGCAATAATCGTTGCCGAATTATTAATAATCACTTTGCCATCTTTTTTACTGATGCTGATGTTTCCACCATTTACCTGGTTCAGTGTTTGTCCATCTTCCATCCAGTCGATTTTCAAACTTCCTACATATACATGGTATTGCAGGATATCCTGCAATTTAGCTTTGTTCTCGTTTTTCATCAGGCTTTCCAATGTTTCTTTTGGTAATTTATCAAAAGCAGCATTGGTGGGGGCAAATACAGTAAATGGTCCGGCATTGGAAAGTGCATCTACTAGTTCTGCTTGTTTTATAGCAGCAACCAGCGTAGTATGATCTTTGGAGCTTATAGCAATTTTTACAACATCTTTCGCTGATTCATCATCCTTTACTGATCCTTGTCCACCTTTAACAGTTGTTTCGGATGTACCAACAATTTCACCTGTTTTAGTACTGGTTTCATTACAGGAGCCGAGGAGGATAGTTGAAACCCCAAAAACAATGTTCAATAAATATTTCATAGCAATAGTTTTGATGGTTTAAAAAAATGGCAGCCCATTGAACGGCTGCCAGACTTTCCTATTATTTTTTCATAGTATCTGCAACGTTTATTCCTGGAGTTGTTACTGCTGGCTTATTGGTTCCGGTGCTGAATAATAGTGGTGTACTACTTCCCGCAGGCGACACTCTTAAATACCCCTGCATTTCCTGGTGCAGGGCAGAACAAAAGTCAGTACAATAAAAAGGGAAAATACCAGTTCGGTCCGCCACCCACTTTAGGGTTTGTGTTTCCCCAGGCATAACCAATATTTCCGCATTATTGGCACCTTTAATAGCAAGACCATGGGGTACATCCCAATCCTGTTCAAGATTTGTTAGATGGAAGTACACTTCATCACCAACCTTTACTCCTTCAATATTATCAGGTGTTAAGTGAGAACGGATGGCAGTCATCCATACATGCACCTGGTTTCCTTTACGTTCTACTTTAGTCTGGCCTTCACCTTTGGAAACGTAGGGATGCATATTCTCTTCAATTTTGTAAATCTTTCTTTGCTTACCCATCAACATACTTGCAGGTATCGCTTCAGCGTAGTGCGGTTCACCTGTTGTAGGAAAGTCAAGGATCATTTTCATTTTTTCTCCGGTGATATCAAATAGCTGGGCACTCTGTGTCAGTTCAGGCCCGGTAGGCAGGTAGCGATCTTTAGTGATCTTATTATAAGCGATCATATACTTTCCATGCGGCTTGGCTGTTGGTCCGCCGGGTATGGATAAATGCCCGATGGAATAATAAGTAGCCACACGATCCAGCACTTTGAGATCACTCAATCTCCATTTTACAATCTCAGAAGAAACAAACATAGAAGTGTATGCATTGCCCTTTCCATCAAATTCGGTATGCAACGGTCCCAGCCCGGGTTTAGCAACTTCCCCCTGCAGGGCAGCTTCATACTTTATTACTGGTATTCCGTCATATTCACCTTCAAAAACTTTATCAGCAATCGCTTTTTGCAATTTGGTAAAAGAAAACACCGGAATGCTTGCAGCCAACTTGCCGGAAGCCACAATGTATTCACCCGTAGGATCCACATCAGTTCCATGCGGTGATTTAGGGCAAGGAATCAGGTATAGCATATCGGGGCAATCAGCAGGGTCCAATACCATCACTTCAGTCTTTATAACAGAAGTGGCCGTATGCGTATTTTCATCATACACATTATGTGCATATTTGACCGCCTGTTTTTTCCCTTTACCTGCTTTTAGATATTCTTCAGCTTTTTTCCAGTTTACTGCCATCACAAAGTCTTTATCTTTCGCAGAGGCATTTACTTCTAAAAGCGTATTTGCTTTTTCGGAGTTATAACAACTGAAAAAGAACCAACCATGTGATTTGCCTTTACCGGCACGGGACAGATCAAAATTTACTCCCGGTGTCCTGATTTGGAAAGCAATATTCATTTCGCCAGATGATGGATTAACTGATACAAAACTAATAGAACCTTTGAAGTTCTGTTTGTAAGTGTTGATGGGAACATCTCCGTTCTGATCATCAAGTGGTACACTAAACCGGGTAGCCGCAACAATGTATTCAGAGTTTTCAGTAATAAATGGCGATGCATGGTTACCGGCACTGTTTGGTATCTCCAATATTTCCGCAGTCCGGAAAGTGCTTAAATCTATCCTCGCCAACCGGGGAGTATTGTTGCCATTAGCAAAAGCCCAACGGCCATCATGCTCCCCTTTTGTTTGTGATAAGGCAATATGATGCTGATCATCCCATGGTACAAAACCATGCGAAGTGTTTAGCATTGGTTTTGTTTCTTCGCTAAAGCCATAACCGCTTTCCGGAGATTGGGAAAAAACAGGGATGATTCTGAACAGGCGGCCGGAAGGAATACCATATACCGCTACCTGGCCATTGAAACCACCGGATACGATGTTATAAAACTCATCATATTTTCCTGGCGCAATAAAAGATTTTGAGGCATCCCCACCCGCTGCAGATTGAGCGGTTTTGGGTTTACAGCTTTGGAACCCGGTAACAATCGCAAATAAGCCTAAAGCGGTTAAAATTTTGGTTAAGGAGTTTGACATATATTATATTATTTATTGTATTTTATTTTACGCCATCATTCTGACGCATAAATTCTAAAATTTGACGTGACTCGTCTTTACTGATATTTTGATTTGGCATACGTACTAGGCACTGCTCAAGCAGTTTTTGAGCTTCAGCGTCAGTCTCAAGCATCATTTCTACATTGGTGATCATATTCATTACCCAATGTGGCTCACGTCTTTTAGTAACACCCGTCCAGCCTGGACCCACAAGCCTTTCATCTGTAAGTTTGTGGCAACTCTGGCATTTAAGTTCATAAATACTTTTACCAGCGGTTACCCATTCTGCATTTACCGGAGTTGTCAGGGTTACATCACCTGCTTTAACTTCAGTCCCATGAGATTCGGGTTGGGTGGCAGGTTGTTCATCGGCAGCTATCACTTTTTCTTCTGTTTTTGCGCCATCATTACCACAGGCAGTCACCAGGAAAAGCCCGGTGGAAAGAATGGCAGCGGCGAAGATTTTTGTACAATTCATGTTGGAAGGTTTTAAAGATTAATAAAAGATATGCGTGTCTTTTATGACACGAAATTATTTTAGTATAGAAATGATAAAAATGATGTTTATCAAATAGTAAGGTGATATTCATCATGCAATAAAACTCAGGGTGGTATAACTTTAAAGTGTATTCAATTTTGCCGCCGGTTTATTTTCAGGCTGCTTATGATGTTTTTAAAACACTTGATATTCGCTGCGGGGTATTTTATACACAATGTGAGATTTCAGAAGTAGTATTGCTTTTTAATTTTACTGATAGCTAATCTCATATTAATCAGGAAACTTTGAAAAAAAGTATTTTGTTTTCGAAAAGTAAATTTAAAATAGAATGTTTTTTTCAAAATCGTTCGGGTATGCTGTAAGAGGAGTATTGTATGTAGCAATAATAGATAAAGAAAACTCTAAAGTTCAGTTGAATGAGATGGCTGATAAGTTATTGGTTCCCCGTCATTTTCTGGCTAAAATCATGAAGACAATGATGAAGGAAGGGATTCTTACTTCTACGAAAGGCCCTTATGGTGGCTTTGCAATAAACGGGAATACGTTACAAGTGACATTGATTCAACTGGTAAAGATTACCGATGGAGTGGAACAATTTAATTCTTGTGTGTTAAGGCTGCGAAAGTGTAATAGTAAGAACCCTTGCCCAATGCACATCCATATTGAATCATTACGTAAGCAATGGCAGTCATTACTGGCTTCTACTACAATTGGTGATTTATTAAGAAAGGACCAGCCTGATTTTATAAAAAGTATTGCTACGCTCTGATTTTAACATCCGGCTGATGAAAATCATATTTTTTAAATAGTTGAACCATTTACTTTGTCATATTAAATAAAAATTTATAAAATGTTTTTAAGAACGGTTGAAATTGATAATAAATCTCTAGTAGCTGACATCGTAGCACAGGATTACCGTACTGCTGATGTTTTTCGCCGTCATGGCATTGGGTATTGCTGTGGGGGGAAGTGGCCGGTGGATATTGCCTGCCAGATGCAGGGTGTGGATGCTGATAAAGTACAACTAGAATTGGAAGCAGCCGTGAGGACTATCAATGTATCGAACCAACTTGATTTTGCTGACTGGGATATTGATTTCCTGCTGGATTATGTCGTGAATGTGCATCACCATTACTTAAAAAAGACATTACCCCAAACAAAGATCCTGCTCAGTGAATTTGCAAAGGAGCATGCTAAAAAATTTCCCTGGCTGACCGAACTGGAAGCTAAATTTAATGAGCTGGTAGAACATTTATTACCCGTAGCAAAACAGGAGGAAGAAGTGATATTTCCCTATATCAGGAGGTTAGCACATGCCAACGAGGATAAGGAACCCTATGCTGCGATGCTGATCCGTACCATGCGGAAACCAGTTGAAGAAACTATGTTCAATAGTCACGAAACCGTAACGGAAATTGTTTTATCCATACGGGATATCACTAATAAATACTATACGCCCGAAAATGTATGCATCAGCCATAAAGTAGTACTGGCAAAATTGAAAGAACTCGACAATGACCTGATGCAACATCTCTACCTCGAGCAATCTGTACTTTTTCCCCGTGCCATGGCTATTGAAAAACAAATACTGGATATATAGTCTCCAAGGATCCCACCTGACATATTTAAAACTAGTTACGGTTATTCATGTACACACATTACCGGTATATGAGATTGAAAAACTAATTGTTTGGTGGTGCTGGATTTAAAAATACTATCCAGCAACTTGTGTTTTTTAGGTATTGCAATGACAAGGTCGAGATTGTTTGTTTCGGCAAATTCTTTAATACCCTCTTCAATATCTGCATTATTAATATAATGATATGTTAGTTTTTTTTCCTTTTCAAACATATTATGCAGTACGAATGATTGCTCCGGTGTATCAGGCCGGAAATGCTTTTCCTTATAATCAACGTTTAGTACAAAGAGCTCGGCTTTAAATTCATTCACCATTTGTTGGATGAAATGAACCGGGGTTGTTTTCACAACCTGACTGAAATCACATGCAAAACCAATTTTCTTAATACCTTTTCCATATTCTTTTCCCGGGGGTACACATATTACAGGCCAGGTAAGATGACGAATAGCAGTAAGCGTAGTGCTGCCAAAGACAATTTTTTCTACGGCATTTCTACCTTTTGCTCCCAAAACAACTGCAAAGGGCTTAATGTTTTTACATAATTCCTCCAGTTCATCCACTATATTTCCCATTCTGGCTTCTACTGTCACTTTTATTTTGTGGGAGGTGATATGGCCAATTTTTGTCTTTAAATCCTCCAATTGTGTTTCGCTACCCTTTTTCAATTCTTCCACAGAAAGAAGGAGTACCGGAGCATCACCGGAATATGCAACCGGAATATTGTAAACATTTACTAATAGAATATCTGCACTGATTTCCAACGCCATATCCACTCCAAAATTTACTGCATTAAGCGATACAGGAGAAAAATCGGTAGCTGCAATTATTGTTTTCATAATCATAAGTTTGGAATAAAGCTATAAAGGTAAAACCCCCTTTTGGCTGATAAGGGTCAGTATCCTGATTGATTATTACTTTGCCAATAAGGTGCCGAAATTGCTTCAAAGTCATTTACTGGTCTGATTTGTGTCAGTTTATTACTTTTTAGCCGTAAATATCTTTGTAGTATAAAATTAGAAGTATATGAAACATAACATGGGTAATGCAGACCGGGTTATTAGGATATCAATTGCTGTACTAATCGCCATTCTTTATTTTACAAACACTGTTACTGGCACTTTGGGGTATGTTTTACTGGCAGTTGGGGCAATCTTTCTACTAACCAGTTTGGTGGGCTCCTGCCCGTTGTATTCTTTAATTGGAGTAAAGACCTGCCCGGTAAGGAAAGTCAGTTAATAGTTAAAACAGTAAGTCTTGAGGTAAAGTAGTATGTCAAGAAAGGATTAGGGAATCAGGCCTACACATTCATACTGATAAAATTTAATGAGCTGGCCTTATTCTTTTTGTTCAGTGCCGTTAAATGGCCCCGCATCGGAAGGCTTTTGTTTTTTCTTCTGTTCAGCTGGGCCTACTTGTTGAATTGGACCACCTCGCAACGTTCACCCAGGGATTACCTGCAATATGCGGATCTGAACTTAAGTAGTTGGTGTAGGGATTTTATCAACGGCTGGTTCAGCCATCATATTCCCCTGGTCGTGGGTACGATTGCAATATGCCAGGGTTTGATAGCGATATCCATGCTATTAAAAGGATGGATTTTGAAAGTGTGATGCATCGGCGGCATTATAATTCTGTTGGCTATCGCTCCCTTTGGCGTGGGGTCGGTTTTTCCCTGCACCACAATCTTTGCAGTCGCCCCGTTCATTGTAATACGTAAAGGCAAGGAGTACTTATGGATCAATTTGACAACATAACACTAGTTAATTAATAAATTTTTTATGTATGGAAGCAATCATTATTTATAAAGGAAAATACGGTGCTACCAAACAGTATGCGGAATGGTTGGGGGCAGACCTGCATGTACCGGTTAGAACTGCCGTTGAAATAAACGGGGATAACCTGGCCAGGTATGATGTACTGCTGATCGGTACCAGTGTTTATATTGGTAAACTGCAAATTGAAAAATGGCTGCGCAAAAACCTTTCTTTTATAAAAGGGAAGAAAATCTTCCTTTTCCAGGTAGCGGCCGATTCTCCTACGGAAAAAGAAAAAAGACAGGCCTACAACCGTTCCGGTATTCCCGGCGAACTAATCAATAATTGTGCGTTTTATTTTTTGCCCGGCAAAATGATACTACAACAACTTTCCTGGAAAGACCGGTTTATGCTGAAAATGGGAGCCCGTCTTGCAAAAGACCCGGAAGCAAAAAAAACAATGCTGACTGATTATAATGATGTACGAAAAGATCAGTTAGAAGAGATGCTGATTGCTATTAAAGGATATATGGCAAGCACCGTAAAACCTCTTGCTGCAATATCATAAGTACAATACTGGCTAAGGGGTTCTCTAGTATCTTTTTCCCTTCCTCTTGCTTATCTTACATTGAATTTAATAAAAGTACCAGTAGTATGCTCGACCAGGCCCACATGACCTCGTTGTTTGAAAACGCCACGGAAGGAATTATTCTGACGAACGGGGCCGGCCAGATTGTAATGGCAAATCCTGCAGCTGAAAAGACCTTTGATTACGCCAATGGAGAACTGATCGGTCAGCCGATTGAAATACTCATACCCGATAAGGTCAAGCCGAATCATCATCATTTACGGGGTGGGTTTTACCAAAAGCCTTCTAACCGGGTGATGGGGCAGGGCCGGGACCTTCATGGAAGAAAAAAGGATGGCACTGGTATCCCGGTAGAAGTGAGCTTAAGTCATTACCGCCGGGATGGAGAGTTGTTTGTCATTGCATTTATTGTTGATATAACGCAGCGCAAGGAAATCGAGAATAGCATGCTGAAACAAAAAGCAGAGCTGGAGAAGATCACGGATAAAATTCGCCAGTTAAATGCTGATCTCGAGGTAAAGGTTGAAGAACGAACACTGATCTTAAAAGAAGCCCTGCAAAAACTGGAAGAGTCGCAGCTGGAGCTGAACGAAGCATTGGACAAAGAAAGACAGCTAAACGAGATCAAAAGCCGCTTTGTATCCATGGCTTCCCATGAATTTCGTACGCCGCTGACAACGGTGCTGTCATCGGCCAGCCTGTTGTCTAAGTACACAGGAGCTGATGACCAGGAGAAAAGGGATAAACATATTCAGCGGATCAAGAACTCTGTCAATAATCTCAACGATATACTGGAAGATTTTTTATCGCTGGGAAAACTGAATGAAGGTAAAATTGAAAAGAAGTTTGAGTCCGTCAAACTAAAACTAATTGTGGAGGACACCATCGAGGAAATGAAAGCCCAGTTAAAGAAAGGACAGCATTTTGTGGTTCAATGCAGCGGTGATTGTGATGCCGTGACGGATAAAAAGCTATTCCGGAATATTCTTATCAACCTGATCAGTAATGCCATCAAGTTTTCCGAAGAGGACAAAGAGATATTCATTCAAGGTAACACAACGGGCGATAAGATTGTGATGAACATAGCGGACAAGGGTATCGGTATTGCGATGGATGACCAGGAACATTTATTTTCCAGTTTTTTCCGGGCCGCTAATGCTACGAATATACAGGGCACGGGACTGGGGCTGCATATAGTAAGGAGGTATATTGATTTGTTGGGAGGTGAGATC
Source organism: Bacteroidota bacterium (assembly GCA_034408705.1). Lineage (GTDB taxonomy): Bacteria > Bacteroidota > Bacteroidia > Chitinophagales > Chitinophagaceae > JJ008. The sequence goes on from JAWXCO010000186.1 coordinate 67,538, forward strand.
AGCTTGCAAAGTGAATTAAATAAAGGCACAACAATTATTTTTAGTATTCCTGTAAACATATAATAATATGAAATCTGTTTTGGTCATTGACGATAACGCTGATATCAGGGATAATACCGCCGAGATACTGGAACTGGCGGGTTATAAAACCTATACGGCAGAAAATGGAAAAAAAGGCGTGGAAGTAGCGCAAAGAGAAAAACCGGATGTGATTGTTTGTGATATCATGATGCCGGAACTGGATGGCTATGGTGTATTGCACCTGCTGCGCAAAAATCCCGCAACAGAGCATATACCTTTTGTTTTCCTGACGGCAAAAACGGAAAGAAGCGATTTCAGGAAAGGAATGGAAATGGGCGCCGATGATTATATCACTAAACCGTTCGAGGATATAGAACTGTTGAATGCAATTGAGGTCCGGTTGAAGAAGGCGGCTATCCTTGATAGTAAATATGCATCATCCCAGCAGGGTATCAACCAGTTTATTAAGGATGTGAAAAATGCTGGACTCATCAGCCAGCTGGCTGATCAGTACGATGTGGAGAGTTATACCAAAAAACAAGTGCTGTACCAGGAAAGTAAACGACCCCGTTACCTTTATTACCTGGTAAAGGGTAAGGTGAAAGGGTTTAAGACTCATGAGGATGGAAAAGAATACATCACCGATCTCTTCAGCGATGGTGATTTTATCGGCTACCCGGCTTTGATAGAAGAAAAAAATTATGATGATTCAGCAATTGTGCTGGAAGATGCAGAGATCATGCAGGTGCCCAAAGAAGATTTTTTACAAATGATCTATGGTAATATGGATGTTGCCGTTAAGTTCATCCGGATCATCACACAAAATGTAAAAAAGAAAGAGGAGCGGTTGCTGAACCTGGCTTATAGCTCACTCCGCAAAAGGGTGGCAAAGGCCCTGCTGGATATTCACTCGAAATTTAATACTGAGCATACCAATAAAGCGCTGGAGATATCAAGGGATGATTTTGCTCATTATGTAGGTACCGCTACGGAATCCCTGATACGAACACTCAGCGACTTTAAGTCGGAGAAACTAATTGAAATAAAAGAAGGAAAGATCACTATTGTCAGTCTTGATAAATTAAAGAACCTGCTGTATTAGTGATCAGCATCCCGGGTCAGATCGAAATCTTCGGCCCTGTCAGTCATCGGCTTTCCAATTGAGATCTCGCGGCCATGATTATTTTGTTGCAGAAGTGTCCAGTTATCTGTCATGGTGGTTTCCAGCCAGAGATTCCCCGATTTACGGAACACTTGAACCGCCAGGCTGAACTGGTCTTTAAAAATATTTTCCAGCTCACTCACTTTCATTTCTTCTTCAATGCTGATATCTCCATTGGATATGGCCAACTGGCTGTCACCTACTTTTTGACTTTTTGGTAATAGTTGTTTGGCAGAAAAATCACCCCTGCTAAGCGACCTCTTATTAAAAAATTCAATCTTCAAAAAAGGGAACATTTTATTGAACTCTTGTTGAATATCACTGATCAGGCGGTTGGGGGCAATATGTAAAAGCATAGTCACAGGGTTAATAAACATAAATAGTGCATTTAGGAGGGAGTTCACTCATCTCATTACGGGGTATATAGATCACTAATTCCCCATTTTTGTAAGTAGCATGCGCCAGCAAAGGATCTGCGTCATCCGGAAGGCTAAAGGCCCGTGTCCAATCAGTATAATCATACTCATAGCGATAAGTTATGTTTTTCAATGGTATTGTTTCTTTTTTAGCCGCAATCGTAATTACGGATTTGGCTATTTCAATACTAAAATCTTCCCGGCGTAAGCCCGGAACGGCTAGAATGATCAGGTACATAGTAGCAGTTTCAGTTATATTAACTGCAGGGAAAAGCAGGGCGGGACTGATAATGCTTTTCCCATCCTCGGCCTGCTTAAAATGCAGGGTCTTTATTTTCCCGGCGGGGATGTCTTTATGACTTGCTGTTCCTGGATACATTGTTGTATGTTTTATTGAACAAAAATGCGATCGTTTTGTACTAATATCAATGATATACTACAGTATTGATGATGATTTATATCAGTTATGAAAAGTTGAGAAAAATCATTTTTTGAGCTGCTGACCGTCATATAACGCCGGCGACTGGCAGATTACTTTTATAATATGAGCGAAATAAAACCAATAAAAAGAAGCGTTCAATTACAACCTTTAAGCAGGGAGCATCACGAAGGTTTATTATTTGTGTGGAAGATCCGGCAGGGGTTGAGTAATAATACCCCGTTGGAAAAACTAAGGAACTATACCGGTTGGTATTGGCGCCATCATATAAAACCTCATTTTTTCCAGGAGGAGAAAGTGCTTATGCCTTTTATGCCGGCAGAACACCCCCTGCCGAAACAAATGATAAAAGAACATGAGTATATACGGGAACTGATCCTGGGAATTGACCAGGAAGCAGACCGGGAGGACTTCATCCGGCTTACTAATCTATTGGAAGCCCATATCCGTTTTGAAGAACGGGAATTATTCCAGTATCTGGAACAGCAACTTTCGCCTGATCAACTATTGGTTATTTTTGAAAAACTGGAAAAGCACCCTGTTTCCTTTGATGAAGAATGGAAGGATCATTTTTGGACCAGGGAAAAGTGAATTGATCAACCCTCATAAAAATCATCCAGGTCTCTTCTCTCTTTTTTAGTGGGTCGGCCGATCTTGCTTTGCCGTTTGCCCGTATGGAAACTCGCGGCCTGGTATTGTAACCGTTCCAGCTCTTCGGCCGGTGTAATATCCAAATAGTTTTTAACGGCTTCTGTGGCAGCCACTCTTTTTTCTAAAAGCCCGGTTACTTGTATCCGCCACCTTTTTGCTTCCGTCTTTACTTCGTATTCATCCCCAATACTGACATTCCGGGCTGACTTGGCCTGTAAGCCAGCAAACTTTACTTTACCCGATTCGCAGGCCGCAGCTGCCAGGCTTCTTGTTTTGAACAAGCGGATGGCCCAGAGGTATTTATCGAGCCGTATTTTTTCTTTTTCAGCCATTGATGGAATAAATCAGGGATGCAAGTATATTTTTATACTTTAAGCATCCAAATTTAGAAAATAATCAAACAGTAATAGTCAAAATCTGGAGCCATCCAATTGTGCCCGAAAGCAGGAGGAGGTTCCCTGTGCCGTCTGCCTGTTGAGGCAAGATCATCAACATAAAGGAAAAAGCTGTTATAGCGTTAAAATAAAAACCTTTCCCGAAGTAGCTTTATATTGTTAAGATAATTTCAGTATAATATCCATTATACCCGGAATTTTGCAGTATGGATAAAAAGGCTCAGCTAAGAAGACACAAATGGTTTGCCACATTGCTGTTTTTTATCATGGCAGTGATCTATATTCTGTGTGAAGTTTTTTTTAAACACGATAATTGGGCCGGTTATGTAAAAGCTTTTTCAGAAGCTGCTATGGTTGGAGCCCTGGCCGATTGGTTTGCCGTCGTTGCTTTATTCCGGCATCCCCTTGGAATCCCCATCCCGCACACTAACCTGATCGAATCCAGCAAAAAGAAGATCGGGAATAACCTGGGAACTTTTGTAACAGATAATTTTCTTACGCCTTCTGCCATCCGGCCTAGATTAGCCAACCTCCATATCGCTGAGCGGTTAGGACAATGGTTGTTGGTAGACCGTAACAGAAACAAAGCCTCCAGTGAATTACTTCGCATTGCGAAAGAAGCCCTTGACAGACTCGATGATGCTGATATCACCCGCATTATTCATACGCAAGTAACGGGGCTGATCGAAAAAATACCTGGGCACAAACTGGCCGGTGAAGGGCTAGAAAAAATTGTACAGGAAAATATGCACCAGGACTGGATAACTACCATAACTGCTTACCTGGGTGATTTTTTATCGGAAAACAAGGAATTGGTAAAACAACAGGTAAAGCAGGAAAGCCATTTTTTAATTCCGGGCTTTGTAGATAAAGCGATTGCGGAAAAGATAACCAATGGAGGTATCCGTTATTTGAAACAGATCGAATCGGATCCGGAACATCCGGTGCGAAAGAAAATAACAATAAAACTGGCGGAGATTGCTGCAGACATTCAAGCGGGCGGTGCCTGGGCCATCCGCCTGGAAAACGTGAAGAACGAATTACTATCTCCCCGACACCTCGAAGAATACAGTGGTATTGCCTGGCAATATATCAGGAAAAAGATCACAGATGACCTGAACGATCCTTTATCAGGTATAGCAGGTTATACCAAAAATGTATTAAGGGATATGGGTGTTTCACTAACGACGGACACTGTCCGCCAGCAAAGAATTGATCAATTCATACAGATACAAGCTTTCAAATTAATTATGACCTACAAAAAAACAGTAGGGGAGATGATCAGTCAAACGGTTGCCAACTGGCCGGCAAAACAATTGAGTGAAAAGCTGGAACTGGAAGTGGGGCCCGACCTGCAGTTTATCCGTATCAATGGTACATTGGTCGGTGGAATGGTGGGTTTGCTGATCTATGTGGTTACAAAATTGTTTTCCTGATATTTTAATCCCGGGTAGTAAAAAAAGAAGCTGTCTTAAGTCGTCATTGCGAATGAAATGAAGCAATCTAAAATAATTTATCAATTTAATGTTCGACAAATTACTTCGGTCGTTCCTCCCTCGTAATGACGTTTAACGACTTATGACAGCCTCGCTGCTATCTTAAAGAAAATATTAATTCGTTTCGGAAAAATATTTATGGAAATAGGGGATCGTTTCAATCCCTTTGTAATAATTCTCAATATTGTATTTTTCATTCGGGCTGTGCAGGTTATCGTTATCCAAGCCAAAGCCCATAAAGATGATCTTGATGCCCAGTTCCTTTTCCAAAATAGAGCAGATGGGAATGCTGCCGCCACCGCGTACAGGGATCGGAGCTTTTCCAAACGTGGTCTCCACTGCTTTGGAAGCGGCCTTATAGCCTTTACTGTCGATCGGTGTCATATAAGGTTCGCCACCATGATGTAATTCTGCTTTTACTTCCACTGATTTTGGAGCGATCGATTTGAAATACTTCAACAGGATTTCCGTGATTTTATCAGAAGATTGATTGGGTACCAGTCTCGCTGAGATCTTTGCATAAGCTTTGGATGGTAAAACTGTCTTGGCGCCTTCACCGGTATAACCACCCCAGATACCATTGACTTCAATCGTAGGACGAATACCTGTGCGCTCATAGGTACTGTAATCTTTTTCACCCCACAGTTCTTTTACCCCCAATTCATCCATATACTCTTTTGCATCATATGGTGCCTTATTGATCAAAGCTCTTTCTTCCGGCCCGGCAACCACCACATCTTCATAAAATCCTGGAATAGTGATATGATTATTTTCATCATGACAGCTGGCTATCATTTGTGCAAGAATGGTAATGGGATTGGCTACAGCACCGCCGTATGTACCGCTGTGCAGGTCACGGTTAGGGCCGGTCACTTCTACCTGTATATAGCTCAATCCACGTACACCTGTATCCAGTGAAGGGTTTTCCATACTCAGCATCGAGCTATCACTGATCAATATTACATCTGCTTTTAATAAGTCTTTATTCGCCGCCACAAATTTTCCGAGGTTTGGAGAACCTACTTCTTCTTCCCCTTCGATCAGCAATTTGATATTGGTGCTCATCGTATTGGTCTTTACCATGGTTTCCAGCGCTTTTACATGCATATAAAACTGTCCCTTATCATCGGCAGAACCCCTGGCAAATATCTTTCCATCTACGATAGTTGGTTCAAAAGGAGGGTTGGTCCAAAGCTCCAACGGTTCGGCTGGTTGAACATCATAGTGCCCATAGACCAGCACAGTGGGTTTGGATGGATCGATAATCTTTTCGCCGTACACTACAGGATGACCATCCGTAGGCATTACTTCGGCTTTGTCGCAGCCTGCTTCCAGTAAACTTTTCTTTACGGCTTCAGCACATTTTTGCATATCGGCCTTGTGTTCACTTTTGGCACTGACAGAAGGAATGCGGAGCAGGTCCAGCATCTCATTCAAAAAGCGATCTTTATTCTTTTCCTGGTAATCTTTCCAAAGTTGGGACATAATTAGATATAATTTTAGGAAAGACGAAGATAAGATGCAAATGTGCTTCACCACGATGAGTTTGCTAGTATTTGTTCAACAACCGGAAACAGGTGGCCCCAATACGGGCGTTACCCTGATCTACCGGCAATCGTGATGTGCAGCTATGTGATTAATTTTATTATATTTAGTTTATGTGCCGGACCGCTATACTATTGATTCTAATAGTTATTTCCCCCAGGGTGCTTTTCAGCCAGCAGCCAATTATCAATTCTTATTCCCTGCAGGATGGGATGGTGTCCAACAATGTGCGGCGTATTTTCCAGGATTCCAGGGGATTTATCTGGATTGGTACCTGGGAGGGTATTAGTCAATATAACGGCCATAAATTCATCAATTATTCCATGTTAAACGGGTTATCACACAGTCTTGTCAATGATTTTTTTGAAGTTGACGGTAAAGTATTCGTCACTCTCCACGATGGTTCTATCGACTGTATTGATAACGGTCGCGTCACTAAATTTTCACAGGTCTCGGATGAACCTTGCGAATTGATAAGGCTTTCGGCTAAAAACTATATCATACCAACTTCTAAAGGCATTTTCAAGTATGATGATGGGAAAATTGTAAAACCCAACCAGGAGAAACCGGATTTGATGTTTAACTATTTGCTGCAGGTCAACGATTCGTTATTCATGGGCATTATTCCGGGTCATGCACATCAATTGGTCGTTTTCAGGAAAGATTACAAGGTAGTTGCTACCTTTCCCATTGCCAAGGAGGTGGTAAGATCTTTATACAAGGATTCAAAAAACAGGATATGGTATTGTACAGAAAGTGGATTACGACTGATCAATTTTGATCAGGAGAAACTAAGCTGTGAAATTGTTTTACCCTCGGTACCGCTGGTACCCGAATGGTCCGGTACTACCTGTGTTTACTTTATCAGGGAAGATGACCGGGGATGGTTTTGGATGAGTTCGGCTAAAGGGCTTGCGCATATTTCCCCCACCGGGAATTATAATTTATACACGGAAAAAGATGGCTTGCCTTCTACAATCGTGCCCTCGATCTTTATTGACAAGGAGGAAAATATCTGGCTCGGGACTACGAACGGGCTCGCAAAAATCGTAACAAAAACAGGCATCGCTACAATCTCTCCCGATGGCACGGGACTACTGAATGATGCACAAATGATCACGCCGGTGGGGAAGGACAGGGTCATAATTACCGGCTTGACCGGTCCCAAATTGTACGAGCCGCAAATAAAAAAAATGGATGAAATTGGTTACCGGGGAGAACGGCCAACTTTTCTTATTCCAGGAAGTAACCCGTTGATATTTGGTTCCAAAACCAGTATTGGCTATTACGATTCCGTAAACAATAAGATCATTTCATTGCCCACGGCTCCGTTTTTGATTGCGGACATGGGTTTCTGCGTGGATAGTAAAGGGAATGTTTTTTTTGCCATCGTAGGCGGGGTCGGTGTTGTTTCCGGAAAAAGGGTAATGATTAATACCTCCCTTCCACTCAGGGTTACCAGTCTGACAGTTGATAGGAATGGGTCATTATGGGCCGGAACCTGGTTTGGAGGATTATATCGTATCAATTATTCATTTGTCGGAGACAGTCTGCAGTTTGAAACAAAAGATCTTTCCCATCTCGTCCCTGATAAATGTATACGTAGTCTTTTTACAGATAAGGAAGGAAATGTCTGGGTTGGCACCCGGTATCGTGGAGCCTTTCGCCTGACCCCCGGGGCGAATGATGTTTATTCAGTCATTTCTTTTGACCAGCAGCAGGGGTTGTCTTCCAATTTCATTAAATCTTTTGCGGAAACACCAAACGGCGATATCTGGGTGGGAACATTTTATGGGCTTAACAAGCTGGTTAAAAAAAAGAACCAGTTCAAAGTCTTTAATTTCAGCAGGGTTGCCAATTTTTTCCATGAAATTTTCCAGATAGTAAATGCAGGGAATAATGAATGGTGGTGTGTGACGAGTCATAAAATTGTGAAATTCAGGGATGAAAATCTTGAGAATGTCCCACTGTCGAAAGCAGCAATTACATTAATAAAGCTGGGGAATCAACAGGACAGGATAAATATTTATAATACGGACACGGTCATCTCATTGAAACATTTTCAAAACTATGCCAGCTTTGAGTTTAGTTCGCCGGGTTTTATCAACGAAAAACAAAACCAATATAGTTATCGTCTTTTGGGAACCATTGATACAACCTGGAGTTTTCCCGGTAATGGACATGATGTGTCTTACGCGAGCCTGCAGCCCGGGGAATACACGTTTGAAGTGAGAACGATTGGATGGGATGGGGAAGCGGGGGAAGCTGCCAGTTTCAATTTTAGCATCCGGCCACCGTTTTGGAAAACGGGGTGGTTTATCTTTGCTGTTATTGCGGTTGTTGCTGGATTATTATACCTGGTTTACCGCTCCAGGATCCGGCAATTGCAAAGAATACAGCAGGTTCGTAACAGGATCGCCAACGATCTGCATGATGATATCGGGTCTACGCTGACTAACATCAGTATTCTTACCGAGCTCAGCCAGAAAAGTAGAAGTGAACCAGCCAGCTCCGATACCTACCTGGAAAGGATACGCGAAGAAATTGATTTGTCAAGCCAGGCGCTGGATGATATCATCTGGAGTGTCAACTCCAAAAATGATACGTTGCAACAAACAGCGGCGAGAATGAGAAGATATGCTGCGGAATTATTCGATGCACGGAGTATTACGTATGAACTCACGATGGATCTGCAGGTTGCCGGGAAAAAAATCATGATGGAACAGCGTCGTGATCTTTATCTTATTTACAAGGAGGCACTTAACAATATCCTCAAGCATGCAGAAGCTAGTGCAGTGTCCATTTCGTTGCAGGTGGAGAATGACAGTATGCTGCTTTCTATCTGTGATAACGGCATTGGATTTAATACGGCACAACAAACACATCGGAACGGGATCTCCAATATGATGGAAAGAGCAAAGCGATGGAAAGGTTCTTTGCAGGTAAAATCAGCCAATAGCGAAGGAACAGTGATTTTGGTTAAGTTGCCTTTTTCCCGGATCACTCAAAAAGGGGATTAGTAGCGTTGCAATAAACAGTAGCTTAGACGATGGCAATTTCTATTATTATTTTTGAAGACAATGAAAAACTGCGGGGATCCCTGACGATCCTACTGAACGGACTGGATGGGTACGAAGTTGTTGGAGATTACGCTAATTGCCTCGATGCCAGCAACATCGCCCGTGTTTATAGGCCCAACGTAGTTCTTATGGATATAGATATGCCGGGGGGAAGTGGTGTACAGGGTGTGCTTAGGATAAAAGAGGCGCATCCTACAACCAGTGTTATCATGTACACCGTTTTCGAGGATGATGAAAAACTCTTCCAGTGTTTGTGTAACGGCGCCAATGGCTACTTGCTGAAAAAAACAGCTCCTTCCCGGCTGATAGAGGCCATACAGGAAGTGATGGAAGGTGGAGCCCCTATGTCTCCGAGTATTGCCCGTAGGGTACTCGACAGCTTTCAAATCGGAAAGTCAACGAACAGGTATGAACTTTCCGAAAGAGAAATGCAGGTACTTCAACTCCTGACCAATGGACACAGTGCAAAGATAATTGCTGACAAACTTGGCATTTCCTTTCATACGGCCCGTTCCCACCTTAAAAACATCTATATCAAACTTCACGTCAATTGTGGAAAGGGAGCCATTGCAAAGGCTTTAAGCGAGCATATCATTTCTTATTGAAAAATTTCGCCACACATCACTCATAAAGGGTATTGACTCCCGGATCATATTTGCTGAGTTTAGCAAACGAATCTGCCTGTAACAACAAGTTTGTTGATTCACAGAGAGGAGTTGTATAATTAATAACTTTTGATATGAAGATGGTTAACCACTTACGGCATTTATCGCTGGGAATAATTGTGTTGATAAATATCCAGTGCAGCAAAGACCCAGGGACTGATGGCCCGGGGACCGGTACACTGGTTGGTGGCAACATCAACAAACCTCCTGTGGCTATAGCTGGCCTGGATCATATAATTACCCTTCCGGATAACTTTGTTTTGCTGGATGGGTCCGGCTCTTCTGATCCGAATAACAATATCAGTAGCTATTCCTGGTCAAAAATATCAGGCCCTGTATCATATGGTATCAGCAATCCGACTTCTGCCCAAACCCAGGTAACAATCCTTATGGAGGGAACTTATAAATTTGAATTAAAAGTTACTGATGTAGCTGGTTTACTGGCAAAGGATACTGTAGAGGTAACTGTAAAACCACGGATAATAGTTAATCAGCCGCCCGTGGCGAATGCCGGGCCTGATCAATTGATTAGACTACCTCTGAATGCTTCGCTGCTCAATGGGAGCGCTTCCTTTGATCCGGATGGAACGCCTCTCAGTTACATTTGGACAAAAATCTCAGGACCTTCATCCTATAGTTTAGCAAATCTGAACAGCGCTCAAACAATGGTCACCGGCCTTACTGATGGGGTTTACTGGTTTTCGCTAAAAGTTACAGATGCCAATGGGTCGTATTCAGTAGATATGGTCACTGTCATTGTTGATACAAATGATCCCGGCATTTTTAATTTTTATAATGTGCCGTGGACATACCAGGATTGCTCATTGTCTGTCAATAATATTTATTACACTATCCCATCTGGCCGGCCTTTTAAAGTTTATATAGCAGATACCGATTGGTGGGGCGGGTGGTCATTGATACAAACCTTTAGTGGCTCAAATGGCTTCTATTATCAGGTAATAAACGACAACCTTAAAATAAGTACGGTCGGATTCGACTGTGCTTTTGCCTCCTACACTTATGCAGTGAGGATAGTAATGGATTAAATGATTTACGTACCCTTTAAGATTATTCTCCCATAGGATGGAAGTTTAGGGACAATCCTTCTAACCTTTCATCTCACACTTGATGCGCTTGCGGCAAGAAAGCATGTTGAAGCTCTAAGCAATTAGATTCCTACCTATTGAGAAATTTAGCTGCCAATCACTCAAAAAAGGGATAGCGTTTCATTGAAAGTTCGGGGAACTTGGTATCCTGTTACAAGACCTGCTAAAATGACTAAACCAATTGCGGGTAAATATCGGTCTGACTACTCATAAGAATAAATTTAAATCACCATTCAACAACAACATGAAACTGGTAAAAACATTTTTGCTGACAACACTATTTTATTTGCTTATTAGTGTTTCCAACATGGCCTGTAAAAAGGAGATACAACCGGAAGCGCCTGCTTTAGAAGATGCTACGGCGGCCAGGATGAACGATAATTCCGGCTTCGCTGAAAACGATATGGTGCTATACTGGAATCAAAAGGCAAGTATTGTTCTTTCAACATTACCCAACACTCCTCCTGCACAAGCTCGCTATTTTGCCATGATACAAATTGCAGTACATGATGCGTTGAATTCCATAAAGCCTAAATTTCAGCGTTTTGCTTTGCAGAATCAACGGCAGAAATCAGCTTCACCAGATGCTGCTGTTGCCAGTGCGGCATACTGGGCGATTAAAAAAATGAATCTGCAGGGTACAAATCCAATAGACCAATGGTATAACGAAAGTTTAAATACAATATCCGATGGGGAAAGTAAAGAAACAGGGAAAACACTGGGCGAAGAATCGGCAGATGCGATTATTGCAAACCGTTTAACAGATAATTTCTTGCAGGCAAATATCCAGATACCCCTGCCAGATGGTATTGCTCCCGGTGCATATCGATCCACACTTCCCTTTAGTTTACCAACCATGCCAAAGATAAAAGCGCTACACCAATGGGGTACTTTAATGAAACCTTTTGTTACGCAAAGTAATAATCAGTTTAGGCCAGCTGCACCAGACCCTATTAATTCTGCTGCGTATGAAACAGAATATAACGAAATAAAAACAAAAGGAGCTAGAGTAGAGGGAACCCGAAGCGCGGAAGAAACAGAGATTGGTGTGTTTTGGGTAGAGCGGTCTTCTATTGGATGGAATCGTTTTGCAAGAAACATAATTAGTGCTAAACGAATAGATGCCTGGAAAACTGCACGGTTATTTGCATTGATACATACGGCGATGGTAGATGGAGTATCTGGTTGTTTTGAAGCAAAATATTATTATTCCTATTGGAGACCAGAAACTGCTATCCGGCTTGGTAATGTGGATGGGAACAATAATACTACAGGTGATGCTAACTGGCTACCTATGTACATAGAAAGTCCAAACATTAATAATCCTGCATTGAATGTAAATACGCCCCCTATCCCCGATTATCCATCAGCACATGCAAATTTTGGCGGCGCAGCTGCAGAGATTTTAGCACTTTTCTTCGGCACTGATTTTATTTCCGTATCTCAAACCAGTTCTATACTTCCCGGGATAACACGTCATTACACCTCCATAGCAAAAGCTGCCAGAGATAATGCGCTATCCCGGATTTTTGTAGGATATCATTTTAGAAAAGGCTGCATATTTGGTGAACAGCAAGGGAAACAAATCGCCAATTACGTTTTCAATAATAGCTTCGGAGAGATTGAATAAAACTGAATCTTCGTTTATTTATTCATATTTGATATAGTAACGGAGTCAAAATTATAAGGGATTGGATATTAAACAATACTAGACATATAGTGGGTTTGGGTTAGTTAACTCAAAGCATTTAACCGCTTATCCGTCGCATTTTTTATTGATACTGTCGCATTTTTAATATCCGGCCTTTTTATCATATTATTTTTACAAATTACAATTACAACTCAATCTTTATACAATGAAAAGAGTTTATTTTCTCCTATATTTTGCCGGAATGATGCTTTTGGTTGTCAATACAGCCTGCAACAAACAAGCGCCGGCCATTGGTTCTGGTAGTATTCCTATTAATCCACCACCGCCACCTAACCGGCCACCTATAGCTATTGCAGGCTTGGATTTTACAGGTATATTATATAGCAACTCCATAACATTATGGGGCAATGCTTATAACACCGATATAGGTGATACGGTACTTACAACCTGGTCAAAAATAGCCGGGCCGCCATGTACCATTGTTTCTCCTCAACAACTCATAACAAAAGTTACTAACCTTCTTGTAGGTGAATATCAGTTTGAACTTTTAGCCAGCGATAAATATGGAGCAACCGATAGAGATACAGTAGTTCTAAAAATTACTAGTTTCGAGCAAATAACAAGCCCTATTAATTTTTCTAACTTAATCTGGAGTTGTGGAATAGATATATGCGTCATATCTATTTTTAATATCTATTCGAATATACCATCAAATACCTCCATACGGATTTACATTAAGTTAGTGAACTCAACTGACTGGCATGAAGCTTTCCCGGTGAGTCTGTATCCAATTAACAACGCTTTTTACTATTATGAAATTATTAGTGATAACATCATTAATTTATATACTGATTTTCAAATAGATAATATTGATGTAAAAATTTTGTTTTAATGAGAAACTAATATTACCAGTTTTGTTTGGATTTTATTATTTAAAGTATAAATCTTGATCATGAGAAAAATACGATTTTTTCATATACTGATACTAGTTGTAATAGTGTTTGTAAATGCTAACTGCAAAAAAGAGACACCAGGCATAGGTTCTTTTAGTATTCCTATCAATCCGCCACCACCACCACCGCCCCCTAACCGGCCACCTGTAGCTAAAGCAGGCTTGGATTTTACAGGTATATTATATAGTAACTCCATAACATTAAGAGGCAAAGCTTATAACACCGATATAGGTGATACGGTACTTACAACCTGGTCAAAAATAGCGGGGCCGCCGTGTACCATTGTTTCTCCTCAACAACTCATAACAAAAGTTACTAACCTTCTTGTAGGTGAATATCAATTTGAACTTTTAGCCAGCGATAAATATGGAGCAACCGATAGAGATACAGTGGCTATAAAAATTATTAGTATCGAGCCTATAACAAGCCCCGTTGATATTTTTAACTTAAGCTGGATTTATCCAATGGGTTGTAGTATATATATATATGATATTTACTCGAATATACTATCAAATACACCCTTACGTGTTTTCATTAAATTCGTCAACCAGGCAGTCTGGCAAGAAGCTCTCCCAATGAGTCAGTATTCGACTAACACCTTGACATATTATTATGACATTGATGGCAATGACAAGATTGTTTTATATACAGATTTAGAGGTGAATACTAATGTTGATGTAAAAATATTGTTTTAATGAAAGGCTAATATTATCATTTGACCTTTTTTATTTTTGATTTTATTGCATACAAATAAATATAAATCATGAAAACTGTATCGTTTTTTCGAATCTTAATACTTGTTGTAATGCTGTTTGTACTTGCTAATTGCAAAAAAGAGACACCGGCTACTGGTTCTGGTAGTGTTCTAATCAATCCGCCACCGCCACCTACTAATACTCCTCCAAAAGCTCATTCAGGGTCAGATCAACTGGTTTTTCTTCCTGCTAACTCCTGCCTTTTATTAGGTTCGGCTTCTGATAATGAAAATAATATTAAAACTATTTTATGGGAGAAAATTTCAGGACCTAATTCATTCTTATTTGAATATAATAGTTTATTACCAGTACAAATAAAAAACCTGGTGCAAGGGGTTTATCAATTTAAATTGACAGTAACTGACTTATATGGCTTAAATGATCAGGACACAACGATGGTTATTGTCAGTCAAATTTCTAATCCCCCAACTGAAATAATAATTAATAATCTTACTTGGGGATCAGAGGGATTTAACGGTCCCTTATTGTGGGGGTCTACAATTATGATTCCAAACATTTATCAATATTTGCCAGCTGGTAGGATTTTCAGAATTTTTTTTAGAAAAGCGAATTCTACTTTTTGGGAAGAATTATTTATTGGCGATAATGCATTGTATTTGGTATATCTAATAAATGGCACTTTGGGAATTTGGTCTGGTGCTGATGAAACGGAATCGGTTTCTATTAAACTTATTTATTGAAATCAGAATGAATACATCTTATGTCATGAAACCAATACGATTTTTTCGAATCATCGTACTTGTTGTAATAGTATTTGTAAACGCCTATTGCAAAAAAGATTCTATTACTCCAAGTGCAATAAATACCCCTCCAAAAGCAAACGCCGGATCAGACATACAGGTTATCTTTCCAGCTAATACCTGCGTTTTAGTTGGTTCGGCACTTGATGATGATAATAATATTGATGTGATTCTATGGAAGAAAGTTTCCGGTCCCGCATCATTTAATATCGATAATCCGGGGTTGGTTTCAACATCTCTAAGAGACCTGGTGCTGGGAGTATATCAATTTGAATTGACGGTGACGGATGATGGCGGCTTATCGGCCAGGGATACGGTAGTAGTAAATGTAAATTCTTTAATAAATATGAATCATCCTCCTGTTGCAAATGCCGGGGCAGATCAATTGATTCACTTACCCCTGAATTCAATCAGTCTAGATGGAAGAGGCTCGGCCGACCTGGATAATAATATAAGTTCCTACCGTTGGACAAAAATAGCAGGCCCTTTGTCATATACTATTGCAGACGCCAACGCTGTACAAACAGTAGTTACCGGACTCGCAGTTGGGACCTATAAGTTTGAACTGCAGGTTGTCGATGCTGGCAGCTTATCTGCAAAGGATACCGTGGACGTGATAGTAAACTCGGTATTAACAGGCAATCAACCGCCCGTTGCCAATGCTGGCCCGGATAAGGCCATTAACCTACCTGTTAATACTGTAACTCTTGATGGAAGTGGTTCAAGTGATCCTGAAAATAACATCATTTCCTTTCAGTGGACAAAAATAGAAGGACCTTCGTCCTTTGCAATTGTAAATTCTACTGCTGTACAAACTACAGTTAATAACCTCGTAGTGGGAACTTATAAGTTTGAGCTGAAGGTAACTGATAACGGAGGACTGTCTGATAAAGATACCATGCAGGTGATAGTGAACCCTGTCGTTATAGTTAATCAACCTCCCGTTGCCAATGCCGGCCCGGATAAAGCCATCATTTTACCTGTGAACAACGTAATACTTGATGGAACTGGTTCAAGTGATCCGGAGAATAGCATAAGTTCCTTTCAGTGGACAAAAATAACAGGCCCTTCGGCATTTACAATAGTAACTCCTACTGCTGCACAAACAGCAGTGACCAACCTGGTGGGAGGATTTTATGAGTTTGAACTTAAAGTTACAGATGCGGGCGGGTTGTGGTCAAAAGATACTGTAAAGGTTACTGTATATGGTAATTCACAGGAGGTAATCTTTTATAATCAGACATGGTATTTTCCATGGTACAGTACGATAGAAATAAATAATATCAATAGTTTTATTCCTAGCGGCAATCCATATAGAATTTATATTCAACGGGACACTAATCCTGCCTGGATAGAAGTCAATCCTCTTGATTATGTACCACCTGGTCCTTACGAGTATTTTATCGAGACCCGGCCGGGTGGCGGCGGTATGTACACTTTTGGCAGTCTTTATATCTTTTATTATGGTCCAGATGTCAGCGATACCCCGAACGTAAAAATAGTATTCTAAAAATGGAGATGATATTAAAAACTCTGCTTTATTGAACAGAACTACTTGTCCACAACATTCTAAAATTATTTTATGAAGAATATTTTAATACTTGCGGGAATTACGATTTTTTTTCTGACTGGCTGTAC
>JAWXCO010000187.1:0-8733 GCA_034408705.1 Bacteroidota bacterium
AACCGAAACGACCGTCATCCCCTCCCTGGAGAGCCTGTCCCGATGAAAATCGGGAGGCCGCAGCCTTTATCAATAAAGAACTTTTCAAAAGGGGTGGGTCATACTGTGCCCAACCTAAACGACCTCCACCCCCTCCCTGGAGAGCCTGTCCCGATGAAAATCGGGAGGCCGCAGCCTTTATCAATAAAGAACTTATCGAAAGGGGTGGGTCATACTGTGCCGAACCTAAACGACCGTCATCCCCTCCCTGGAGAGCCTGTCCCGATGAAAATCGGGAGGCCGCAGCCTTTATCAATATAGAACTTTTCAAAAGGGGTGGGTCTACCACTCAGCTCCTTTTATTCAATACAAATTCACTCACTCCATTCTTTTCCTCATACTCCATTACCCAATCTCTTATTTTTCTAACCGCTGCTTCCACTTTATTAACTACCAGCAATGCATCAAAACGTAAAAAACTAACTCCATAACTTTCTATATCTTCCTGACGTATAAAATCTTTTTCAATTACTTTTTTATCGTGGTGTGTAATACCATCCACTTCGATAGCCAACTGAAGGTCTTTACAGAAAAAATCAACAATATAATTTCCTATTGGTCTTTGCCTGTCAAAATCATACCCCATCAATTGACCATTCTTTAATTCATTCCAAAGTTTTACTTCTGAGAAGGTCATATTCTGCCGGAGCTTTCTGGCCAGTTCTTTCAGCTTTGGATTGTATGGGATAATCTTTCTGTTCATTTTAACCCACCCCAGTTTACTAAAGTATAAAGTCTCCTAAACTCGCCCCTCCAAGGAGGGGATGTGCACTAAAGCAATCCATTTTCTTTAACCTCTTAGCTACTACTTCAACGCCCTTTTAAACTGCAACACTTTACTCATATCCTTTACACCAGGTTCTTTTTCAAAATGGCTGTTAATATCCACTCCGGAAAAATCAGTAATAGTAATTTATTACCCGGCGGGTAAAAAAATTTCTGCCGGCAAATGAAAATAGTTTCTGAGTTTCTGTGCCATTTTCAGCGTAATCTCCCGCCTGCCGGAAAGAACGGATGAAACATGCCCTTTACTGCCAATTATGCCTTCAAGGTCTTTTGGTCTTAAACCCAACTCGTCCATTTTCAGTTTTATAACATCCAACGGTTTTAGCCCGGGTAGTTGAATATGTTTATCCTCATAATCCTTTACCAGCACCAGCAATAAAGCCAGTTCATCAGCTTGCGGGGTTTTCTCATCTGCATGAAAGATGGCCATTGTTCTTTTAATGGCTTTCTGGTATTGTGCCTCAGTTTTAATTACAGTCCAGCTCATAAATTTTTTGTTTTATAGTTCAGGATGCAGGTATCAAACGCTACAATTTCCACATCAATCTTATCATACTGCATATGTGTGCCAAACCAGATAACATAAGCGGCCTGTTGTTTAAAATTTACAGAAGCAACAAGCCTGAATTCATTCCCGTTGATATTAAAGACAACCCTTCGGTTCGCTACTATACTTGCACTCCCATACACCTTTTTTAGCTCATTAAAACTGCCAAACTCTGCTTTTAAAAATTCCGCATACCATGTCAGTAAAGCCGTCTTTGCTTGTGGAAATTTATCAGCATAAAAGAGTATTGCCCTTCTTACAATTATATTCACTGCGGTAAAGACAATTAAAAGTTTTCAAAATGAAAACCTGTTTTAAACCCGTTATTTATGCTTTTTACTTCTTCATCCCCTGTCTGAACTGCAACACCAACCCCATATCCTTCACACCCGGTTCTTTTTCAAAACGGCTGTTAATATCTACGCCAAAAAAATCAGGATGTTTAAAGACCTTTACTTTCGGCGCATCTTCCGCTCCAATACCACCACTTAAAAAGAAAGGTTTTTCAATTTTGGCTTTGGTTAAAATGCTCCAGTCAAATTGCTGTCCGGTGCCGCCAAAACTTTCTTTCAATCCGCCGGTATCAAATAAGTAATAATCACAGACAGCATCATAAGGTGCTACCATTGTTTCGATATCTGTACCATCCGTTACCCGGAAAGCTTTTATGACTTCTACTTCACTACTCAGATCCCCACACATTTCAGGGGTTTCATCGCCGTGGAGCTGTACGGCATCCAGGCCATAATCATCAATAGCATCTAACACATCAATCATGTCAGGGTTCACAAATACCCCGACTTTCTTCAAATCAAAATCGGCGTTCTTCACTTCCTTCTTCGACAGCTTATCGCCGATATAGCGGGGCGATTCTTTATAAAATATAAGGCCCGCAAAATCAATATCCAGTCCATCAAGCTGTTGCAGTTGTTTCATTTCGGTAATGCCACATACTTTAATATTCATATAGTATTTTTTTTGTTTCCCACAAAGACACAAGGCTTAGTGGCCTTTGTGTCGTTGTGGGAGATGTATTTATTTCAATCCGATAACAAATTCTTCAAAGGCCTTTCCCGGTTGTTCCTCTTTCATAAAATTCTCCCCGATCAAAAATCCCTTAAATCCGGCTTCCCGCAAAGTTACGATAGACGCCACGCTGCTGATACCGCTTTCTGCTATGGCTGGTTTGCCAGCGGGTATCTTCCCCATCAGGTGTAATGAAGTATTGATATCCACTTCAAAGGTCTTCAGGTTGCGGTTATTCACCCCCACCATACTGACCTCGTCACAACAATGGCCCAACTCTTCTTCATTGTGCACCTCTAAAATAGACTCCAGACCCATACTGTTCGCATACGCCGCAAATTCCTGTACTTCTGACGGGGTAAGACAGGCGGCAATGAGCAGGATCACATCGGCACCAAATGCTTTGGATTCTGCGATCTGCCATTTGTCGATAATAAAATCCTTACGCAGCACCGGGATATCCGTTACGACCTTGGTCTGTATCAGGTCATCCAGGTCACCGCCAAAGAATTCAGCATCTGTTAAGACCGAAATGCCGGCAGCGTTTTTATTATATGCTGCTACAACCGGCTCCACTTCCAGCTCTTTGGTCTTGAACCAACCTTTGCTGGGACTTTTTCTTTTAAATTCAGCAATGATACCGGTGCTGCCTGGCAGCAATAAACTTTGTACCAGCGACCGGTTCCTGATCTGCCAGAAAAATCCATCCTTTTCAAACCGTTCGATGCTGCTCATCGGTTTGAACTTTTCTACTTCCTTTCTTTTTGCTGCTACTATTGTTTCCAGAATGTCCATTATATTAATTTCGAATTAATACTGAATCTCCAAAATTTTGAGTCTTGCCACTCCGGGTAATTGAAGACAAAAACTATTGCAATCCTACCAATTTCACCAAACAGGCATTCGCCTTTCCACTTTCCAAACTTTCCACCGCCGCATGATACGCATCCTCATAGCTTGTATGATTACCCGTGCAATTTAATGCCATGGCTGCATTCGCCAGCACTACAGCATTCTGTGCCCAGGTTCCTTCCCCCTTTAAGACATTTGTAAAGATCTTCGCAGCTTCCTCCACGCTGTTGCCCCCACTAATATCTTCCGCTGACACCATCCGCTTGCCTAACTGCTCCGGTGTGAATATGCGTTCTCCTTCCTTCGTTATAACTTTTGTATCATTCGTAAGTGATATTTCATCATACCCATCTAAACTATGAATAATAGTAAAAGCTTTATCTGTTTGCTGTAAGAGGTAATTATATATTCTCGCCATCTCCAGACTATATACCCCCACTAATTGATAAGTTGGATGCGCCGGATTGGCCATCGGTCCCAGCATATTGAAAAAGGTCCGCATGGCCAGGTTTTTCCGTATCGGCCCCACCGTCTTCAATGCCGGGTGAAATAAAGGGGCATGTAAAAAGCATATATTCGTTGCTTCAATCTCTTTTTTCAGCTTACCTGTATCCTTGCTGAATGTATAGCCCAGTTGTTCCATTACATTACTCGAGCCGCTGATAGAGGAGGCGCCATAGTTACCATGCTTGGCTACTTTCTGCCCGGCCCCCGCTACGATAAAGCAAGCCATGGTAGAAATATTAAAAGTATTTTTTCCATCCCCACCCGTACCCACGATATCCATCGTATCATATTCACTTATATCGGTCTGCACACAGAGTTCCAGCAATGCATCCCGGAAACCCTGTAACTCTTCAATATTAATGCTGCGCATCAGATACACCGTCATAAAAGCTGTCACTTCGTGCTCATTATAAATACCTTTTCCGATATTCACCAGCACCTCTTTTGCAACCTCCCTACTTAAGGTTTTGTGTTCAAATAAATATTGTAAAATCTTTTTCATATCCCTATCCCCTAAAGGGGAATTTTAGATTACTAAAGAGTTATGCCTTACTCCCCTTCAGGGAATGGGGGCTTAACCAGTTCCTTAAAATTGCTTCTCCCATTGGTGTCAACACACTCTCAGGGTGAAACTGCACTCCCTGCACATCATATTTTTTATGTTGTAATGCCATGATATAATTATTCTCATCCCTTGCGGTTACTTCTAATTCAGCAGGAAAATTTTCTTCTGCAATGATCCAACTATGATAACGACCAACTTCCAACTTGTCAGGTAACCCTTCAAATAAGGGGCTTTGAACCCCGAACTCAGCACCCAGAACTTTAATCTCAGTTGCTACTCCGTGATACACCGTCGACAAATTCGTCAATGTTCCACCAAATGCTTCCCCAATAGCCTGGTGTCCCAAACAAACTCCAAGTATCGACTTGGTTGCCGCATATTCTTTTATCAATGGCAATAACAAACCCGCTTCTTCCGGTATTCCGGGGCCCGGTGATAAAATAATTTTATCGTAGTCTTTTACTTTCTCCAGGGCGATCTGGTCATTGCGGTACACTTCCACTTTGGTATGCGTGATCTTCTCCACAAGATGCACCAGGTTGTACGTAAAGGAATCGTAATTATCGAAAACTAAAATTTTCATAATTTTCTTTTTTGAACCACATAGACACATAAGTAACATAGAAATACACACATAGTTATACCTATGTGCAACACGATGTATCTATGATCCTATGTGGTTCATATTAAATTTCTTTTGCGAGATCGATCGCTCTTTTCAATGCCCCCAACTTATTATTCACTTCCTGCAATTCATTGTCCGGGTTACTGGCAGCCACCACACCCGCACCTGCCTGGTAGGTAAGTGTATTATTCCTGCTCAGGAATGTCCGTATCATAATAGCATGATTACAACTGCCATCAAACCCTATAAAACCGATAGCTCCGCCGTAATAACTCCGGGCAGTTGTTTCATATGCATCAATGAGCTCCATGGCTTTAAATTTCGGCGCCCCGCTCAAAGTACCCGCCGGGAATGTTTTAGCCAGCAATTCAAATGGATTGCTTCCATCTCTTATTTTACCAGTTACTTCGCTTACCAGGTGAATGACATGGGAAAAATATTGTACCTGCCGGTACTGCGCCACCATTACTTCATCACATACACGACTTAGGTCATTCCTGGCCAGGTCTACCAGCATAACATGTTCCGCATTTTCCTTTGCATCTGATAATAAGGCTTCGGTAGCGATCTTATCCGCTTCATCATCACCGGTTCGCTTGTAGGTACCGGCAATAGGGTGAACAATCGCTTTACCATCCTGGATCACCAACTGTGCTTCGGGTGAAGACCCCATTAGTTTATAATCGCCATAGTCGAAGAAAAATAAATAAGGTGAAGGATTGACACTCCGCAAAGCCCTGTACACATTGAATTCATCGCCGCTGAAACCCTGCTGAAACCGCCTACTCAATACGATCTGGAACACATCGCCACGGTGACAACTGGCAATTCCTTTCCTCACCATCTCTTTATATGCTTCAGCTGTCATATTAGAGCTTTCTTCTCCTTTGGTACGGAAAGGATAAACGGGGACATCTTTACTTCTTATCAATGACTCCACCACCTGTACATCACTCTCGACCCCTTCTATACTATTTTCACAAATAAATAATTCGTCTTTAAAATGATTGATCGCAATGACGTACTGGTATAAGCGGTACCTCATTAAGGGTATAGCTGCGGGTTGTGCGTTGCGAGCTGCGAGACTGACCGTATCAAAAAACTGTACAGCATCGTATGTCGTGTAGCCAAATAATCCCTGTGCGAATTTTGCCTGCCTGTCCGGTAGGCAGGCTTCTTTCGTTTCCGTTTTCTCTATCTCAAATTTTTGCATGAAATTCCACAAGAGATTCGGCACCTCGTTGGTACTATTCAACATAATCTTCTCCGGTTTTTGGCCGGGCAATTTGAACTCTACCCTGTCAGTGGAAGTGATCTCCATCCCACCAATGGCGTTGATACAAATAAAGGAATAACTATTTTCTGATGAATGATGATCAGTACTCTCCAGCAAAACTGTATCCCTGAACCGGTCCCGTAGCCGCAGGTAGATACCCACCGGTGTAAACACATCGGCCAGCATTCGTTTAGTGGTGGTTCTTATTATTATTTTATTCATACTTCATAATTAAACCTCTTTAGCTGAAGCTAAGTAGGGCAAGAAAAAGCCCCGAACATTGCTGTCGGGGCTGAATATATTTATAACAAGTATAGTTATGACATTACAGACCCCTCAGAGTTGTATGCCACCACCAGGTATTGTTATTTTGTTTTTTCATTACCGCACAAAGATAATAGCAAAATGAGAATTTGAGCAAATTCTTTTTAAATTTACCGGATACCTGGCCGTCCGGCATTCAACAGGACAAAGTAAATGATATGAAGATTATTGCAACAACCGCCCTTTCTCTTATGAGCCTATTTACTTTTTCCCGCCCCATTCCTCCTGATACAACGATCAAGGGAGTAGTGGTAGGATTTAATTATGCCCGTTCCATTTTTCCTGAGTCCTGGCAAACCGCCCCCATCAGCGCAAAAGGCGAACAGATCGCCGCAGCTGAAGTGCAACGGTGTAAAGCTGTGATGGTGAAAGCTCTCTATAAATATCCAGTAAATGCCCTCGCTAAAGAACTCAAGATTGTTTACTTTCTCAAATCAATGACTTTTTATGATGTGGGCTATGGTGGCACCAATTCCACCGATGCACTATATCTTACCAATAGCGGAGTTTCCGCCGGTTATACCAATTTATACCTGGAACAAACTTTTCATCACGAATACTCCAGTATACTTTACCGTAACCATCCCACCTTTTTGAATGAAGAAGAATGGAAGAAAACTAATATTGCGGGATTTGATTATAATGATCCGGAAAATGGGGTCGGTGCTATTCGTAATAACGAATCGTCGCAGGACCTGGATACCCTGCTTTGTAAAAAAGGTTTTTTGACACAATACTCTTTATCCGGCCTTGAAAACGACATTAACACATTTGCCCAGAATATGTTCAGCCCTTCCGAAAATTTCTGGAAGATCGTAGACCAGTATCCAAGGATAAAAGCCAAAGTAAAGCTCCTGGCTGATTTTTATAATAAGGTTAACCCTGTCTTCACGGACGATTATTTTAAAAAGCTCAATAAGTAATTTTATCCATGCTGATAAATCAACAACAGAGCGGACATAAGGGTTCTTTTTATATCGGGGAACAAGACAACGTCCTGGCCGAAATGACCTACACCATGCCATCCCCCGAAAAAATGATTATCGACCATACAGAGTTCAGTGATGAGCTAAGGGGTCAGCATGCCGGTTCCCAATTGTTATACTTAGCAGTAGAATATGCAAGAACACATCATATTAAAATAATTCCTCTTTGTCCTTTTGCAGCAGCCGTCTTTAAGAAGAAACCGGAGTATGCAGATGTACTGGCTTAAATAATTAAGCTCCCTGCAAAAAAGAATCTTAAGCTCCCTGCATTTTTTCCACCAGCGGCTTTTTCAAAAGCAATTACTTGCTTAACTTGACCGGATAAAATGCTCTGATATGCTAACTAACCGCTTTTTGTTACCTGTCTCCTTGTTTGTACTACTGTACACTACTGTTGTAAAAGCCCAGGATGATGGCAGTTACAAAACACCCCCGAAAGATATTGCAGATATGTTGCTGGCAAAAAAATCACCCAATGTAAGTGTGGATGACAAAGCCGAATGGATGCTATTCATGGAAAGCAGTAGTTATCCTTCGGTAGAAGAATTGGCCCGTCCCGAATTAAAACTGGCAGGTCTTCGTATCAACCCCGCGAATTTTGCACCCAGCCGCCAGAATTTTATCAATGGTTTGCTGCTGCGAAATATTGCCTCCGGAAAGGATATGAAGATAAGCGGTCTGCCATCACCTCTTTATGCCACGAGTGTTAGCTGGAGCCCTTCTAATAAGAAGATCGCTTTTGTACAGATCACCGCCAACAGGGCTGATCTCTATGTGATAGATGTGGCCACACAAAAAGCATCGAAGATCAGTATGTCGGGGCTGAATGTTTTAACGGGCGGTTATTCCTGGTTCGACGATAACACTTTTATGTATCGTGCAGCACCTAAAACGGCGGCAACTGCCCCTCCACGGCCTGCTGTTCCTAAGGGACCAACTACCCAGGAAAATTATGGTAAAGCCACTCCCCGGCCAACATTTCAGGACCTGATCAAAAATCCATATGATGAACAATTGTTTGAATTTTATTCGACCACGCAATTGATAAAAAATACCAATGGTACTGAAACCCGGATCGGACAACCGGCCATGTATAGCAGTGTCCAGTTATCACCGGATAAAAAATTTCTGCTGATGCGTACCTTGAAAAAACCATTTTCCTACACGGTACCGGCTGGTGGTTTTCCTTCTGCTTACAGC
>JAWXCO010000188.1:0-34631 GCA_034408705.1 Bacteroidota bacterium
ATTATTTCTTTGGACATTCCAACTCCAGTGTCCTTAACCTGAATAATAATTTTGTCATCTTTGCTTTTTGCTGAAACCGTTATAGTCCCACCTTTTTCTGTGTGTTTTATCGCATTTGAAACGATATTTTGAATAATGGAAATTAACATTTTCCCATCCGCAAAGACAGACATATTCTCTTCAATTTCGTGATGAAGATTTATTGTGTTTATTGAAGCAGTTTCGTTTAAAGCTTCAAAGACTTTATCAATGTATTCGGGTAGTTTTATTTTTGTTGGAGAAAAAGCTTCTGATGCATATTTTATTCTTGCCCATTCTACTAAATAGTCTAACATATCTAATTCATCCATTGATGATTTATAAAGTAAGTCAAGCATTTCCTGAACGGCATCGGGCTTCATTTTGTGAAAATTTTCTTTCAGATATTTTGCTGCTCCAATAATGGCTGACAGGGGACTTCTTAAATCGTGTGAAAGTATTGCAAGAACACTCTCTTTGTGAGTATTAAGTTCTTCCAATTCTCTGACATATTTTTTTATTGCATCCTCTGATTGTTTCCTTTCAGTCAAGTCACGCAAAATTTTAACATAGCCCAACATCTCACCGTCTAAACCAATGAGCGGAAAAACCAACCCATAAGCATAAAACAGACTCTTGTCTTTTGCGATGTGCCATCTATTATCTGTTGCTCTTCCTTCTTTTAAAGCTGTTTCAATTTCTTTTTTCGGAATACCATTTTTTTTATCCTCCTCTGTAAAAATTAAATCGAAAGGTTCTCCAATGACTTCCTCCGTTTCGTAGCCAAATATTTTTGTCGAGCCAGAACTCCAACTATTAATGATGAATTCTTTGTCTAACGTAAAAATTGAATAATCTTGTAAGCTGTCAATTATTTGGCTATAAAATTCGGCAGTCGGTATATATTTGTTTTTAAGAATTTTTCGATTGTCTTGTTTGTTTTCCATTTGATTTATTTTAGTCGTTAGGTTATTAAACTTAGGATTGTCTGCCGCCATTTTACCGCTTACGATTGAGTATTGCTGCAGGCAGGGGATTCATTGCTCGTCAAGCCCCGGAACTGAAGTCAATTGAAAAACTAAAGTACAAGATTACAACAAAAAGCTAAATAGAGTTCGTCAGGCAGCGGCGGGCAGGTTGGGAAAATTAAAGACAATCGTAGTCTCATTTTTTTGTTGGGTAGTAACGCCAGGGTAACCACCAATTTTTTCAGCGATCGCTTGTACCAGTTGTAAGCTGTGTGCCAGTGTGTAGGAATTAGGGGTATTGCGTTCTTTATTTTATACTTTGGGTAATTGAAAAATTATGCGCCTAAAAAGCCTCTCAGCAGATTAAGCGTCTGTGTTGTTTTTAATTTAGTGATCGCTGTATCTTTTATCTGGCGTACCCGTTCTGTGGTCAGTTGATATTTACTGGCAATATCCTCCAGACTCAGGGGTCTTTCCACACCAATTCCAAAGAAATAGCAAAGTGTTTCCCTTTGTTTATCCGGTAATCCTTTCAGGGATCGGCGGATCTCTTTTTGCAAAGATTCTGTTGATAATCCTGAATCTGTTTTTGGCGAGCTATGGTTCTCCAGCACATCCATGAGGTTGCCTTCTTCATTATCCGACATAGGGGAGTCAAGACTAACGGGTCGCTCGCCCGCCCCCATATTATATTCTACTTCGTCGAGGTCCACTTCCATGGCTTCGGCAAGTTCATGGGTGGAAGGCTGGCGTTCCAGCTTTTGCTCCAACACAGAATGTGTTTTACGGATACGACTGCTCAGTAATACTTTATTCATTGGCATCCTGATCAACCGGCCATTGGTGGCCAGGGCATCGAGGATGGTCTGACGTATCCACCATACTGCGAAGGAGATAAATTTAAAACCACGGGTTTCGTCAAAACGCTGTGCAGCTTTGATCAGCCCGATATTACCCTCATTGATCAGGTCGGATAAAGGGAGTCCCTGTCCCTGGAATTGTTTGGCTACAGACACGACAAAACGGAGATTGGCTTTGGTCAGCCTGTCGAGCGCCGCTTTATCACCCTCTTTTATTAAACGGGTTAGCTGAATCTCTTCTTCCGTTGAGATCAGGTCTACTTTGTTGATTTCCTGCAGGTACTTTTCCAGGCTCGGTGATTCCCGGTTAGTAATGGATTGTGATATCTTCAGCTGGCGCATACTCATTTGCTTTATATTTAAGGATTTTAAAAAGGATTTTTACAGGATGATTGAGAGCCCAAAGTGAACGGAAGTAGAAGGAAAAGAAAATAGAACCTTCTACTGTTCTTTTGTAGTGGTTTACTTACATGGGTTAAAAGTTAGGCCTTAAACCAGGGGAGTATCTATTCTTTTACTGAAGGATACAGCTTAGTTTCTCCCGGCAAAAAGACTCCGGGACTGATTGTAATAACGATGCTGACTGCTGTTCACCTGATACGGGGAATAAATACCCCGCCAATCATGTAAAATCATTTTGCAGAGGATTTGTATTACTGGATTATATAGGTTATTCCACTAATATTTTGCCGGAATGAACCTGTTTTGAGCCCGCCTCCATAACCGATCCTGTCAAGGGATGTGTACCACTGGTAACTTACCGGGCCGATACTTTTTATTTTTCCGCGGATCATTTTATCATCGAAGGAAGAGTAGTAAGTAATGGCTGAGCTGCCAATAGTTTTCAGCTTACCTTTTGATCCTTCGTTTTCAAAAGAAGAATAGTAATCCAATGCCAGGCTGCCAATATTCCTTAGTTTCCCTTTTTGAGTTACATTATCATAGTTGGTATAGTAGTCCAGTGAAAAGGTACCAACTGATTTTAACTTGCCAATCTTATTATCAGTTTCATATTGGTCATAGTAGGTGAGTAAACAGGTGCCGATCGTTTTTACTTTGCCGCGGACAACAGAGTCGGCCTCAGGACCGTAATAATCTATCCTTCCCATAAACGGCTGTAAATTGGGGGCATAGTAATTGGCATTTCGTTCAGATTGCAGTTCAATTCCCCATTCCATTACCTTGCCTTCCTCAGAGATCCTTATCAATACGTTCTGGTCAGTCATAAAACCTAAAGAAGACAGGCTACTGCCACCTCCAAAGCTAACCTGGCTCAGCTGTTGTGAATAAACGGACAAGCTGAGCAGCCAAAATGGTATCAATGAAAATAATTTCTTCATAGACTATAAAAAAGGGTGAAGTTATTAAATCTTGGGGTTTTTCATGAAAATTTGATAATGTTTATGTGTACACCATATTGGCATATAAGACACAGTAGTTAAACACATAGGTGAATACTATTTGTAACCTATCCACCTATTTCAGGTGGTTCAAAAAAGGGGAAACGACACTGTAACAGTAAATTCCGAAACCGGGAAAGCCTGCTCCTTTTATTTTAGTATAAATAGCTTCACAAAATTTTGTAAACAAAATCCTAAAGAAAGCCGTGGCGCCGTTTTTTCATAAAACTTTGTTGTAACAGCTCCAGGGTATTTGTGGGTATGTTCCACCAACGTAATTTTTCACTTCCTTAAAACTACAAAAGCCTATTTGATGCTTCTCTACACTTAACCAACAATTATAACACTGGTTACGCCGCCCGACAATGGATAAATTTCTGTATACTGACGGAACAAATGGGGTAAAAGAGGTACAATCGCAGCAAGAATTAGAAAACCTTATTGCACTTGCCACAAGGCCGGATGCAATACGTATATGGTTATTCAACAGCAATGAATGGATCAGTTATGCCGCATTCCGGAAACTGGTGCCGGCTCTTGTCAGTAAAAACAAGGCCCTCATGAACAGCAGCCCGGTTCCAATACTCAGTGCAGAGCATTCATCATCCGTACCTGTTTATCAGCCGGTCAATCGTGGAAATCGCTGGCTGAAAAAAACACTCTACTTTACCGGTGCCGCCGCAGGGATTTTCCTGGTATTCAATTTTACAAAGATAAAATGGGAGAAAGTTGATCCTGTAATGAACAGTGCAGTAAGACCGGCCAATGTACCGGTAATGGATATAGACTCGCTGATCTATGAAATTGAAGATACAAGAGGTCAGTCCCTGGACAGGAATACAAAATCAAATCTCCGTCTCCGAAACACCTGGCCGGAAAGAATCCTGCTTCAGGTAAAAGCTGACAGGGAAACCAATAGTAGCAGTTCCCGTTTTTTTAATATCGATGTTTCTATTGATAACACTACCGGCCTCAACCTCGACAATGCGGTGGTGAAATTATCTGTATGGAACAATATGAAGCTGAGCCTGACGGATACGGTCAGTTTTGGTACGATCCGCTATGATAAAATAGCCAGGCGGGAACTTGATTTCCGCTATAAAGGAGACAGCATTTCTGTTTCCTTTGAATCGATCGGGGCCAAAGCCTTTAATTTCTGTTATGCAGCAGCAACTAAAAATAATGCTGGTAATTATAACGATAGGTGGTTTTGCAGAGAGTAGTTGAAAATTCTATTTAACACGAAAAACTGATATATAAACAATTGAATTTATTTTAAACCTTACCAAACAATGGCCCTTTACTATTTACCTGTTTTGATCCGCAGTGACCGGTATTTTGTTGCCCGGCTCGAGCATACCAATCAATCGGTGCAGGAAACAGATTTCAATTTTGTAGTGCATGCAGAAGACCGTGTGCTGACTCCCTTGCTCACCATCGAAGACCCCGGGAAGATCGTACTCAACCAGATGGCCCCGTCTGACCGGCAGGATATCCCGCTACGGGAATGTCATATCTCGTTACGAAAAATGGGCAATGATTTTGAATTGCTGATCAAAAAAAATTCGGGTTTGATAGTAGAGCCGTTTTATGATGAAGCATCAGGATTGCGCCTCGATTATTCAGCCGACCAGAAAAGGGTTTCGGTCGGGTTTTATAAATACAAAGTAGAGCAGGTACCATTTCAACTGAAATTGACCCTGCAACACAGTGAAGAAGAAAAATATTCCGGTGAGTTTCAGTTCACGATTGTCCGTTCCAAAGACTGCCAGCGGGTTGTTATTGATTTTGGCAGCGAAGCCAGCCAGGTAGGGTATAAGAATTGCGGCCCGCAATCGGCCGTGGTCTCCTATGATATTTTAGAGAATATCATCAGCCAGTTAAATATAACGGACAGCAGCCGGAACTGGAAAAGAGAAGATTTCCTGAACCAGGAATCGGGACAACCCATGCTGTACCGCTCATTTTATGCTGTGAAAAAAAGGATCAGCCAGGAAGAACGAAAAACATTCCCGTTCAATTTTACCAGTAACCTTGTCAACGATGAAATACGGTTGTTCATCACCCGCCAGGAAGTGGCCGCCACCCAGGTTTCTTTCCGCGATGAATACGAGATCATTCCCAACCTGAAACTGGGTATCGAAAAAAGCTTACAGCTCTCTATGGGCAACTACACCGAAGATTACAGCATCCGTTCGCATAAGAAAGAGCTGATCAGTGCGGTATTATTACGGATACTTCGATTGATGATCAGCACCAAGCCATCCTTCCGGCAGGGTGGTATGATCGTAACCTTACTGGTGCCCAATATTTATACACAGCATGATGTGTTTGAATTGCTGAATGAATTAAGGAACCAAACTGGCAGTTTGCAGAGTTCGTTGGGTATTACTGACGATGCCTTATATATCGAATACGAGACTATTTCAGAAAGCGATGCGGCATTTATGGGTTACCAGCAAACCCATGCTGAAGAAGTGAATCTTTCGAACGGGGAGATAGCACTGGTTATTGACTGTGGTAAAGGCACCACGGATATCTCTATGTTATTAGCCGACGATAACGAAAATTATTCCAGTTTCTTCAGAACCGGTTTTGCCGGTGCGGGTAATGTATTGCTGTATGGATTTGCTGAAGACTTTCTGACACTGGTATTGAAAGCTATTCCCGGAAGCAATGATCTTTCCGTAAAAGACTTTATCCGCCGGCATATACTCGACCAGAACCTGACAGCAGATGTATTGAATTTTATACAGCTGATGGAAGAGCAGAAAAAGAAATTTGCCAGCCTGCCCGCAGGGTCCCGTGGGCAGACGGTTAGTATTACGGAGTTTGCACAACTGGCCGAAAACTCAATGAGCACAGAAAGAACGATCGGCAATCTGTATAAAGACCAGTCAACCTTACTGCAATATGCGGATACAATATTAAAAGACAGGAGTATCCGCTGGGATGATGAAGTGACAGGCATTATCAGCAAGGCTACCGATTGTATCGTGCATTGTATCATTGCCAGTATCAAAGACGTGATGACAAAAGATATTAAGAAACGTATCAAAACCGTGATGCTGAGTGGCCGGGCCTTTTATTTTGATGCATTAAGGATCAAGCTGGAGAAGGAACTTAAAGACTTATTGGGCACGACGGTCAAAATAAATACGGTGCCACCGGGCAGGGCTTTGAACAATAAAAATGTAGCTATCCACGGCGCATTCAGCGGAGCGTATAAGATCACTGATTTTACCGGCATCCCGATCGACAAGAAAGAAGGATTATCCCGGAACAATGATGTGTTGAACAATAATATCTACTTATACCGCGGTATTAAGATCGAACCCGGGAATGATATTCTATACAATGCTGCCGTGGTGCGCCGGAATAACCAGGAGCTGAAAGCTTTTAAGAATAAAACTGTGGATATTTATTTTACCCGGGATAATATTTACTTGCGCCTGATGGAGAACCAACGGGTAAAAGATGTGCGGTCCTTATACAGCATTCTCACTTCTGTATCAGAAACCTTTTCACCTATACAGGATATGAAAGCAATTTCCATGTTCCCGGGCTATTCCGGTGAGCTGGCTTCGGTGAACGCAGTATATAATGATGTAGTGAAGGAAAAACTATCCGGGTCAGCCAAACTTGTAAAGAAAAAACAGGGCATTCTCCAATTTTTTCATTTTTAATGAGTAACAATATGCATATGCGTTATACGATCTATACTTTTTTTATGCTGCTGTTTTTCTCCGCAGGATTGCAGGCTCAACAACCAATTGTGAAGCCTATCCGTATTGTGGACACCCTGACAACACAGGAAAAAACAGGACGTAACCCGGTTATATTAAAGTCCGAGCTGGATTCCATGATCAAACAATTCAATGACAGCCAGCCGGTGCAGCTTGTAAAAGAGCCAGTAGTGGAGGCAGCCGATAATACCAACCTATACATACTTGCCAGTCTATTGGCAATTATCGCCCTACTAAGCTTTATCCTGTTTATATTCTACCGGCATCAGCAGAAAATAAACCGGACGATTGCCGGCTTGCAGGAAAAGACAAAGCAACCTCCAATGGAGAGTAGCAACGGACTAAACCCTGCTGGCAAAGAGAAGAAGGGGAAAGTAACGCCGCAGTCATTAGAAAATAAGATCAGTGACCTGAATGCTGAACTCAATAAATTATCCAAAGAGAATGAAGGGCTGAACCGGGTGATCAAAGAGTATAATGGAATACAGCATGAGTATGATTCACTGCGGCATGGGATGCGAAAAGCATATAAAGTAAAGAACTATCCCGGCTATGATAAATCAAAGGATGAAACACTTGCCATGCAGGGTGTACTGGAAACTGAAAATGCAGTGGCTGTTTTTGCCTATGAAAAATTTTTGAAGCCCATACTGGTAATAACGGATGCCAATAAGAACAGCCCGGCTAAGCTCAACGAAGCAGACCGGGAAAAATTATTGGACCTGTTGATCTCTTTATCGCTGCTGTATATTGAATACCTGTATCTCCGGGTCAATGATCTGTCCATCGGCGGCAAAATGGTGGAACGCATTCAAAACCTCAGTAAAGGGAAAGGATTAGACACATCACAGCTGAAAAAACTGAATACAGAGTTCGGCAGCCGGGCATTGGTGATCAAAATGGCGCTTGATAAAGCTGCGTTGCACAAGCTGTCTTATCCTGTTTTTGATGAAACGAACCTGAATAATCAATAACCCTTACCATGCTGAAATTTCTCACCAGTCTTACCTTTTTATATGCCTTTGTCATTGGCGTTTTGCTGCTCTATGGATTTTTGTATTATAAAAGTATTATAAAGAATGGTTACCAGAAAAGAAGATTCCCCCTCGTATTCCTGCTGATTGGCGCAGCCTGTTTTTCCTTTTTATATTTTAATATTTATGCGTCGTTATCGTTGAAGACATTCAGCAACCTTGATCATCATTTTATCCGGCATGATGGGTTCCTGGTTGCCGGTCGCATTGAATTGGGGATGACTGACACCGTTAATTACAAGGGCAATTCCTTCAATCTTTTTGTGCTGGATAAACAGGCTGGCCAGTTACAGGTAACATCAACATATTCCGAAGAACCTTTTTACGCAGCATCAGGAAGCACCTATCAATTGTTATCGGCTAGTTATCCAGCCGCAGGTCATAGCTTCTCTTTCCGGGCTGATACTGCCATGGTCAATATCAGGGCTCTTGCTGACAGTAGTTTTGAGCTGACCATAAATAGCAAGGTAGTTGGACGGTCGGCTAAGGATATACGAAAAGGACTTTCGGCCTGGAATGTAGTAAAGGATAATATCGCTTTCATTAATTCTTCCTGGTATACACAGGAGCAATTGGTGGGGGCGCTGAAGAGTGTTTACCTGTTACGGGACAATGTTTCCAGGAATACTGCCGGGGATTTAAAATATTTTTTATCAGGCCGCTTATTTCAGTATGCCAGTTCTGTAAGCTATGATGATAAAACTATTCAACCCGGGAACACCGCCTTTCTTTCTGTCATTGCGGATAAAAGTACCCTGGCCTGGGGCATTGGGTTTTTGGATAATAACAGGAACCAGTTCCGGGTACAGTATCTCGGTGCGGACAGTTTTGCATTGCTAAACCGTTACCCGGTTTCTTATCCGCTGACGGAAGAAGACAAGACCGACTGGTCCGGGCACCGGGTCAATAAATTTTTAGTATCGGATCCACGGGATATGCAGGCAATGCCGGCAGTTTTTGGTGAAGGATTTATGTTTGCCCCTTTCAATAAGGACAATTCTATTGATTTCTCGCCAGTCTTATTAAGTTACCGGAAAAATAAGGCCAATGAAGCTTTGGAGCTTCAAGCTAAGTTTATGCATGCTGGCAGTGCATCAATTGTTTCGGCCAACAATCAGCTGATCCTCCCTGCCAAATCTTCCAACTTTGCCTGGAACTTTTCTATTACCAATTCATTTAACTGGAATTTTGGTAACAGAATATTGCCTGCCCGCACCTGGCAGTTATTGTTATTCGGCACCCTGCTTTTCTTTTTTATACTGGTATTTGCCAGTTCCTTGCTCAAACCGGCCAACCAACTAAGCTGGATCTGGCAATTACTTTCCTGTGTTACGCTCGTACTGCTGACGACCCGTTTCTTTTTATATTGGCGCTACAAAAGTTTCCCGCCTTACGAGGGATTGGACCTGCCTTCCCAGCAACAGCTGAATAGTTTCTCCAATTTCGGTATTATTCTTTTTACAACGATCGCACTGGCGATCATCTTCGGGTTTAGTTTCCTGCGGTATTTATGTGTTGCTGTCCGCAAGCGTTCAGCTGCTTTATTAAAGCGTTCTTATCAAAGCAATGACAATAACCAATTGATCAGCGAAGAAAAAATTGCTCATTCGATCACCGGTAACCGAATCGTCAGGAAAAGCGGGCTTCGGGTAACTTATTTTATTTCCTGGCTACTGATCCTTGTGGGTGGAGGAGCTTTTGCCGCACTCAATCATTTTGATCCTACTACCTGTCGTCACCTCGCCATTGCACTGGTACTTCTTTATTTTGTTTTCTTATATATTTCCTACCGCCATTCTCCCTTAGTGGTGTCAGCAGGGAAAAGCTGGTGGGGTATCAGTACCGGCAGATCATTTGATATCATTATGAATAACCCGGTCAAAGTATTGCTGTCGGTCAGTCTCCTGGGATTATTCGCTTTTGTGGATATTGGATTTGCCATCATTTTCATGAACTTCCTCCTGTTCAACGAAGCCTTTCTCTGTATCAATTATTCGATTGCGGGCCTGTCTGCCGGGAGTAAGAAAAATGCGTCCCTGTTCGGACTTTTGGGCACTGGCTACCTTGCATTATTTGCTATCAATCTTGTATTCGGCCCCTATATTTTTAAATACCTGCTTGAACTTCCTCAATTGCTCTATGTAGCGGGCTATATTGTTTTTGCGGTCATCATGGCGTACACAGTGGTTCGTCTATTGCACCGCTTACCGGGCCGGAAAAAAGCCCTGACCGGTTTTGGAACAGCGGTCTTCTTATTTGTCATTGCTTTCCTGTTCTTTCCTAAAGAACGTATACTGGAAAAAGCAGCCATCACCAAGTATCGTATTGATGTTATGACAATGCCGGTTGACAAAGCCATCGAAATTGCTTACCAGGATGGAAAGACCTATGAACCGGTGATCAGGGCTGCCCAGAATCAATGGTTCATCAATACATTTATCTACGAGCAAAATAATCCTGCCGTCAGTAAAGCCGGGTTCAACCTGCTGCCACATGCGCCGCAAAATAAAGGAGCTAAATATAATGCGCAGGCCACCGACCTGGTAGCCAGTCGTTTTTTTATTGCCGAGCATGGAAAATGGTCTGTACTCCTGTATGTGTTATTACTCTTGATACCGACCACCTTATTAGCATCGTTTTATAAATTGTATCCTGATTTTACCAACCGTATCAATAACAATTATCCTACGATCACCACAGGTTTTTCTCTGCTGAATTATTTATTGATCACTGCCTTGCTGGTGATACTGGCTGCAACGGGCCGTTATATTTTTTTCGGACAGGACCTTCCCTTTGGAAGTATCCTTAGTAAGCAATCCATTTTGTTCCCTTCCATACTGATCGTGACCATTGTTTTATTATTTAAACATATCCCACTGGAGCAGTACCCCAACCGGAAAAAATTAATTCCCGGTGGAATTGTTTTTGCGGGGTTAGCCTTATTATTATTCCTGGTAAAACCGGTTTTTAATAAAGACAAGGAGTTTGGTGTCACGGGTCTGTCAAAGGATATGGATGCATTTATAGAGTTACGGCTTCAGCCGCTGTTCGATCATTTTGATTCATCCCGGTCTACAAAAA
Organism: Bacteroidota bacterium; assembly: GCA_034408705.1. GTDB lineage: Bacteria > Bacteroidota > Bacteroidia > Chitinophagales > Chitinophagaceae > JJ008. The sequence goes on from JAWXCO010000188.1 coordinate 11,108, forward strand.
AATTATCGATAGCTCAAAAAGATAAATTGTTCAGTGATTCGCTTCGAAAACTTCAATTGGCGGGTTTGCTGGAAGATGCAGGACCTTTCTTTTCAAAAGAAATAGAATTGTATACCCGCAGCAGTTTCTCCAGGCATTTGGACCAGGGCAGGATGCTTTATTTGGATATGTATTCCGGTAAACCGCAGCTGGCTGTGAACGACAATTATTTCCGTGTCGAACCGCCGCCGCATTTACAGCAGTTTTGGACCGGTAATGTCTTTGGTGACAGCAGCAATTATACAATCACTTTATGGAATGCAACTGATGGATCGGTCCTTCATCAACGGATGAGCATTGCTACAGAGGATCAAAATGCCGCAATGATGAACGGATTGCAACTGGCATTTAAAAAACAGGAAAAGGGAAGCCTTGTAGAACAACTTTGTTTGATCAATCGTTCTGGTTCAGCTCTCGGGCTCACAAGAGATAAAGCCTCGCTCTCACTTGCTGTAAATGACACTTTGGTACTTCGTAACCCTGATAAGATACGACTGAAGGATGCTGCAGGCATTGAGCAGGTGCTGATCATAGAGCCCGATGCTTTCATGAAGAATTACTATGTAAATGGCAGTCGCTTTTATGTGTACCCCATGGGCGCCAATTTTACCTGGGCCCGGAATTTTGCTGAAAGTGTTTCTTCAGAGTATATGGGCACCGGACAGATGAAGCGTAATGCATTTATTTCGCTGGATGCAGCGATCACGGATACTTTGTCGGCTAAGATCAAAAAAATGATGATGACTGATACGTCCTATAAAAAAGGAGCCGAGTATGGTATTTGTATTGCCGATGGTAATGGCAGGTTAATAGCGATGACTGATTTTATCAGGGACATGAACCGCCCGGACCCGAATGACAAAGCAGGATTTAATAAAGTGATACTGGGTGATAATGGATTCGTATCCCAATCCCTGTTGCGCAAACAGGTGGGAAATATCAATTTATTACGGATGAATCCCGGCCCGGGTTCTACCTTAAAGCCCATTGTATTTGCTGCTATTGCTTCTCAACTACAATTGGACTGGGATGCTTTTGCCGCGGAAGGATTTTCAAAGAAACAGCAATTCTTTGGGGGGGAGAAAGTAGGAGAGTATGATTTTGAAAAGAATAATGGCCGTATTGCATCGGTGGTCGATTATTTACGCTACTCGGATAATTATTATCATGCAAATTTGCTCCTGCTGGGTTCTTATTCCAAACAAGGTTTACAGGATCTGCTGGCCCGGCATTTTGCCCGGCAGAATGCGACGGCAGCATATAGCTGGCCCTATTTCAGTTACCAGGGAAAACAATACTGGCTGAATGGATTTGAAAACTGGCCCGGCTATAATAACGGAAAAGCAAATTTTGGTTCTGATAGTTCGTTCGTGTCGGTCGGTTTAGTGAATAATTTTGGCATCTATACATTCCGGAACGGCAAAGGAGCGGACCGGTTTTCATCTGTATATGATTCCTTGTTGTTTCGGGAGTCCTACAAAAAATCCGGGTTTATTTTACCAGAGTATGCCCTGTTTGACCAAAAAGGAACAGGCATGGACACCCGAAAACCCAATGAAGTATTTATGTCCTCCTTCCGTGGGCATGTAAAAGGAAGCAGCCAGGTAATGGTTCCCCCCTTAAAAATGCTGGATGTATTTGGCAAACTGGTCAGCCAGAGTAAAAATTATGCGTTAACCCTGAACCCTTATGCTGGTGAAAGCGAATTCACGCCTTTCCATACAGATAACGGGGTTCGTTATAATAACTACCTTTCTATTATCCGGGAAAAAGTGATGGAAGGAATGAAACAGGCACTCTTTAATGGAACGGCAGCAAGATTGGGTAGACAGCTTAAAAATGGAGCTCCTTATTACTATTACGCCAAAACAGGCACTACAGGTGATGATGAAACCAAAACAAAATCTAAATTGTTTGCGATTGTCATCTCGCAAAAGGATATAACCGCTCCTGATTTTAATTTCAGGAAGAATAAATTTTACACCATCTACTTTACATCCCAGAATGGGCCCGTAAAACAGAATGAGGAGTTCCAGGCAGCCGTGATCCGTTTTGTACAGGAATCACCGGCATTCAAAAAGTATATGAACGGAAAGTATTAATGATTTTCTTCCATTGGCATCGACAGTACTTGTTCAACCGGTACCATCTCTCCGTTCATTAATAAGTAATGAGGGGAATCTTTGCTGACCTCCTGTAACAATTCTGTTTCTATTTGTACTCCATCTTTTAAAAAATTGTTGACCGGAAGCGACATCCAGTGCAGGCAGCGGCCCGTTTCATGATAAAAAACAGAGAATTCTTCTTTAATAAAAGAGACACCGTCCTGGATCAGGTTGACCCCTTCTCCCAGGTGTTTTTTGGCATGGTCATACGATTGTTTAAGGTAAGAGTTGATGGTCATTTTATTGTCCTGGAGAATATCAGGTTGTACTACACTGGTTGGCTTTGACATATGCAATCGTTTTGCCGGTATGAAATAAATTTCCGTGCCAGATTTTTTTTGGGAAATGATGTACAAATGATAATCAATTTCTTGTTGCAGCAAATGTGGAAAAAATCTGTTAACGCAAAGAGAACTTAATGTTGTAATTACATTATTTTAATAATATGAAGAGAGGCCAGTATTCATTTTCCCCATTCCCATAATCCCCATTTTACGGTGTCGGGAATTTTTTCCCCGCTTTGTTTCAGGGTTAAGAGTATATTTCCCGGTGCTGTGATTCGTGTGAAATGAAATAATCAAACAGCGGTAATACCCCTTTTTTAAACCCTTTTACTTTTCCTCCCTGTTCCCAACTGCGGGTCAATAACGCTGCAATACCTGCTGCTGATTCTTCTAAAGCTTTTTCTAAGGATGTTCTGTCAAAAGCCGCATCTTTATTAAGCGGGGTATATTTTGTAAAAATATCTTTAGCGCAGATCTCCAGCCATTGCATCCGCACATTATGTATATGTATCCATTGTTGGTATATAGTCCTGCAGCTCCGGTTACTCAGCGTTTTTAGCATACCGGTATCAGTAATGGCATTGATCAGCAGGTCATTCATCTTATGATGGGTAAGCCAGGTAGCCAGGAGCTGTTCTTTCATATGGTGTAGTTGAGCTAAAATAAAAAATCCCTCTCATATAGAATGAGAGGGATTTTTATAGTGGTTTTAAATTAAGTATTAATTATTTGGCTTGGGCTTGGAATCCTTATTTTCTTTTACCCATTGTTCATACGCTTCAGCACTCAGTACTTCACCTGTGATTTGAACTGTTTTAGGTCCACCAATTCCGGCAAACGATATATATACATCTTTAGTAAATGGAGATACGGCTGCTGCACTATATTGAACTTTCAACATCGCAGTTTGACCAGGCATGATTGGGTCAACAATCTTCTCAGGGGTTGTACAACCGCAACTGGCCCAGCTGTTTTCTACCACGAGTGGTTTGTCACTGATGTTTTTAATTTCGAATGCATAGGTAACAGGTGTACCAACTTTCACTTTCCCAAAATCATGTTTTTCAACATTGAATTTAGAAACATCATCAGCTTTAGGTTGTGCAAGGGCAGCAAGGCTGAAGGTAAAAGCAGCGGCGAGAAATAAGATTTTCTTCATGATTTACAAATTTTAAAAGGATTGTTTTTTTAAATAATCAACAGAGGCATTGGCCGGTGCAGATCCTTCGGGAGCTTTCCATACAATACCTTTGATTTTTATTTGTTTTGTTTGGGTTGAATTGTAGGTAATCGTAATAAATTTTTCAAAAGCACCTTCTGCCGCGGCATTATAACCAACTTTGATCTGTGCAGAAGCTCCGGCGGCAATCGCTTCGCGGCTCCATTCAGGGGTAGTACATCCGCAACTGGCATGTACATCATCCAGTTTCATTGGAGTTTTGCCATTATTGGTAATAGTGAAAGAATAATAGACGGGTTTGCCCTGAGGTATTTTTTCAAAGTCATGCTCAGTTTCTTTCAGTGTCAGCTTATCTTCTACAGGAACAACATTGGCAATAGCCGGTGCTGTACCATGGTTATGACCATCATTAGAAGAATGTCCGTTTTGCTGGGCAGATACTCCTGATGCGAGTATCAAAACAAAAAAAGTGAAAATCCTATTTTTCATAAAGTATATTTAGGAGAAGCCAAATTTAAACAAAAGATGCCATATTACATAGATGGGTTGCAGCGTGTTAAGAGTATTTTTTTCACCCGGGGAAGGATGGCTTCCCACAAAGTGGAGAACTGAGCCGTTGGGTGTGGGCAATCTTCCTATTTTTGCCACATGGAATCAATACCGGCCATATTGGTTGATACAGAAAAATTGTCTTTTGACAAATTTCGGGATGCGGTGCTGACTGATTTTCGGATGGCCTGTATTAGCAGGGAAACCAGCTTGTTAGGGCGTAAGGAGGTATTGGGCGGTAAGGCCAAATTCGGCATTTTTGGGGATGGAAAAGAGGTGGCCCAGGTGGCTATGGCCAAATTTTTTCTACCCGGCGATTTTCGCAGTGGCTATTACCGCGACCAGACTTTTATGTTTGCAGCCGGGTTGACCACCGTTGAGCAGGTGTTTTCACAATTATATGCTGACCCGGATGTGGCCAACGAGCCATTTAGTGCCGGGCGCCAGATGAATTGCCATTTTGCTACTAAAACCGTTAATGAAAGTGGTCAATGGCTGGATCTGGCAGGCCTTAAAAATATTTCCAGCGATATCGCCCCTACGGCCGGGCAAATGCCAAGGGCTCTTGGTTTGGCCTACGCTTCCAAAGCTTTCCGGTCTATCGAACAATTGCATTCATTCAAAGGATTGTCGCAAAATGGTAACGAGGTTTGCTTTGCTACCATCGGCGATGCGTCTACCAGCGAAGGCCATTTTTGGGAAACCATCAATGCAGCCGGTGTGCTGCAGGTGCCTCTGGCCGTTTTTGTTTGGGATGATGGCTATGGTATTTCAGTACCCAAAAAATTCCAGACCACCAAAGGTTCCATTTCTGATGCCCTGAGTGGAATGCAAAAAACAGCTGACAGTAATGGTCTTACTATCTATAAAGTCAAAGGCTGGGATTATGCCGGCATGTGTGAAATATTTGAAGAAGGTATCCGGCTGGCGAGAGAAACCCATACACCGGTTTTGTTTCATGTAGAAGAAATAACACAACCGCAGGGACATTCTACTTCGGGTAGTCATGAACGGTATAAATCACCGGAGCGGCTTGAATGGGAAAGAGAATGGGATGGTATCAAAAAGATGAAAGAATGGCTGATCGAGAATGGACTTGCTGAAGCAGAAGAACTTGATGAGATCGCAGACAAAGCAAAAAAACATGTAAGGGACAGTAAAGCGGCGGCCTGGGAAAAATTTATTGTCCCGGTAAAGAAGCAGGTAGTAAGAACAGCTGAACTGATCCAATCCATGGCTGCTGCATTGCCGGAGCATACAACTGTCCTGCAAAAAATGGCGTTGGAATTATCGGCAAGCCGGGAACCCCTGCGCCGGGATGTTTTAAAAACACTCCATGCCGCATTGAATCTGGCGGGTAATAACGATGCGGCTTTCTGGACAAAAGATTATTACAAGGACCTGCAGGCAGAAAATGCAAAACTATATAACACACATCTCTATAACGAAGGGGTAAAGAGTGCGCTGAAAGTAAAGGAAGTAAAACCTGTTTTTGCAGCGGAAGCACCCTTGTTAAATGGATTTGAAGTGTTGAATAAATTCTTCGATGAATTATTTACCAGCAATCCCAAAGTGCTGGCATTTGGTGAAGACCTCGGTTTTATCGGGGATGTGAACCAGGGCTTTAGTGGTTTACAGCAGAAGCACGGTAACCAGCGGATCTTTGATACCGGAATCCGGGAACTTACCATTATGGGACAGGGGATCGGTTTGGCCTTGCGCGGGCTGCGACCAATTGCAGAAATTCAATACCTCGATTATCTGTTATATGGTTTACAGCCGTTGAGTGATGATGTGGCCACGCTGCATTATAGAACGGCGGGTCAGCAAAGTTGCCCGGTGATCATCCGTACCCGCGGACATCGGCTCGAAGGTATCTGGCATAGCGGTTCACCTATGGGAATGGTGATCAATGCACTGCGGGGTATCTATGTATGTGTACCACGAAATATGACCCAGGCTGTCGGTATGTACAATACTTTATTAAGAAGTAATGACCCGGGCCTGGTGATCGAATGCCTGAATGGTTACCGGCTGAAAGAAAAATTACCCTCCAACCTGCTGGAGTTTACTGTACCACTTGGCGTTCCGGAAGTAATAAAGGAAGGAACAGATATAACAATCGTTTCTTATGGCTCTACGTTGCGTATCATACAGGATGCTGTAATGGTGCTGGAAGCGCTGGGAATCAGTTGTGAAATAGTGGATGTACAAACCTTATTGCCTTTTGATATTCAGCATATCATTTTAGACTCGCTCAAAAAAACCAACCGAATTGTTTTTGTGGATGAAGATGTTCCAGGTGGGGCAGCGGCGTATATGTTCAATAAAGTAATGGAAGAACAAAGCGGTTATAAATACCTGGATGTGGCACCCCGTACCATTACCGGTAAAGCGCACCGGCCGGCCTATGGCAGTGATGGTGATTATTTCAGCAAACCCAATGCAGAAGAGATCGAAACGATTATCAAGGAAATGATGGCAGAATAGCTACGGTGTCCGTTTCAAGTTTTTTGCGGCCAGCAACACCTAGCCCGCAAAGTAGCAAAGCAACACTCCATGAATCTCCTTGTTCTAATATCTTTTAGCTTAAACGTTATAGTAATTTTTGCAGCAACCCTGCCCGGAATAAGAACACATTGCTGCTTTCCATAAAATAAACTACCTTTTAGTGTAATTATTAATGTTCACTAAAATCAACGATCATGGCCATAGTAAAAGTTATTGAAGTAATCGCTTCATCAGAAAAAAGTTTTGATGATGCCGTGAAGCAGGCAGTTAAAGAAACATCCCGGACGATCCGAAATATTGATTCTGTTTGGGTAAAGGATATGAAGGTGCATGTAAAGGACGGAAAGATAAAATCCTACGGAGTAATCTGTAAAGTCTCCTTCCGGATAGAGAGCGAAGAAAAGAAAGAAAAGAAGGATAAAAAAGAAAAAGATAAAAAGGAATAAGCTAACTTAGATAAAAAACTACTATGTCAAAATCACCTTTTACGTTATCGGCAGACGAACAGGCAATTGATACCTGGACATTACTTTACACCCCACCCGGCGGGGGAAAGTATAATGGTAAACTTACTATTACCAACAAAAGATTATTATACGATGCGAAGTATGATGTCTCTGCGAGGGGGTTACTCTCAGAAGCCTTGTTTGTAAAATGGGGAAGCGAAGGCTATCTTGAAATCAATAAAGCAGACATAAAGGATGTGCAGGTGGAAAAAAGTTTCCTGGCAAAAAAAGCCATTCTCACTTTAGCAGATGGTTCCAAGCATACATTTAATTATGGGGCATTGAATATTGATAAAGTGGTTGTTGCCATTAATAGTAAATAATCTGGCAACAGGTTATCGTATTACTCAACTATAAAATCAGTTTACGAAAAATAAATTTGATTGCAACAACATGGATGATAGTTGGTGTAATAGCAACATCTTCGTCTGCTACGGCTCAACCGCTGAGTGGTAAAATATATTTTTCTAACCAACCTTTTACACAAAGCAATGCAGCCAGCAAAAATATTTTACATCTGCTGATTATATCTATGGCAGGTTTGAATTAGACAGTGCCACCATACAAAACTCCTTCAGGATATTAGAACCCAACGAAAACTATCCGCAGGCCTATTTTTTTTACAAGGTTTACATCTATCACAATGGAGAAGAAATGGTCTTTAACCCTTCGGTAAAGCTTTGTTTGCTCAAAGGCAATGCAAGAAAAAATAAATGGTTCAATTTTGATATGTTACCCGAACCTGCCAAAGCAACTACTGTATGATGCGGCACAGAAAGAGTTAATACTTCCATAAGTACAGCGCCTTTATATGGGCTCATTGACCCCAGCAACTTCAAACAAAATGGAGAATACAAAATAGCCGTAAAATTTTATTACGAATCGTATGATGTATTGAATAATATAGAGCCGGTAGAAAAATGGCCCAAACTGGAGGAAGAATTCAGCTTTATGTTCAGCGATAAAGATGTGCCTATGATCAAAAAAAATGAAATGGCTGCAGATGCTGTTATACAGGAAAAAGGTGTCCAGTAAAGTTACTGCAACACTGTAAGGAAGAAAGAAATGCCACTGGAATGAAGATGTGAGTCTTATATCCGGGATATTCTTCAGGGATCTTTCTTCTCTGGAGCATATAAAAATAATCCACGCCTGCTAAGTTCTTCGTGAATTAGTTGTGCTTTAAAATTAATTTACTACCAGGTGAATATGAATTTAATTATGGTACCCTGAACATGTATAAGATAGCGCTAGCCATCCATACACTGGAAACATAAGCCGGTAATAGATTATTTCTTTCTATAAAAAAACCTGCTATATGAAATCAATTAGATTCCTGCTGCTGGTTTGCCCCGGACTCATCTTGCTACTGGCGATGGCAATGCATAGTCATATCGACTCAATGAGCAGTTGAGTACAACTCAGTGGCAGCGATGGAAAAGATATTTGTGTGAATGACAAAAGTGAATTCTACCTCGTTAATACGACCAACAAGCTTTAAAAGTATGAAGGCCCAAAATAGCGTGAGTTGGTACAGCTCGCTACCGTTGGCAGCTACGCAGAGAACAAGGGCATTGCCGTTTGGTACAGGGATAGGTGTTTTATCTGCGGGGATTGTAAGAATCAGGGTACAAAACCAGTACACTCTTACCATCAGGAATGTGGTTATCAAAAAGAACCTATTGACCTGACTAATGGGCCAGACAGTACTGTATGGAATGTTGATTCCTATACGGGCCGGCTTTCAGTAAAGAAGTGCAGGAACAGCACCAACGTTCCTTCTCCGGGTATTTCAATGATCGGCGCGGGCGGCGCGGGAGTATGGATGATCGATAAACAAGGAAAAATATTTCAATTGAAGGACCGTGTGCATATCAACATGGGGTGGGAACAGAAACCTGGCGGAGATGCAAGAGATATAACAGTGACCAATGATGGATATGCATTCATCGTCGACAACAAAGGAAGGATCTACCAGTGGACCGGGTTCCGGTGGGACCAACTGGACGGGAGTGATGTATTGCGTATCTCTGCGAACGACAGGAAAATCGTGCTTATCAGTAAACAACGGGAGATATATACAAGGAACTATTGAAATTTTACAAGAGTTAATACCACTAGTATGAATAAAAATTATTTTCTCTTTTGCGGGGTATTGTTTTTTTCAACTGTAGTTAATGCACAACCTGAAAGGAAACCTATGGTTCTTCAGTGACAAAGGGAGTGAAAAGAAAGAGCATATCGCAAAGGATAACCGGGTACAGCTTTTTTATTCAAACAAAACCAGTTCTGAGTATTTAAGTTTCTATGGTACAGCTACAATTGTTACCGATCCTGGATAGGCGAAAGAGTTATGGACACCGGTGGTAAAAATTTGGTTTAAAGATCCTAAACTGACAATCTTAAAAGTGAATCCCCAGGATGGGTATTACTGGGATACAAAAGACGGGAAACTGGTCTCCTTATTTAAAATGGCTGTTAGTGTTATTACTGGTAAGGAGCTTGATGGAAGTATTGAGAGGGGAATTAAAAAATAAAACGTAGGTGTGGGTAAATAGGATGGAACGAAGTATTGGAATTATCAAAAAAATTAAATTCAGGCTGATTGTATCTGCATGTTTTTTATTCTGAAAGAGAACGATTTTAAAATTTATAGAATTCTTTCATCCTTGTCATCAGCAGATCTATTTTTCGCCTGGATACCTCCACTTCGTGATTATTGGAAAGGATAACACTTCCCCCTTCGCCACGGATATATTCTTTTATGTGTTCCAGGTTTACAAAATATGATTTGTGAATTCTTACAAAACTGCAGTCTCCGAGTAATTCTTCATAGTCGTGTATAGGTTTCGAAGCACAAATAGAAGCCCGTTGAGTGAAATGAAAATTAGTATAATTAGTGCTGGCTTCGCAATAAATAATATCTTGTATTTCTACTACCTGGAAACCTTTGAGGGAAGGGATACATAATTTCATTTTCTGAGAATTATTCTTGTGCTGAATATTGAGCAATAATGTTTCTACTTGCTGCCCAGTCTTTTTTTCCTCAATTCTTTTTCCGGTCCTTTTCACAGCTTCTGCCAATAATTCATCATCAACTGGTTTGAGTAAATAATCCACGGCACTAAAATGAAAGGCCTGCACCATAAAATTATTATGTGCTGTCACAAAAATGATTTCAAAATTTATCTCGCCCAGATCTTTGAGGAGTTCAAACCCTGATTTACCGGGCATAGCAATGTCAAGAAAGATAAGCTGTGGTGGCATTTGCAGTATCTTATCTTTCGCCTCTTTCGCACTGTTGGCAACGGCAATTACCTCCACTTCAGGGCAATTCAGCTGTAGTAGTTTTTGAAGAGAAGCTACCCCTCTAGGCTCATCATTAATTATTATGGTTTTAATACTGTTCATTCTTCTTTTATTTCAAGTGGTATTTGTAGTGTGACCACAGTGCCTGTTCCTGTATAGCCGGGCAGACCATTTTTATCTTCAATGCGGACACTGCTCTTCAAATTGTACTTTTCATTCAGCAAACGAATACGGTTAAGGATATTTTCAATGCCGACCGAATGATGCATAAGATCGTTCTTGACTTTATTTTTTAAAGATTCATTGATGCCAATGCCATTGTCTTCAATAATACAAATTAACTTGTCATCTTTTCTTTTGAAATCAACACTAATATTAATTTTTTTTTTGGTTGCCCGTAACTCTATGCCAGATTGAATTTTCAATAAAAGGCTGAATTAGCATGGGAGGCAAGACCGTTTCATCAGGATCGAGTTCCTCCCCGGCAAGTAACTGGCAGGTGAAGTGGTTATTTCGTATCTGTTCCATTTCTATATACCGGGCCAGGTATTCCAGGGTTGTACGCAGGGAAATAAAGGATTGACCGGATTGATCCAGTGTCATTCGTATCAGGTGTGCAAACTTGCTCAGGAAATGCGAGGCTTCTTTGTTTTCATTGTTAAGAATCATCTCGCGGATACTGTTCAGGCTGTTAAAAATAAAATGTGGATTCATTTGTGCATGAAAAGCTTTCATTTCAGCTTGCGAAAGTTGCTTATCAATATCGGCTTTTTGCCGAATTTGCCGGATTCGGTAACGGTATAGCAAATAAATAAGGCTGGGAAATACCAGCACAACAGCAAGCAGGAACCAGGTGGTTTTCCAGAAAGGTGGCGTAATAAGAAAAGAAAAAGTTTTCATTTTTTGTATACCTGATTTGCCAGTAGCTTTCAACCAGATAGTATAATTGCCGGGAGATAACCCGGTTAAATTAATATTACTTTGCCCATTTAGGGTCGTCCAGCTCTCTGTTTCAGTTAATTTATAAGCAAACTGATAATTATTTCCGGACTCATAATTAATAATACCAAAATGAAGGGAAAGGTTATTTTGACCTGACTTTAAGCGCATAACTACAGCCGGGTAGAAAAAATGATCTTTATTATTCACTATCAACTCTTCTATCATTAAATCATTGCTGTAATAAGGAGTTTGTGGTTCCGGTAAAGGCATTGTTGCCAGAACATGCTGATTAAACAGGTACAACAACTTCTTTAACGAATCATAATATAGGTAGCGGCTGCTGGGCTTATCTTCCGGCAAGCCGTCCTGGTAATCATACACAACCGTTTTTTTTGTCAACGTATTAAAACCGGTTAGCTGGTTAAGACCTGCTATCCAAAGTTGGTTGTTTATCACCGGGCTAAATCCGTAAAGTATGTCGGAAGGTAATCCGTCCTTCATCGTGTAACTCACGAACCTTTTTTCTTTGATGCGGTATTCAAGCAGTCCGTTAAAATTATTATGCAGCCAGAGTGACCCTTTGTTATCAGCGACCATTGCCAGAATATTGTCTTCATATTTGTTCGGCCCGCTGTAAACAGAAATCAATGTATCAAAAAATTGCCTTTGCGTATTCCACCGGGTCAGTGAATGTCCGCCAATCCATACATCACCAAAAGCATCATAAGCTATACTTTTTACCTTGTCAAATGGAAGGGCTGGATGGGTTTTTGAAGTAAAAAAAGTAAAGGTTCTGGCAGCAATGTTATAACGGGCCAGCACTCCTCCTAAATAACTGCACATCCAGGCATAGCCATCTTTGCCGGCTGGCGCCAGAATGTTTATAGCGGACCAGTTCGGCCCATTTCTTTTTTCTTCCAATAATTTGCCGTAGTGTAGTGTCTTTGTGTCGAACCATAGCAGACCAGCGGTAGTTCCGATCCACAACGTATCCGGATGATACATTTGTACAGAGCTGATCTCATTCCATTGGTTATTTTTTCCATAAAATTCAACTTGCTGTATTGCTTTTCCGGTAGCGGTATCGGCTATTACCAATCCTTTATAAAGTGAAGATCGTCCGATGTATAATTTATCCCTGTACCGGTATGCACAACTAAGACCGCCAGTCAATGAATCGGTTGGTGATAGTTGGTAAGAATAAGATTTTAAAACGCACCCTGCAAGCTTTTGTTGCAGCAAACCTTTTGACGTACCAGCCCAAAGCCGTTTGTCCTTATCTAAGTACAGGCATTGAATTTTATGATTGCCTAAAAATATTTTTGAATTCGCAGTGATCTTTCCAGTCATTCTGTTGATGTGGAACAGGTAAAAACCAGTATTACCTCCATTTACCAGAAAACTGCTGTCATTTAGTAGCATGATCTTGCTTTCCCAGTTAAATTCTTTTGGTGAAAACTCCAATGGTGAAACAACAGTTTTTTTTGCAGCCTTATTGCAATACACGACACTTTTACCTCCATATTGCATAAAAATGAATTCATCACTGCTAAGACGGAAACGGTTTGCCCAGCCCAGGTTATTTTTTAAGGCCCCCTCGTAAAAATTAGTCCATTCATCCTGACTCCCGAATTGCCGGGGTAAATTCTGCAGAAGGGTATTTTTTGAAATTTCATCAAAGATTTTTCTGTCAGCGTTATAATATGCAAGTGCATCTCCTTTTACAAAAACAAGATATTCCTTTTCACTAAGCGGGAAAATATCACGGCCGTAAAGAATTCTTTTTTGGCCAATATCTTTCAATTGATACGCATCATGACGAAAATTCAGTTTCCCGGAGGCATCAAATACATAAAACCCCGAAGCTGTAGTAACCCCATAGGACTTGCCCGGTAATTCCACTGCATCCCATGCCGCATTGCTATAAACCGAAAATGCGGTTGTATCAGGAATGATATAATTTTTAACAGACAGGTCTTTTGTATTCAATAACTGGAAACCGCCATGACTGAGAATGCCTAATTGCTGCGGACCGAATGATTTTAATTTGCTTATTGCGCCTGAGAGCAGCGGCAATGTTTTTGTTCCCTGGAAAAAAGTTTTAAATGCATAGCCATCAAAACGGTTCAACCCAATATCGGTGCCTATCCACATATAACCCCATTTATCCTGGCTCAGGCAGGTAATATAATTCTCACTTAAACCTTCTCTTACGGTATACTGGACAAAATCTTTTTCTTCATATTGTGCACATACAGAATGCAGGATGAAAACTGCCAGTAAAAAAAGAAGAGTCCTTTGCATATGTGAATTGATCCCGGTATAGAATATACAAACTCAGGAAGTACTAAAGTTAAATCTATAATCCAGAAAGAACATGCCGGAAGTACAATCAAACCCCCCGTTGGTGAAATGGGGGCATGGTACAGGGAAGACTAATATAATTTTAAGTTACAAGTATTGGAAAGAGTAATTGATTTAACCATTCAAAAAAAGATATGAAAAAAATTATCGCACTTTGCCTGCTTAGCCTTTCTTTTTTAAACAGCAGAGCAAAAAGTAACCCGGAAAAACCAGGCCCTGCTGCTGGCAAAATGTATTTTTCTGATAAACCATTTACCGCCAGTAATGCCGGCAGTAAAACGAGTTTTACTTCAGGGGATTATATATATGCAAAGTTGGATGTGGAAGGGTCTACAATCAAGGAAGCATTTAAAATGAAGGGAACCGGGAATGCCTATCCTTACCTGGTTGCTGAAGTGCACGTTATAAAGAATGGGCAAACGATAGAGTATAGAGGGAATAATTACCTGCTTATCAGTGATGAAGATAAGAATGCTTCCGGCTTAAGCTTCGATGTTATGCCGAACCTGCAAAATCCACTACTCTTTATTCCATGACCGATGATTTTACAGCAGGCTATGGGTATGTCCCGTTTTATTCCCTGATCATAGGTGAAAAGTTACCCGAAGGAAATTATACCGTAAAGGTGAAAATATTTTACAGGGCGGTGGATGGATGGGGCAAAGAACTATCCCATAAAAAATGGCCTTATATTGAAGGGGAGTTTCAATTTAACTTTAGTGAGAATGATATCGGTAAAATAGTAAAAGACGATAAACTGGCAAATGATATACTTTATGAAAATGCTTTTCGCTATGATAAGCTTCCGGCTGTTTTTTCCAACCCCGGCAAACTTACAGATCCTACTGCCACGGCTGCGAAGGTCGTCGCCATTCTTAAAAGAGACCTGCCCAACAGGACTATTCTGAAATTTGTCGCCGAGCAGTATAGTGGCACACAATGGCATATTGCCAAGGATGATTATGGGCTGCCCAGTTACAAATATTTCAACCCCCATATCTGGGTGGCTTATAAAATGGGCGGTAAATGTTATGTGGGATATGTTACCCTGCGGCAGGTTTACTCGGGTGGGGGCACTTATGGTCCATTAGGAGTAGCCTGGACCTCCACGAAGGACGATAAGGCGATTGACTGCGATAAAGTGAAATAGCAGATCGTATTTATCATTTTTAAACTGTTGAAATAATAAATTTGTGAAAATATACATGCAGCCAAACGAAACAAAAATTGACACCGGGACCATATTATATATTCACCCAATGGCGGAAGATATAACGGAAAACTGAGCATCACCAATAAGAGGCTTTTGTATGATGCCAAGTTTGATGTATCAGCCAAAGGCATTTTATCCGAAGCATTATTTATTAAATGGGGTAGTGAAGGTTACCTGGAAATTAATAAAGCTGATTTAAAAGATGTGCAGGTTGAGAAAAGCTTTTTGGCTAAAAAAGCAATCGTTACGTTATCTGATGATTCAAAGCAAATATTTAACTACGGTGCATTGAATGTAGATAAAGTGGCTGTGCGATTAAAAGCAACTGAGGGCTGAAATTATGACCATTATTCATAATAAAGAGATAACATTTGTATGTGGTGTATAAAGTAGATGGTAAATGTTATGTGGGTAATGTAACGCTGAGGGAAACCTATTCCGGAGGGGGAACCTATGGACCTTTGGAAGTTGGATTTACATCTGCCAGCGGCAGTGGGGGAGATAAAGCAATTGATTGTGCGAAGGTGAAATAACTATTTGCTGTTTAAGTAAATCTTTTTTTATAAAATCACTTTCAGTCTCGCTTGCTACATTATTGATGTTAACATTATTTGCTCATCTCAGTAAAAATGAATGATAATTTCTACCCAAAAGGATAATTTTTTTATCCCCTAAAAACCTAAGGTATGAATATTTTTTCTGGTTATTCCCATTTGTATTATTTCAAACCGGTATTAATGGTCAAACCGGGGTCGGTTTGTATGAAAATCCAAACTACACCGGTGCATTCAAAGCAATGGGGGTAGGTCAATACTTGCTATCTGATTTTAATGACGTAGCATCATCAATTAAGGTACCAGCAGGCATGTGTACTTATATTTCTGAGCATGCTGCAACCGACAGAGGATATGGTATCACAGTTGACCTGTTAGAAGATGTTCCTGATCTGTCCCTTTACAATTTTAAGGACAAGGTTTCTTATGTCAGTGTTTTTTATACCACCCGGGACAATAAGCATATATGGATCAGAAGTGTAAATGTTAATGGCAAATTCATTCCCGGGCATTGGGAGAGAAAAGGAGCCCAGCCTCGTCCATTCAATCCAATTGCAGTTGTTTCTCCTCCCATAGAAGGTCCCTTACCTACCAATTCAAGTGTTCTTTCACTTAGCGGCCCTAATACAATTATTAACAGCTTAGGAATTCAAACAGCCGAGGGTAAAGGTTTATGGGAAAAAGCCATGAACAACCAACTCGCAGTAATTGGTAACAACTTCAGGGGAATTGAAGAAATCGGGTCCGCTTCTTTTCTGAGAGCTTCTAATCAGTATCCCATACCGGATAATTTATACAAAAATTGAATTGGGAAATATTGACATTTGGAATGTAAATGAAATACATCCTGTCAATCAACTCTGGCGAAAAAAAGGAAACGAAATCCTACTTATAGCTATAGCAGAGGGCACCGGTTATTTTCAAAAAACAGGTAATAATGAAATAGATGCTTCGGGGCTAAACCAGGGGAAGCTTTTTTATATTGCATTTACCTTGCCTCCTACACAAACTCCAATAGCTAACTACTTACCTGTATTTGATATAAATGGTGTTGGATTTGAGTTCGCCGATAACCCTATACAGGATATTCAACCCGAAACTGTTACATTAAAGCATGATGGTGTTGTGCGGGTAAAAGTAAATGACAATTTCACTATACGGAATCAAAAAACACACAAATTGTTTTTTGAGAAAGTAAGGAAAAGAACTAATGGTGTTGTGCAGGGATACATTGTGGTTGCGACAGAACCAATCACTAAACAGGACGGTTCAATAAATATTATTTTAAAAGACATGACGATCAGTATCAGTCCCAATAACCCGGAAAAACCACCAACAAAACGAGTGCTGCAATAGTTATTCCATAACAGGTATTGAAAAAGGAAGCAAACAACCCATTTCGAAAGTAAGAAGTTTGACGAAATCCCGGGAAGCAGGGAGATTAGTTTAGAAACCTTTCTTGAATGTCCTCCGTTGGCACCATACAAGTCTCTTTTTTCCCAAACCATTTGTACCGGTTTCTCGCAATAATATTGTAGAAAAAATCCCGGATGAATTTTGGGATGATGATAAATCCATAAAATAATTTCCAGCCCCCATCTAAATATTTTGTAATCCGGAGTGCTGCTGAGGACTGGGTGTAAACTTTTCCGGCATCTAGTAAAATAACCGAATTAAGTGCTGTTGGGTGAAGGTCATATAGCAGAAGTAACCGTTTAGCTGTTTCTCCTTGTAAAGGAGTGAACCGCAGTCTCTTGTTCTTATCTCTTTTAATGGCAAAGTTGGCCCAGTAGTTACAGAAATTGCAAACGCCGTCAAAAAGGATTACCTGATTTTCTTCCATTATTAACAAAGGTAATCCTGTTTTTCGGAGGATAAATTGTAATTTTCTACTATCGAAAATATATGAAACGATTATTACTACTTTTATTACTGATTTATTTATTTGATACTGCCTCAACAGGTCAGTGCAAATATGCTGGTACAAAAAAATCATTAATTGGTAAAGCTTACACGAATAGCCGCAATCTTACAAATCTGAAAGTATGGACATGGATGCATGGAGGATTAAGTAATTCCCTCAAAGAACCTGAAAGGATAGTTTCAGATATATTTATGAAAGGAACAACTTATCTGGTACTCTTCGGTATTATGGAAGACACTGCCTCTGGAAAGTTTAAGGTGATGGATGTGGTAGAAATAAGCGGCGTCTTAAAAGGATGTACAGTACGCAGCAGTTTCTGCCGCCAAAATGGAAAGGAGAATAATTATATAATTGCCTGGGGCAAAGACGGTACCGCGGAATACATGAAACTGATTAAAAAGTTTGGCAATTTGCTCCCTACAGGCGACGGATGAATGCCATACTGGTGGAAGGGATTGATCGCGAGAATATCGGGTGCCGAAGATTTTTTTAAATTTTACCAACTTAATTTGAATACTATGTTTTATAAGCTAAATGTTTTATCCTGGTTGTTGTCAATCATATTGATAATAGGTTGCGATGTAACTAAAAAAAGAAATAAAGAAGTTGCTGCAACAGGTAATACATGGTATCAAAAGGACTATGTGTATTCAGATGGCAATGCCAACCGGTATGTATTCAGTAAAAATGGCTTTGAATATTTTCCGGTAAGTCCGGCTGAAAGTTCAAGCGGTAATAATAGCGGAGGCACCTATATAAAGAAATTACCTGAGCTGAGCTTGTTTTATGCGGTGGTGAATAATATAAAAATGGCATTTGAGACAAAAGCAGACCATACCGATACAAGACAGATGGGTAGTGGATTAATAGAAATCAGGGAAAAAGGAAACCAATCAAAATTTATGATTAAGATGGGTTCCAGGTCACAGCTTTTAATTGAAGAGGGGCTAAAAAAAATAAAAGACGCCAGATAAGTATATTGAATAAGGCCTTACCCCATATTATGAAACACCTTCTGCACATCTTCATCCTGTTCTAAGCGGTCAATCAGTTTACTTACATCTTCCGCCTGTTCATCAGACATGGGAACCGTAACAGTTGGTATCCATTCCAGTTCTGCACTTGTAGGGATTATCTTTTTTTCTTCGAGTGCCTTTTGCATATTGCCAAAGTCAGCAAAGGCACAGCGAATGACTAATATGTCTTCGCCATTTTCGCCGGTGCTTTCTCCGAGCCCTTCCAGGCCAAAATCAATCAACTCCAGCTCCATATCTTCTGCATTAAGCCCTTCTGGTTTTAATTTGAAGCACCCCATTTTTTTAAATTGAAATGCCACACTGCCACTATTGCCCAACGCACCATGCCCTTTTGTAAAACATGATTTTACATTTGCCACTGTTCTTACATGATTATCGGTAGCCGTTTCTACCAGTATTGCCACACCATGTGGTGCATAGCCTTCATAGAGTATCTCATCATAGTTTACCAATTCTTTACCCTGCGCCCTTTTAGTAGCAGCTTCTACCCGGTCCTTTGGCATACCCACACTACGAGCATTCTGAAAACAACGGCGAAGGGCGGCATTTTGATTTGGGTCTGGTCCGCCTGCTTTTACAGCAATAATTATCTCTTTACCGATACGGGTAAAGTTTTTTGCCATTTTGTCCCAGCGGGCAGGAGCGAGGCAAATATTAGTACGGGAGAATTGACCATATGAATAAATATAAAAACTTTAACCTGCGGTTTTTATCAGCAATGCCATCTATTAATATTACCCTTTTCTTTTAAAAAATAATAAACAAACTATTTGATTAAGTTTTTGTAGGTTCTTTGTTAAACAGGTATAAAATTTTGCAGATTCAACTTATGATGGTAAATTTAAAAACCTAACTACTAAAACTGCTATTATGAAGAATTTTTTTTTGCGAAACTGTATTACAGTTTATGCCACACTATTCCTGGTTTTTTTTACAGCCAAACAAAGCTCCGCACAAACACCATACTCTTCAAAGGCAGTAAAGTTTGTTGAATCTATTCCTGTTCGTGAAATGAAAGCAGAAAAAGTTAATAAGGTTGAAAAAAAAGCGAAACCGGATATAGATGAGGAAATAAATGAAAAAAACAGGAAAATAATAAAGCGGATTATCCCCAATGTAAAAAGTACTCCGGATGCTGCTATTACCTCTACAATAAGTCGTCAGAACATTCCTTCTCCCAATGTAATCAATGTACCGGGTGTTAATTTTGAAGGGCTTGCTTCTATTGATAATTTTGCTCTTTTTGGTAGTGTTGTTGCCCCCCCGGATGATAATGGAGAAGTTGGGCTTAATCATTATGTACAGACTGTTAATCTATGCTTCAGAGTTTTTAGTAAAGCAGGTGTTGCTTTAACTGCACCTACAAAATTCAGTACTTTATTTGCTGCATTAGGTGCGCCAATCGGCACCCGAGACGATGGTGACCCCATTGTACTTTACGACCAATTAGCCGATCGCTGGTTAATCAGTCAATTTATTACACTTGCCAATCCCAATAATCATCAGGTGATTGCCATTTCAAAAACCGGCGATCCTACCGGGCAGTATTATTTGTATGATTTTATGATGCCCAATAATAAATTTAACGACTACCCGCATTTTGGGGTTTGGTCTGATGCGTATTATATGTCGGATAACCAATTTAACCAGGCTGGAACCGCATTTCTGGGAGCCGGGGCTTTCGCCTTCGACCGCAACAAAATGCTGGCGGGTGATCCTACTGCTTCTTATATTTATTTTGATCAATTTGCAGCTTGCCCAAGTTGCGTCGGCCAATTACCAACAGATCTGGATGGTTTTGTTGCACCGCCACCTGGTATGGGTAATCTTTTTATGGAATTCCGTGCTACTGAGTTTGGCGACCCTGTAGATGGACTTCGCATTTTCGAGTTTAAACCGAATTTTGTAACTCCGGCTTCCTCTACTTACCTTCAGGTTGGGGCAGCAGATTTGCCATTAGCTGCTTTCGATGCAAAATTTCCGGGTGGACGAAGCGTTATTGAGCAACCAGGAACTGCTAACGGTCTCGATGCAATTGCAGACAGACTAATGCATCGCCTGGCTTATAGAAACCTCGGCACACCCGGCGCACCAACCAATTCCTGGGTGCTTAATTTTACAGTTAATGTTGGAGGAGTTCCTCCTACGAATGCGGCTACATATCAGGCAGGTATTCGCTGGGCTGAGTTGCGTCGGGTAGGTGCTGCCGGTGCAATGAGTGTGAATCAACAGGGCACACTGTCTACCAATCCGGGTAATCCGGCAGGTGGTACTAATATTTGGATGGGGAGCATATCGCAGAATTTCCGTGGGGATATTGTACTTGGCTACAGTACTTCGGGCTCTACTAATCCAGCAGATTTTCCCAGCATAAAATATTCAGGACGGCTGGCCGCTGATCCTGCCGGCTTAATGTCCCAAGGTGAGGCTGTTGGCGTATTGGGTACTGGTTTTCAGAACGGTTCAAACCGTTGGGGCGACTATTCAGCCATGAGTGTTGACCCGGTTAATGACTGCTCATTCTGGTACACTCAGGAATATCGTTTGGCCGCCAATAACGGCAGTCCTTTTAACTGGAATACCCGTGTGGTTGGCGATATTAACTTCTCTTCAGGAGTAACATCGGCACCCAAAGGAACCATCAGTGGTGTTATTACTGATTGCGTTTCAGGTCTGCCTATACCAAATGTTTCTATAGTCATTACCGGAGGATTTTTCCGGTCAACAAATATTACCGGTAATTATGCAGCTACTGTTGCTCCCGGAACTTATACAGCTACTGTTTCAGTACCTACCCCTGGTTATAATACAGTTACCAGTGGTTCATTAGTTGTTACCAATGGGGGCAATGCAACTTTCGATGCTTGCCTTACAGGAATACCGAATCCTGCTGCCGATGTTACGGCTATTACTGCAGAAAGTTGTGCGCCAGCTAATGGTGGAATTGACCCGAACGAAATACTAACAGTTAGTTTCACTATAAAAAATAACGCAACAACTCCCAGCACAAACCTTGTTGCTACTTTGTTGGCAACAGGAGGTGTAACAAGTCCAAGCGGACCTCAAACGTATGGCGTAATTGCAGGAGGTGGGGGAACGGTTGCCCGGCCATTTTCTTTTACAGCGGCCAATCTAGCCTGCGGCGCACCGATTGTAGCAACATTACAATTGCAGGATGGCGCTATTAATTTGGGTACCATTACTTATAACTTTACTATAGGTGCAGCGGTGACGCCAACTGTAGCAACGTTCAGTTATACCGGAACGGCTGTGGCTATTCCGGACAATGTTCCAGCAGGAGTAAACATTCCATTACTGGTAAGTGGTGCAGGAACAAAAATTACAGATCTGAATTTCAGATTTGATCCACTTGCGGGGTGTGATGCCACAGCTCTTAATACCAATGCCGCTGTGGATCACACATTTTTAGTCGACCTTATTTTTAAATTGACTTCACCCGGTGGAACAACTATTACATTTATGAACAAACGTGGTGGTTCGGGGAATAATATCTGTAATTTATTGTTTGATGATGATGGTGGATTCCCCGCCGCATCCACGATTCCTTCTACCGGAGGTGTTTCCGGCAATTTTGCTCCTGAAACTCCTTTTTCGGTATTTGATGGTCAAAATGCCAATGGAACCTGGACATTGAACGTAAGTGATAATGTGAATACAGATGTTGGTTCATTAAGAAGATTCTCTCTTATTTTGACTTCGTTTACTCCGGTTTGTTGTACTGCTGTGACACCACCAACAGTCACCATTAACCAGGCTGCAGCACAACCAGACCCAACGAGTGTTTCGCCAATTAATTTCACTGTTGTGTTCAGTGAACCGGTAACAGGTTTTGCAACCGGTGATATTACACTTAGTGGAACAGCCGGAGCAACTACTGCTGTGGTTTCAGGAGCAGGCCCAACTTATAATGTGGCCGTATCTGGCATGACTACCAGCGGAACGGTAATTGCTACTATTGCTGCAGGTGTGGCAACAGGTACAATAAATGTTACTGGCAATGCAGCATCTACCAGTACAGATAATACTGTAACATATAATGCAGTTTCTTGCGGAAATATTTTAAGCTATACAGGCCCGGCAGTACCCATACCCGATAATGTACCAGCAGGTGTTAACATACCACTTAATGTAAGTGGTGTTGGTGCTATAACAGATCTTGATTTTCGGTTTGACCCTGGTGCAGGTACCTGCGATGCGACAGTTGGTAATAACAATGCAGCTGTTGACCATACATTTATAGGTGATCTGATATTTAAACTTACTTCACCTCTCGGTACAACTGTAACTATTGTAAACCGCAGAGGTGGTACAAGAGAAAATATTTGTAACACCTTATTGGATGATGATGGCGGCTTTGCAAGTTTATCAACAGTAACATCTGCATCTGGCCAATTCCTTTCAGGAAATTTTGCACCTGATAACCCATTGTCAGCATTTGACGGACAAAACCCCAATGGCGTTTGGACATTGAATGTAAGTGATAATGCAGGTATTGATGTAGGAAGTTTCAGAAGATTCTCATTAATATTTAATGATGGTGTTTGCTGTGTAACTCCAACTGTAAGTGCCGTTGCAAACCAAACAGTTTGTAATGGAGCTCCAGTAGCTGCTGTAACATTCAACGGAACCCCTGCTGCCGCAACATTCGACTGGACGAATAACACACCATCTATCGGCCTTGCTGCAAATGGTACAGGCAATATTGCTTCATTCAATGCTGTAAATACAAGCACTACGCCGGTTGTTGCCACCATAACGGTAACACCAAAACTGGCGGGCTGCCCTGATGGTGCTCCAATTAATTTTACTATAACAGTAAATCCAACACCAACTGCAGTAGCAACACCGGCGAGCCAGACCATCTGTTCAGCCACTGCGATAACAACAATAGTGTTGACAGGCAATGTAAGTGGAACAACGTATAAC
>JAWXCO010000189.1:0-4638 GCA_034408705.1 Bacteroidota bacterium
AAATTGCACCTGACCTGACACAAGAACAAATTGATGATGTGATTGACCTTGCATTAGAAATCAACGTAGACGGGTTCGTGGCCACTAATACGACTATCAGCCGGGAAAGTCTGAGTCAGGAATCGTTTGTCAGGAGTCGCGAGCAAGGCGGACTCAGTGGTTTACCCTTAAAACAGCGAAGTACAGAAATAGTAAAATATATTTGTGATAAAACAAAGGGAAAGATTCCGGTGATCGCCAGTGGTGGTATTTTTACCGGGGCCGATGCCCGGGAAAAAATAGATGCCGGGGCCTGTTTGGTACAAGTTTGGACGGGTTTTATTTACGAAGGCCCCTCCATTGTAAAAAGGATCTGCCGGACCCTTCCTATTCAATCATCAACACTTAATTCGCAATAACAAATGGAATACCTGTTTACCTCGGAAAGTATCATCAGCTTTTTTGTATTGGTAGTGCTGGAAGTGGTGCTGGGGATCGATAATGTGATATTTGTCAGCATTATCCTGAACCGGCTGAAAGGTGATAAAGATCAAAAAAAGGCCCGCCGCTTCTGGATGATCTCCGGTATTATTATGCGGAGTTTATTATTGATGGGGCTTGGCTGGTTGCTTGCTCAAAAAGGTAAATATATCATCCCGGAACATTGGTTCGGAAAAGGATTTGACCTCGCCAGCCTCGTGATGCTGGCCGGGGGTTTGTTCCTTATTTACAAATCAGTGATGGAGATCCATCATAAACTGGAAGGAGAAGACCCCAATGAAGCTCTGAAAAATCAAAAGCCGCTGAGCTTTGGCAATGCACTCGGGCAAATTCTTTTGATCGATGCGGTATTCTCTTTCGACAGTATCATTACCGCCGGTGGTACGGCCAAACATGTGGAGATCATGATCGCAGCGGTTGTGATTGCCATGACAATTATGTTTTTATTCAGCCCGAAGATTTCTGCTTTTATTCATAAGCACCCAACCTTAAAGATGCTGGCACTTTCTTTCCTGGTCATGATCGGTATCAGCCTCATTGTAGAAGGATGGGATAGTGAAGCGGCTCACCAACTACACTTAAAGAACTATATCTATTTCGGTATGGCTTTCTCCTTCGGTGTAGAAATGCTAAATATGACCATGCTAAGCCGTGCAAAAAAGAAAAGGGTACATCTGGTCAGGCTAAATCAACCGCTGCTACCGGAAGAAAATAAAAATGAGTCGGATATAGCAAACTAAGACCTGCTTGTATAAAAACCGGTCTTAGTTTGAACTCTACTAATATGCAATTTTATATTGTCCGGTCATAAATGTTGCCGACATATTTGCATTGCTAATCGCCTCAATTTTCAAGTATTTTAACCCATTGACTGAGGGTATGGTTACATGCGTATAGTTGGGGTTTTCATATATTGCAATTAGTTCCCCGTTGGGTAAATACAAAGAAGCTTTGATGTCAATATTTTCACTAGTTATTATTACTGGCCCGGGCTTGCCAAAAACAATCCGGACAAAATCAACATCCCCTGCCTGCTCTAACACGACGCTTATTTCATTTGCAGAAGCAATTGTACTACCACCTGGTTGATCAGGAAAATCATCTTGCTTTAATGCAACCTGGTCATTCAAAAAAACAAAATCATTTTGGGGAATACCATAACCGGGTACCAGGCACGGTTGTGCAAACCAATTTATAATTCTCTTACCAAAGCTGTTACCCATTATTGGAACAAAAGATAGTGGACCAGTACCAAAACCTGGATGGTACTCGAAACTAAAATTACAATTTTGATTATACTGGCTTTGATGCCCTAATCCTATCGTATGTGCTACTTCATGCGAAATTGTAAATGCTATCTCTGATAAAATATTTCCATACACACTTGCAAATACAAAACAGGGATTATTATTAAGCCTGAAAGTTAAACCAGCGAATGGAGAAACGCCGGCAACCGCATTCGAAAAACCTAATACCGAAGGAAAAGTAGTAACAATACATACCTGTTTATTATCCATAGGATAAGCATCGTAAACAGCCTGCTCTGTTGTAAATTGAATTTCAAAAGGAGAAAAATCATCTTTTACCAATTCAATAATTATATTTTTTTACTCAGTTGTAAGGTTTGGGGCACTACATGTTCTGGTGTTGCTTACAAGTGGGCTTGTAACATCTCCTCCCTGTGCATTACCATTTTCCCTTCGAACAATTGCTCCATCAAAATCCAGAAAAATTAACAGCTCTGCTGCCTGCGCTTCTGATATTAGTCGATTGCTTAACATAGCCTGCTTCATTTCAGAAGACATATTGGCCATTGCTTCTTCCATGCCACAGTGGGGTATTTTTTGTTGCTCCTGCAAAATATTTTCAGCTACAGGCGGGTCAACCGTTTTCTGACAGGCTGTCATAAATAATGATGACAAGCAAATGAGGAATAATAATTTTTTCATAACAGTAGTTTTAAATTTTGTTTTATAATGATTTAATTATGCTATTAAAAAGATCATTAAATTTTTTTTAGTAAATTTCTTTTAGCATCATCAATACAATGTGCAATAAATTTTTGCCCGTAATAAAAATCAGTTGTTATTGCTTTATAATTTTAAAAGATTTATTCCCCTCCTTCACCCGGATCACATACACTCCATTTGGCAATTCTGAAAGATTGAAAGAACCATTTCCGCTGATTTGTTTGGTTTGCAATTTGCTTCCTGTTGCAGAAATAAGTTCTGCTGTTATTACATTACCCGACTGAACAAACACGAGGTTACTGGTAACTGTAGGAAAAACAAGTATATCATCCATGCTTTCCATTTTGATCAGACGGACAGGGCTAAATTTATAAGAGCCGTCTATATCAACTATTCTTAGCCTGTAGTAATTAATCTTTGGCAACGGTGTCATATCCTGCCAGCTATATGAAGCACCGTTGATGCTGTTTCTTGCCTGCACCCTTCCAATGGTTGTAAAACCTGATCCATTAGCACTACGTTGCAATTCAAAATGAGACACATTCACTTCGTTCGTCGTTTCCCAGGCCAGGTCAACTTTCCTTCCATCTGTTGTTTTCCTTGCAGTAAAACTCAACAGGTTCAGCGGCAGGGCTATCTGTACCGTGGTAACTGCATCGGGATTATTCAATGCATTCAATGGTGGGTCTTCAAAATTGCCGGCTTTATCCAATGCAACGCTTATAAATTTATATGTTTTACCAAACACCCCTGTATAAGTTTCGGAGGTAAGAGTGGTTAATGATTTCCATACTTTGTAAGCGCTGTCATTAATAGAAACATAAATACTGTACAGATCAATTCCTGCATGTGCATCGGTTCCACTCCAGGAAACATTGAAATTTATAGTATTGGTTATTGACGGCAAACTGTTTACAGCACTGGAAGGCTTCAGTGTATCAATTCTGTGTTCCCATTCATTAGTGATGATAGGTGCATTTTCATCAAATATAATAATGGCTTTGTTTATTAAAATAGTGCCATTGGTAACTGTTGATTTAGGCGCAATAGTATATGTAACATACCCTGCACCACTAATACCATCTACATTTGGAGGCAAAAATCCTTCCGTAGGACTGCTTGTTAATTGAAGAGTAACTGTATCAACTGTCCAGAACCGCCACCTAACAATTCCCGATGCCGTATCTGTAACCGCATCAATACGCAAATAATTTGGATGAACGGGGCGAATATCTTTGAGATAAGAAACATTTTTTTCGTGAGGCTCTGCCGTTATCACACTATCGCCCCATGAAAATTGACCTAGTTGTAATGTATTAATATCATATACAGTTTTGTCAATCGTATCTCTTACTTCTACAAAAGCAGCCGGTGCCGTTGCTGTTGAAATATTTTCAAATGTGATGGTATAACCAATATCATCTCTATGATTGATATACTTCCTGTCGTTATTGTTTCCGGGACCATATTTGGCATTAGGATCGATAGAGTTAGATTCACACCATTCCTGGCAACCGGCCACAGCAGAATTGGCTCCCCATGCCCTCCCTTTTATTTTTAGTTTTTTTCCAACTTTTCCTGCCTGCAAAAAAGGTAAGCACTGATCGCACATTTCCGGAAAAATCTGTGCTCCTGGGCAGTCGGCACAATTCCCTGCGGCGATTCTACCGGTAGTCCCGTTAACATTTCCGGTAAAATTATTACTCATCCTTCCCTGCAGTACCTGTATGGAATTATCTATGCAATCGTTATCCAATGAATCAATATCTTCAAGATAGATCCAGTTATTTACTACTCCTTGTATGATTCGTTTAAATGGTATGCCGCCCAAATTAGACGGAACACCGCTACCGGGGCAGTCTGCCATTTTTGCCAGCAATGCAGAGAAACCAGCCTGCATAGGCACTCCGTAATTTTCTAATAACGGGTTTTGCGAAATACGGGCAAGTGTTCTCATCAACGTATCAAATGCAGCAGTAAAACAGGTATTCCAGATTGCTTCATTTACTGTAATATTCAATTGTTTTTTTACTTCATGCTTTAAAAAAGAACTATAGCAAGGTTTATAATCTGAGTGAATGGTATCCTGCAAGGCATAAGAGTCCAATAGTTGTTCCATTACCATTGCCCCGGACTGAAAAGCATATAAGGGGCTGTTTGGATTTGTATTCTTTAAGTTTTCTCTCAC
>JAWXCO010000190.1:0-2818 GCA_034408705.1 Bacteroidota bacterium
TGAAGCCACCGCCGCTGCCGCCAGCTCCACCGCCTTCAGGTTTAGGACGACTTTCGTTAACAACGATACCACGACCATCAACTTCAGTGCCGTTCAAAGCAGCGATAGCCGCCTGAGCCTGTTCGTCATTAGCCATTTCCACAAAACCAAAGCCTTTGCTGCGGTTCGTGAATTTGTCGGTAACAATTTTTGCTGATACTACTTCACCATGTGAAGCAAAAAGGTTTGAAAGATCCTGATCTTTCAGATTCCAACTGAGGTTTCCTACGTAAATGTTCATTTTGAGAGGTTTTAAAAAAAATAAAAGTGTCAACAGTAAACAGCACCCTAGGAACATTTTACGTTATTTCGAAACGTTCAGGACTTGTGAAACTGAAAGAGCACCAAATGCAAGACAAAATAACGGAATTTTTCCTGACTTATTGCCAAATTTAATTTAGAACATTTGTTACTAGCCTAACTAAATTTGACCAATTGTGTTGATTATCATGGAGTAATGTAAAAACCTGCCGGATCAGCAGGTTCTTACATAATGGGATGTACTATCAGTTTTTCAATAATTTCACTGTTTCCACATTACCAATGCCATCCATTAGTAGCAGGAAATACATTCCTGGTCCTAAATCCCAGATTTTGGTGAATGTGTTGGATAAGCCTGTAGCCGGTATGATAGTTTTCATGATCCTGCCTTCTGTTTAAATAATTACTATCCTGTCATCCTGTATCAATTTTTTATGAGTGATTGTGATATGGTCTTTTACCGGAACAAGGTAGATCATCAATCCATTCGCATAACTATTGGAGGCATTGCCGGAAAATTTGATAATACCGCTGTATTTAAATCGTGCGTCAATATCAACACACTTAATCAGGTAGAAAATACCATGGGAAGAAGCTGCAGCATTAGTAAATGAATTGATCGATTTTGCCTTTGCACTTACTGAACCTGCTGTTGAGAACTGTGCACCATTGTCACTTCTTTATACCTGGTATACCTTTACATTCACTTATTCACTCACATCCATTTCAATTGAATAATTTTATACGGACTCGGATGGCAACAAGTCCAATGAAGTTAACAGGTAAAGGAATTGTTACTGGCCCGATAGACAGGGTTTTAAAGACAGGAAAGAACAAACAGCATACGGTTTTTGACTCTTAGTTCATATCCAAAAGGAAAATATTGTAGAAGAAAATGTCCCTTTGTATATGGGGTATAAAAAAAGTCCCTCTTTTAGAAGGACTTTTTAAAAATATTAAAGAGGATCTTAATCAGCGATTACTTCAAATTCAACTTCAGTGCTCTTGCCGTTACCAAAATCAATCGTGGCTTTATAGGTACCGAGTTCTTTCACTTCATCCACAATCGTGATCTTACGGCGATCAATTTCATAGCCTCTTTGCTCACGAATAGCCCGGCTTACCTGAAGAGAAGTAACACTACCAAAGATCTTACCACTGGTTCCAGTTTTAGCACCCAGTTTCAAAGGAGCCTCGGCTAGTTTCGCAATTACGCTGTTGATCTCCGCCAGCATTTTGTCTTCTTTTTTCTTCACCTGTTTCATTCGCTCTTCCAGCTGCTTCTTATTGCTGGAGCTGTTCTCTACTGCGAGTTGGCGGGGCAGTAAATAGTTACGGGCATACCCGTTCTTTACTTTTACTACTTCGTTTTTGGCGCCAAGATTATCGACGTCCTGAATTAAAATGATTTCCATTGTTATTGTTTTTATCCCAATGAATAAAAGGCTTCATTGTCTCCCGATGATATCGGGATTAGGGATTGTAGCCTATTTTAAAAGATCTGTTACGTACGGCAATAAGGCCATCTGGCGGGCTTTTTTCACCGCATCAGAAACTTTGCGCTGGTATTTCAGGCTGTTTCCGGAAAGACGGCGGGGTAATAATTTACCTTGCTCGTTCAGAAATTTTTTCAGAAACTCCACATCTTTATAATCGATGTAACGAATCTTGTATTTTTTAAAACGGCAGAATTTCTTAACCCGTTTGTCGCTTTTAATAGCGGTCAGATATTTTATTTCGTTTTTTGCCATGGCTTATACCTCCGCTAATTTTTCGGTTCCTGTTTTAGCGCCACTTTTCTTTCTTGCATTGTACTCGACGGCGTATTTATCGAGTTTGGTGCACAGGTGACGGAGGATTGCTTCGTCACGCAACATCTGGATCTTTAATTTCTCAATGAAATCAGGTGTGACAGTAAATTCCATCACCCAGTACAACCCGGTTGTTTTTTTCTGAATAGGGTAGGCTAATGATTTTAGTCCCCAGGGATTTTCAGCAACGATAGAGCCACCGGCATCGGTAACCAGCTTCGCAAATTTCTTTTGCTCCGCTTTAAACTCATCATCGCTCAAAACAGGGGTAAAAACCACCATCAATTCGTAATTGTTCATTTTACCTGTTTTTATCCGCCCTTGCTTTTAAGCAACAGCGGATTTGTTAATTAATTCGGTTTATCCCAATGGACATTCAGTCCCGATAGCTATCGGGATGCTGGAAGAATCTGCGAACACAGATTTGGGGCGGCAAAGATAGGGGTTTGAGCTTAAAGTCCGGGAGCTGAGTTTGAGTCTTTTTTTATTATCTCTTTTTTTGCTGGAATTGGGTTTTTGAAATATTATTTCCTCATAAATAATTGATTTTCATTGTTAAAGCCTGGTAAATAGAATGAAGATTAGTTTGCAAAATAAAGCCCTCCCTTTCGTTTAAAACGAGATGGAGGGCTTTATACACCTGAAGTACT
This sequence comes from Bacteroidota bacterium, assembly GCA_034408705.1. Classification (GTDB taxonomy): domain Bacteria; phylum Bacteroidota; class Bacteroidia; order Chitinophagales; family Chitinophagaceae; genus JJ008. Next base: position 2,762 of record JAWXCO010000190.1, read on the forward strand.
CTTAATTTCCTACAATCATGCTCTTCGTTGCAAGCTGTTCACCGCTTGCATTTATCA
>JAWXCO010000191.1:0-10466 GCA_034408705.1 Bacteroidota bacterium
AATGACAGAAGGCAGGTGCAAAAGTATTTTCACGTAAGCTATGTCAGGTACGCAGCATAGCAATTTCTATATCACTAAATAACTAAACGATTAATAAATCTACTCTTGTATTGTTGACGACTCCAGCTACACAGGACTGTATGGGAGCAAATATTAAAAGAAAATTTAATGGTAACGATTTAGTTGTGAATGGCAAAAAGTATCGAATTGAATGCCAGCTAAAGCAAAAGGTATCACCTTTTGCTGGTTCACCACACATAAAAGCAATAGCATTATTTACTAAATGGACAGGCAGTAGATGGAAAAATTCAACATCGCCTAATAAAATCACTCTCAATCTGAGAGGGAATGTTTATAATGAGCTTACATGTAGTGATTTATTTACTATATTAAATAAATCAATAACAAAAAACAAAAGAAGCGAAATTAAAATAAAAACAGCCGATTATTCTGGTGTACCGTCAGGGTTTAAAACGAGACGAAGCTTACCTTTTGCTATTAATGCTGATTTTATTTGGTTTTATAATAGCAATCAATCAACTTTTGGTAATTATCTAGAGGTGCTAAAACCATAACTTGCTATGAAGAAAAACTTAATAATTTTATTATTATCTTTTTTGATTACATTGTCTTTATATCCTCAGAAATGGGATATGGGATTCTTTTATGGCCGTTTTTGGTCCCCTTATAAATATATAGATTATGGGAAAGGTTATTTAAATCAGGCAAAGTCTAATTACAATTTTTTCCCATCTTTTTCATTAAACAAGTATTATTCAGAGAAAGTTTCATTCGAGGGTAGTATTTCTTTTACATTATATGAGCAATATTATTCTACAAGAAAATATATTCCTGCTTTTGAATCAAGCTTTGGTGCAGGACATTTTGTGTTGAGGGGTTGCTACTCTTTTATTAAAAGCCCAGAGTTTGAATGCAGAATAAAGGGCGGGATTGGAGTTGGTGTAGTTCCTGATATGTATAAGGGTGAGTATGTAGAAATGTTTGTATATCCAATCATAGATTCAATCTCAAGAGGCAATATTAAAAGAAACTTTACCCCTGTTTTTCCAATGCTCAGCGGAGGTTTAGATATTTCATATAAAATTGCCAAAAGATTAAAAATATCACTTGCTGCTAATTATCAGAAAGGATTTATCAAAATTACTGAATACGATATTTACTATAACGATGGAAGCGGTAATAATGACCAGCGGGCAAAGCAATGGGGTACTGGAGATTTTTATGGAATACAATTTGGGTTAAGATATTTGTTGCGAGATAAGGATGGACAGAAATTTTAAAAATAGCAAACTGCCTACTTGCCTTTACCCTTAAATATGATCCGTAGCGTATGGATCATAATTTTAAAATCAAGCGCCAGCGATATATTTTCAATATATAAGAGGTCAAACTTGCTGCGCTCCAACATTTCGTCCACATTTTCAGCATAGCCAAATTGTACCATACCCCAACTGCTAAGCCCTGGTTTTACCTTCAGCAGGTATTTATAGTATGGTGACCGGGCAATGATCTGGTCAATATAAAAGCGGCGTTCCGGACGGGGTCCAACCAGGGTCATTTCGCCGATCAGTATATTCCAGAGTTGTGGTAGCTCATCGATCCGCCATTTCCGAATGGTCTTTCCCCAGCTGGTGATCCGGTGGTCATTGTCAGACGAAAGAGCTGGCCCATCTTTTTCAGCATCTTTAATCATCGACCGGAATTTATACATCTTAAAAGGCTTCCCTTTAAAACCTATCCTTTCCTGCGTAAAAAAAATGGGGCCTTCAGAGCTCAGTTTTATCCGCAGGGCTGCATATAGCATTAAAGGGGATAAAAGAATTGCACTGCATAAAGAAACAACAATATCAATCAGCCGTTTTATATTCTGTTGCCATTCTGGCATCAGCTCGGTTTGCAGATCAATCAGCAGGGCCCCCATTACATTACTCGTTTTTACGGAACCAGAAAGAATATCCAATGTATTGGGCTGAATCTTTACTTCTACATCTTTTTCGCTCAGCCGGTTGATGATATTTTCCAAAAGTGGTTGTTCCGTTTTCTCAATGGCCAGCACCACCAGCTGTATGTTATTACTGTCAATAATATTTTCCAGGTCATCGGCGGTGCCGAGCCTGGGGATCAGCTTTTGAATACCGCTTTTGTTGTTATTGTCAGGTGTGATAAAGCCTGCATAACGGTAACCCCCATCCATAAGATTCTTCTCCGTTTCTTTATAAATGCGTACTGCATTTTCCTGGCTGCCTATCATCAGGGTATTAAAAAAAATTTTCCCATTCAGCAACTGTCTTTTTATTGTATTGAGCAGGAGCCATCTACCTATAAAAGTGAGTGCAAAATGGATGGAGACCAGTGTACCAAAAGCCAGGTAAAAATAAGAATGACTGGTTGGCGGATCATTGAGTACAAAAATAATAAACAGCGCAATGCTTCCCAATACTGTACAGACAAAGGTTAGTGTAAATTCGGCCAGCCTTGATTTTTTATATAAATGATTATACGTGCCGGCGACAGTATATAAGGCTAACCAGGCCGCCGGAACAATCAATAAAATATATAACCATGATTCGGGGCTGATCGGGTAGGCACCCGAATCATGCAACATTGTACTCCTAAAAAAATAAAAACAAAGCCACGATATTGCAGCGGTCAAATAATCCATTGTTGCATACCAGCCAACAGCTATTTTTTTACCGGATTGCATTAATGGGTAATAACGTTGTTGCCAATCTTCTCCAATATCTGGTGAGCTACATCCATGGCCATCAGCCCATCCATTTCAGATACCACGGTACGGGTATTGTTAAGAATCGCTTCTTTAAAGGCGGAGAGTTCTTCTTTGATCGCATTGACCTCCGGCACAATGGGATTGGCCATTGCTATGGTTTTTTTACCGGTAGGGGTTTCAATATCAAAGGCAAATACATTGGAATCCTGCGGCTCTTTCAATTTGATGATCTCCGTTTTTTTATTCAGGAAATCAATACCGATATAAGAATCTTTCTGAAAGAGGCGGATCTTGCGCATCTTCTTCATGGATATCCGGCTGCTGGTCAGGTTGGCCACACAACCATTATCAAATTCAATGCGGACGTTGGCAATATCCGGGGTTTCTGTCATCACTCCCACGCCACTGGCAGAAATATTTTTTACATCACTCTTCACGATACTTAAGATGATATCAATATCATGGATCATGAGATCGAGAATCACGCTCACTTCTGTACCCCGGGGGTTGAACTGTGCCAGCCGGTGTACTTCAATGAACATCGGGTTCAACGGCATATTTTTGATAGCGAGAAAGGCAGGGTTGAACCGCTCTACATGCCCCACCTGGAATTTGATCCCGGCTTCTTTGGCCAATTTTACCAATTGCCGGGCTTCTTCCATGGTATTAGCCAGGGGTTTTTCCACGAAAACATGCTTACCTTTTTTAATAGCTTTTTCACACCATTCAAAATGGTGGTTGGTAGGAGCTACCACATCAATGATATCGCAGGCATCTATCAGGGCCTCTGCATCCAGAAAACGGGGGAGCTGGTATTTTTCGGACACCTCTTTGGCTGTATCGTCATGCGGGTCATAAAAGCCGACCAGTTCGGTGCCGGGAATCTCTTTCCAGTTGTTCAGGTGAAATTTTCCTAAATGTCCGACACCAATAAGGCCAATCTTGAGCATATATATTTATTAAAGCCCAAAGATAGAGATTGGTTAACGGAGATGCCAGCGAATTATGAACAAATTGCTTAGTTCAAAACCTGTGAGCGGCTGATATAATCAGGGTGATAAATGAAGAAACAAGAGCCTCCTTTGATCGTATTGATGATAGGACGGTTAAGTTGTACTGGCACCGCGGGGCAACCATGACTCCTGCCTACCCATCCGCGGGCATTGGCCAGTTCCTGCGAAACGTAATCGGCGCCATGCATAACGATACCTCTTTCATACGCTTTATCATTGATGCCGGACTCAAGCCCTTCAAGTTTGAGCGAATAACCGTTGCCACCTTCATACGTTCCCATAGTTATATAAAAGCCAAGGCTGCTTTTATGAGATTCATTCAGGTTAGAAAAAGAGGTTGCTTTCTCCCGGCCTGTATTTTGACCATGCGCTACTAACGAATTAAAAAGGACCTTATAGTTTTTGACGTCCAGAACGAACAATCTTTTTTCGTTGCTGGGCAGGCTGAAATCGACGATCGAAATAATGGAATCATTGAGCAATTTACCTTCCTCTACCAGTTTTTGCAGACCCTGCCGGGCAAAATCAAATGCCCGCTGGCTCAATCCTTTAACATTTAAATGCAAGCTGTCATAAACAGATTTCAGAACAGGAGTAACAGGCGCCGGCGCTGGTTTTGGCAAAGGAACTGGTGCCGCTGTTGACAGTGTCTTTGAACCGGGCGGAGGTTCAAAAAATAGCTTACTCCCTGCTGTAGACTTGGCAAATGCAAAAGGCAGGTGTAAGATGGCGATAATAAAAGACGAAACGATAAGATAAAAACCTTTGATTTTTTTCTTCATTGCTACATTTTAACCGTCGGCTCAGGGAGCAGCCATTAACCAATAATTGTTAAACGAAGGGTTGAGGGATTTCTTATCTCAAAGGCAGGTAATTTTCTTAATCTGAATCAAAAAATAATGAACAAAATCTCAAGGGTCCATTTTTTTGATTTTCTGGTTGCGGAATCCATATTAGTCAAAAACCATTCCTTTCTGGGGAATAGGCGGAATAGATATCCACAACTGCCAATTAATAATTTTACTTCTCTTTGCCAGTCTCAACACTAAATGCTGGTTCTTAAACACTTAAAAACTGACAATGAACTCATCAATTTCTATTGATGATAGTTATATAACATTTTACCGTCATTGAAAAGACCAGACTATTTGTCATCCAATGCATCTTATTTCTGCCAGGCAAAACTAAACAGAAAAGGCCTGGTGCGGCCCGTATTGCCCTATTGCTTTTCAACATAAAAGAGTCGTTTTGTGTACTTATTTCCGCAGGGTATTGAATGCCGTATTTGTAAAATAAACAGGATGTCAAAAGATATCTTCCGGAAGCCCCTCAGGCTATACTCTTCAGCAAAAATTCAGGACACCACAGGATGTAGGGTTGGGCTGGATGCTATTCATGTAGCAAAGGATTTCTTTAACAAGACAATCGTATAGACAGAAGTGTAAATCGTAAATAACTACAGCACCTGGTTTCATTTTTTTCAACCTCTTCATTCCAAATTATATGATCAGCAATAGAATAGTTTAAGTAATTGTAATCGGAGTGTTATAAAATTATTATACAGGTAAGTTTTTTTACACATTGGCTGTTAATACTGGTTAGTTTAATGTTAGGTTGTTTTCATTTTAAGATTCTGTTCACATTACTCGCAGAATTTCGCAGGGCAATTCTAAAAGAATATAACCAAACTAATTGTTGTACTATGTGGTATCAAATTATTCCCTGCTTAAAAAAAATTTCTCTTACCCTATTTCTGCTTTCGGTGTCATACTTTGTTATGGCGCAGCGGACCGTAAGCGGCAAGGTAACTTCTTCAGAAAATCAGCAACCAGTTTCCGGTGCTTCGGTGACTGTGAAAGGAACAAAAAAGCAAACATCTACAGATGTATCAGGCATTTTTAAAATTGATGCGGCTGATAATGACATCATTGTTATTAGCTATGTAGGCTTTTCCACACAGGAAATTAAAGCTGGCGAATCGGCTTCTATTGTTTTGCAGATTGATTCTAAAAGCATGAACGAGGTAGTCGTAACTGCGCTGGGTATTAAAAAAGAGACCAAAAGATTAGGCTACTCAGTACAGGAAGTAAAAGGGACCGACCTGATCAAAGCAAGAGAACCCAATGCACTGAATGCCCTGGCAGGCAAAATTTCAGGATTATCTGTTGGCGGTTCTCCGGAGATACTTGGAAGACCGCAGTTAATCCTTCGCGGCGGAAGTTTAAATTTTGTTGTTATAGATGGTATACCTATCAATTCGGATACCTGGAACATTAACCCGGATGATGTGGAAACTTACACGGTGTTAAAAGGTGCAACGGCTGCGGCTTTGTATGGTAACCGGGGTGCAAACGGAGCTATCATCATTACCACAAAGAAAGGTACAAAGGATAAAAGAGGATATAGTGTAGAAATTAATTCAAGCACCATGTTTGAAAAAGGGTTTAATTCAATCCCAATGGTGCAGGACGAGTATGGTCCTGGTGATCATGGACGCTATTCGTTTGTAAACGGAAGAGGTGGGGGGTTAAACGATGGTGACTATGATATTTGGGGGCCTAAGTTCAATGGGCAATTGATAGCGCAGTATGACAGTCCGATTGATCCCTTAACAGGCAATCGTATTCCTACACCCTGGACGGCAAGGGGTAAAGACAACCTGAACCGGTTTATACAAACTGGTTTGTTAACAACCAACAGCATTGCTGTTTCTTCCAGCACAGAGAAGTCTGATCTCCGGTTCTCTATGTCAAATACTTATCAAAAAGGAATAGTTCCTAACACGAAGCTGAATGGCTTTAATTTCAATATGTCTCTTGGCCATAATTTTACACCAAAGCTGCGTTTTGAAGCCAATGTAAATTACAACAGACAGGCTACACCGAATGTTCCGGATGTGCAGTATGGTCCCAATAGTATGATATACAATATTACTATTTGGGGTGGTGCCGACTGGGATATTGATGATATGAAAAATTACTGGCAGCCGGGCAAGGAAGGTGTTCAACAGATTTATGCTGAATACCAGCGTTATAATAATCCCTGGTTCCTGGTAAAAGAATGGCTGCGGAGTCATTATAAAAATGACTTTTACGGTTACTCAACACTTAGCTATAAGTTTAATAAGAATATAGAACTGGTAGGAAGAACATCTGTTACTACGTATGATTTATTACGTACAGAAAAATTTCCTTATTCTGCTACTTCGTATGGCCGTGAAGAAGCCCGGGGTGATTACCGCGAAGATATCCGGAAATTATTTGAGAACAATACGGAAGCGTTGTTAAAACTTAATAAGAAATTTTTCAAAAATAACCTTACAGTAACTGGCCTGGTTGGTGGTAATATTCGCAACATGAGGTTTAATTCCAATTTTACCTCTACAGATTATTTGAATGTACCGGGTGTATATACTTTTGCCAACTCCCGCAACCCGGTAAAAGCTGCTAATTTTTCATCAGAGATGCTGGTGTTAAGTGCTTATTCCTCCATCGACATTTCTTATAAAAATTTTGTGAATGTGGGAGCAACAGTTCGCTGGGATAAATCTTCCGCCATTCCTGAAAGCAAACCCGGTACTTATCCATCAGTTTCTGTAAGCACTGTTGTATCAGATTATGTAAAAATGCCGAAAGCTATTTCTTTCTTGAAATTAAAAGCTTCGTATGCCAACGTAAGAGATGGAGGTACTACCGCCTATATCGGCCCTGCATCTTATCCGGTTGGTTATGGTGCAGCTTATACCACTTCGTATGATGGCCCCAGCTATAACCTGGTGAGTAAAGTCTATAATACAAGATTGGATTATAACAATACAAGCGCTGCATATTATACGGATAACCTTTATGATGATATTTCTACTGCTAATCGTTCTAATTATGAGGGAGGACTTGATATCCGGTTCTTAAAAAACAGGCTGGCATTTGATGCGGTATATTTTACTTACATTGATGGACCTCAAATATTTCGTAACCCGATTTCGCAATCTACCGGCTATAGCTCCTTGTTTATTAATGCAGCCAAATATGCTACTAAAGGAGTTGAGTTGTCCTTAACAGGAAATGTGATTAAATCAAAAAGTGGTTTCAACTGGGATATCTTGCTGAACTGGTCAACCTACAGGCAGACCTATAAAGAATTACCTGCTGATTCAATTCTCGTTGGAGATATTTATGTAAAACCAGGCGACAGGCTGGATATTTACCAGGGCAGATCTTATGCCCGCACTCAGGATGGACAGATTATAAATGATGCCGGCGGCCGTCCAATTGTATTACCCAAAAATCAACTACTGGGTTATTCCAATCCTGATTGGGTATGGGGATTTACTAATAAATTTCAGTATAAGAATTTTAGCCTGACAGTACAGGTTGATGGCCGGGTTGGTGGAGAAATGGAAAATTATATCCGCCGGCAAACATTTCGTGGTGGCCGCCACCTCGAAACAGTACAAGGTGCCATGGGTGATGCCCGTTACCAGGATTTTCTTGGTGTAAAATCATGGGTGGGTGAAGGTGTAGTGATAACAGCTGGTACACCCATTTACCATCCTGTTACAGGTGTGATTACCAATTACAAGGATCTCACATTTGCTCCCAATTCAACCAAAACGTTTTTACAGGATTATATCAGCCGTTATAATTCACAAGCCGAAGGAAACCTGATGAGCAAGACGTTTGCAAAACTGAGAGAAATTACATTTGGTTATAGCATCCCTTCAAAAGTGCTTGGTAAGTCATTCATCCAGAGTGCCTCTGTTTCCTTTGTAGCAAGAAACCTGTTCTATTTTGCTGATAAGAAATACAAAGATGTGGATATTGACCAATATGCAGGCAGTCAGAATTCCAGCACCCTGCAATCACCAACTGTAAAACGATTTGGATTTAACATTAATCTTGTTTTCTGATTAATCGTATTCATCATTTATTTAAAAACTATTTATATGAAAAAAATAATTTTCCTTCTTGCAGTCCTGGGGATATTGGGAACTTCCTGCAAAAAGAAATTTGAGGACTTACAAAGTGACCCAAACCTGCCGGAAAAAGTTCCTGCTGCACTGGTATTAAATGGAATCGAAACAAGTATGGCTGGTTTCCAACGCCCCTGGAACCTCGAGCAGCGATGGAACCAGTTTGCCTGTTGCAATTACAATTATTATGGTAACCAGGAGTATAACTGGGGTGGTGCTTCTTTGTTTTATACAACCCTTAAGAACGTAATTAAAATGGAGGAAGAAGCAATTGCCGGTGGCGCCGGCGCTATTAATCCTTATTCAGCCTTAGGCAAATTTTTCAGGGCTTATTTCTTTTATGAAATGACTATGCGTGTTGGTGACCTGCCCATGACTGAAGCATTATCCGGAATTAATAACCTAACCCCGAAGTATGATTTCCAAAAAGATATATTCATTCAGGTATTAAAATGGCTGGAAGAGTCTAATACAGATATTGGATCACTAATAACATCGGCCAACATTTCTTTACTCGGTGATTATTATTTCAACAACGATTTACGTAAGTGGCAAAAAGTTGTCAATACGTTTCGTCTACGGGTGTTAATCAGTTTGAGCAAAAAAGCAGCAGATGCAAGCCTTGGAATTGCTACCTCATTTAATGCAATTATGAATGACAAGCCTAAATACCCTGTCTTGGTTGATATGAATGATAACCTGCAATTCATTTGGGTAAACCCTTTCAATAAGTATCCTATCAATCCGGATAACTTCGGATTTGATGCTACCCGCTATAATATGTCTTCAACGCATATCGGCTTATTGACTTCCTTGAAAGACCCCCGTGTCTTTGCTGTTGCAGACCCTGCCGGGTCAAAATTAAAAGCAGGTATCCTTCCATCTGATCATGCTGCATTCGTAGGCGCAAGCCCTGCAGAAGATTTGGCTGACATGTCAAATAAGGCCGGACAGGATAATGGTCCCGGATTTACGCCAGGTATGTATTCTTTTTATGGACGTTATCGTTACTATCGCAATTATACTGCTGAAAACACAATGATTGTAGGCTATCCGGAAATGTGTTTTAATATCGCCGAAGCTATTAATTTGGGATGGATAACAGGTAACGCAGAAGATTGGTATAAAAAAGGGATACAGGCATCTATTGGTTTTTATGGTATTAAGGATGGGCTCAATGATTTTTACTATTTGAAAGCAGGAGGTAAAGTAACCGAGAGCGCTGACTATATCAATTATAAAGTAAATTTTATTTTTACAGATTATTATAATCAGACATCTGTAATGTATGCAGGGAATAATACAACAGGCCGTGAACAAATAGTAAAGCAAAAATACCTGTCCTTCTTTCAGAATTCGGGATTTGAAGCTTATTACAATTATCGCCGTACAGGTATCCCTGATTTTGCAAAGAACGGACCAGGTACTGGCAACAGCGGTCTGATACCCAAAAGGTTTCAATATCCAGGTACGGAAAGAACGACCAATGGCACTAACCTTGCAGCAGCACTTCAAACACAGTTTGGTGGAAGTGATAATATCAATGCAAGTATTTGGATTAATAATTAATAGTCAAACACAGTTCAGTAAGCAATCATTTGCAGTTAGGCGGAACTTTTCCAGGTTTCGCCTTTTTTTATCTAACTTTCTGTTATACAATAAATGTTTATGCAATTTTCTTTCCAGAACAAAATACTGGAATAATATGCTGGTAATTATTTCAGAGGATGACCCG